>CALZJV010000008.1 GCA_945787595.1 uncultured Desulfobacterales bacterium | reverse complement strand
TTCACATGATCTAATGTCGTACTTTATAACCCTTTAGATAAACATAAGTAATAAAATTAAAAGGTAAATACCGCGCTTAAATTATTTCGGAATTTATGAGTGACGGCAACGGTTCGATTTCGTCTTTTAGTGGACGGACACAAAATGGGTCGGTTCATCATTTTGGACAAAATCGTCTAAAGTGTGATGAATGAATGCCTGAGCCCGTAGACTTAAAGTAATTTTGATATTGCCGGATGCTGTAACATTCCTCAAACCACAAGCGGTCCTTGATTCAATACCCTTTCCGATGCCGACCTTCCCATCTCCATCATTTGTGGCATGACAAATGGACGGAACTCTAAACCACTCGAAGGTAAATCCTCTTCTGGACGTATCAAGTATAGCTCTATCAATCTTTTTTCGGCAAAAGAGTTGGGGTTTTCAGGATTGTCAAAAATTGCACTAATTTGATCCGGAGGGAGAACGGTTTCCGCTTCCTTCCTTGCCTTGTCCAGGTACACAATAGCTTTGTTATAGAGGACAGCCTTACCAACATCGTTGACGGCGACTTCCTGAAGAAATAGGTTAATGGTCCGTTGGAGCGTCTTTACGATAAAACTATATGTTTCGTCCTTGCGTTCCCGCTGTTCTGGACTTAGAACAATTGCATAGATTTTATTTGCGCCGTTGTCTACAGCAATTTTAAGCGGTGCGATTTCACGCACACCGCCGTCAATGTATTGGTCACCGTTTTCTTTGATGCGTACGTTCGGCATCAACACCGGTTCGCTTGCAGAAGCGAAAATTGCCCTCAACATGGCCTCGCTTGATGGCATCTGCTTGCAGCTGCCGGTGCGGCTCACCTGTTGGCTCAGAAGCACTATTTTGTGATAGCGTCTTTTCGATTGCTTCAGCTATGGTGGTGAGATCATTTTCATGGAAATAAGTGATGAGAGCCTCTGCGGTTTCCAGATTTTCTACATTCGGCCACTGCTCTTCGACCAGGCTCAAGTGTGCTTCAGCTGATGGTATACCCATTACTCGCGAAGAAACGCCGGCCGCAACCAGCCAATAATATTCATCCGGCCACTCTCGCAACTCGTTAATAAGTCGATGGGTTTCAGGTCGATCAGGAAATACTGTTTCACGGCCGCAAGATAATAGTCCAATCATTAAAAAACAAAAGGAAATTATGAACACATACAGACTCCAGATTTTAAATAGAACCCGATAGGACATGTGATGACTCATCATTTTCTCCTTTCTTCGTGAGTTAGACTGCGTGACAGTATTCGGCAGGCATCTGTTACCATAAGCATCTGACCCTAATGTTTTTTTGAGTTGAGTGTGCGAGGTTTTATCCGCTTTTTCGTTCAACGGTAGCGTTAAATCTTTATATCCTCAATGGGTCCAAAAACGTCTTGCTGCTCCTTTTCAACTTCGGTTGATATGAGCATCCAGCAGACTTAATCTGATCTATTTAAATGCAGCCTAAAGAGTGATGCGAAAAACAAAGCTCTGCCTCAAAGCGAATATTCTTTTGAGGGATTGATGGCAACGCGCTGATTTTTGGTGGGGTTTTGTGGCGGGTTGATCCATCAAAGTGAAAAATTTTCCCATCATCTGATGAGCCCCCTCTCTGTTTCATTCATTCATCAGCGCTTATGTGCCGGCTCCACCCTTGACAAAAAATTACCTTTTTGAGAAACTACCTCCTCAAACAACAATTTCCTATCTATATCTATTAGGACACCAATGCGACCCCGGTCAACAATAGTCGAGTTTCCGAACGGTAATAAGGCATGTCATGTTACGGTCCCAAAAAGTGTTGATATTTATGATATCATAGAAAGTTTGGGACTTTCAGCGCCCCGCGCCTTGCTAATAATTAACGGAGGGACTACAAATCTTGATCGATCAGTAGCCGAGCGGCTTAAAAAGATATACATACATCTTGCTAAATTCATAATTGATGAAGAAATAACCGTTGTTACGGGCGGAACCAATGCTGAACTATTTCGATTGTTCGGTAATGCACTACGCAAATTAGGTGGTCCTGTGGCTCCCTGCATCGGCATAACCGTCAAGGGCAAAGCCGGATACGACAGATTGGAGACCTATCATTCGCACTTTATCTTAGTTGAAGGAGACCACTGGGGTGAAGAAACGTCCGTTATGTATTCCCTAATTTCTGTGCTGTCAAGGCATTGTCCCTCTCTTGCGTTTTTCGCTGGTGGCGGAGAAATTGCAACAAGAGAAATGCTTCAAAACGTTGTTCAGAATCGTGAGATGATTTTTGTGGCAGGCGCAGGAGGCCTGACTGATGATATCATCGCTGCAAAAACAGGTGCCAGGTATCCGGACATTCGTATCGAGAACATCCTAAAAAAAGCACGAATAACTGTAGTGCCTGCGGTTCAGTCTTCGGTGGAGATGATTAAAATTTTTCACAGCAAGCTGTTACCCGTAGATTAAATACGCTGAATATGATTTTCAAATCTTGTTTTTTCATGAAGGAGCAAGAAAATGAATTCAAAAAAAAAGAGAAACTGTTTTGTAATCATGCCATTTGGTGAAAAAATCGATGTAGGCGGCGAAGTTATAAATTTTGACGATGTTTATGAATTTATCATCAAAGACGTCGTCATAAATCGGCTGAAACTCGACTGTATCCGTTCTGATGAAATCACAAAGGCAGGATGGATTCACAAGGACATGCTTGAGCACATCATTCAAGACGATGTCGTCGTGGTGGATATTACCACACTAAACCCCAACGTGTTCTATGAACTCGGCGTACGGCACGCGCTCAGACAATTCGTCACCGTCTTGATAAGAAAAAAAGCGACAAAGATACCATTCAACATCCGAGGGTTGAGGATGATTGACTACGATTTGGATATTAAAAATGCCTCAAAAGCTAAAGACGATATCGAAAATTTCGTTCGCCGGGGTTTAGAACAACAAAACAACGACAGCATTATTTACGAGGTGTTTCCCGATTTGAAACTATTGCAGCAGTAGCAACCATGGAGGTGCAAGCATGAGACAATTGAGTTGTTTTGTCATCATTCCTTCTAATCGAAATGGACAGCCCCTAAAAGTACTCCATGATGAGCGCTGGGGGCTGGTAGAAATAGCATCTGGATGCAAAGAGGCTGCGGCTGATAACAAGAATCTAGAATTAAATTTTGACGATGTCTATGAACAAATCATCCAAGAGGCCATAACCGACGTCAACGATTCGTATAAGAAAAAGAATATTTACATCAACTGTGAACGCGGGCAGGATCTTGCTCAGGCCGGAGACATTCTTGGTCAACTACTGCGGAAGATATGCGCCGCCGATATTACGATAACGGACATCACAACCAACAATCCCAATGTCTTTTTAGAATACGGTATCCGGTTGGCCATCAAAGATAAAGGGAATATCATGATATGCCATAAAGACACCAAACGGCCGTTTGACGTTGAGAAATTACGATGGATAGATTATTCGATGGACATAAAGGGTGCCAACAAGGCAAAAAATAAGATTGCAGAGTTCATAACGACGGAAATAGAAAACTACTATCAAAAAGACCAGAAGGGGGAACAGGAAAAAGGCGCAATTTTTAATGCAGGTAGTTATTCTCTTTTTAAACAAATTGTTGATGTGTACACCGGAAGACTACACGAACGCAAACTTGTAAACGTGCTCATGAAAACACCAAAATTGTTGGCGAAGTTTGCTTCTTTTTATTATACCAACAAGAAATCTCCAAAATTGATGTTCGAACTGTTTAAATCTTTCAAATCTGTGGCAGAGGTCTTAAAAGAAGACCCGAAAGGACAACTGCAAGCAATCGAACACCTTGAAATCGTCAGTAAGATCGAAGGCCTCAGCAAAGAAAAATTGCAGGAAACGTATATTGAATTATCGGAGCTTTGCGACACCGACCCTAATTTGAAAAACAAAGCACAATATTATCTCAAAGAATCAGAAAAAATAGGGGACTAGACCTATGGAAAATCAATCTCCTCCGAAAAAACGGTATTTAAAAGCGGCTGCACTATCCGCGGTAAGAAGCGGAGACATAAAAGAAGGCATCGATAAGTATAAACAATATCTAGATTTGAACCCTCAAGATTACGATGCCTGGGCAGGACTGGGAGGCGCCCACAGAAGAATGGACAATTTGACAGCAGCGATTGAAAGCTATGAGAAGGCCTATGAAATTAACCCGAAATCGACCTACGCTCTAATTAATGTCGTTGCGCTTTGTGCGGCTCGCGGAAATGAAGATGATAAAGAAAAATTAAAGCAATTTATTCCCATCGCCAAACAGTTAACTCAAGAGATCATTGATAGTGGCGAGGCGGACTATTGGCAGTGGTACGATTTGGCAACTTTACAACTGTTAGAAGGAGAGACGGAGAGGGCGATAAGAACCTTCAATTATGCTGCCGATCTAACGCCAAGGACTGCTACTGAAAATTTTTTAAGTGTATTAAAGCAGCTGACTTTTCTGCAGCAATATATTCCATCCACCCCGGGACTTTCCCAAATAATCGAAAATATAAATCGTAGAATGACAACCGCCACCTGACCATGGATAGGAGAGACCATGACGGATGAATTCAATTACTTGGAAGACCGAATTGAGAGCCAAAGAAAATGGCATTCTGACAAAGCTACCACAAATAAAAACCGCTACTACTTTGCCGAGACGATTACTCTGGTGGCCGGAGCCAGCATCCCTGTTATTAACGTTTTGGACGTCTTACCGAGTCCGGCTTTGAAATTTATTTCGGCCTCCCTAGCAGCTTTTATTGTTATATCCGCCGGTTTAAGCAAGGTATTCAAATACCAGGAAAACTGGCTAAATTTTCGGGCACTGGCCGAGGCTCTCAAGCGAGAAAAAGAACTTTACCTTTATAAAGTTGGCGACTACGACCGGGAAGACGAACAAAGAGAAAAAATCCTGATTGAACGCATTGAAAATTTGCTCGGTACGACTACATCGCAATTTGTATCGATTCACAGATCTGAACGTAAGCCATCCTAAATAGATTGGCGAGACGCAATGAGACTCATGCCGAAAAGAATTTCTCAATTTTGACTGCCAGTTCTGAATTTTCGGAAGCATGGCTGATGAATGCATCCATGTTTCACCCCCTTACATGGAAATTGCCGATCAGATTCCGGAGCCTCTACTCATGCAGTTCGTACATCGACTCGAATTTCGCGGCGCTTATGCAGTAAGCATCCGTACCATCCTCGTTATTGGATACAAGGTAATCCCCGCTTTGGTAGTGGGACTCACCCTCCACCGTAACCACACTGCCCGGTTGGGTAGCCACCTCGGCCCAAATGGGGGTGGGCCTAACATAGATACCGGGGTTGACCTTGCGATAGGCTTTTGCAAATACGTCTCTGTCTACAGAGTATATATCCCCATCATTGTCGACAATCCAGTCCTCCGGTTTGCACCGTTGTTCGGCGCCCCATTTCGTGTAAGTAAATCCGTCAGTGTCCAAGTCTAACTGATCGGCGACAACAAACTGATCGGATCTCTTTCTATATCGTCTGCGAATTCCCATAGTCTGTACCCTATCAACCGCGATAAAAAATGCATGTTGGTCATCCCTGCCGGATTCGATGGCAGGTCGATGATAAATATCAAATCGTGATTTGTGAATAACATAACATAATCACGGTCATTTAATTCACAAATCAAAAATTAACACCCTACTTCTTAAAAAACAACCGACCCCCGGTCATCCTGCGAATTCGACTGTTCCAGTTCTGATCAACGCTGGCAGCGGCATGGGAGTCCTCGAAGACCGCTGTTGTCCGCCATCCCGCAATCGATCAAATGAAGGAAGGGCCGTTGAGTTTTAATCTGATAGCTGCTCACGGTTAAGGCCGCGTTAGCAGGCCTCGGGGCGACATACGTATCTGCCATAGCCTTATTGACCCATCCGGATTCTTGGTAAGCACAGGTTCCGGCATAATTTTGATGGTTAGCGGACTCAACAAAACCGGGAAGGCAAAGGATGCAGCAACCGCTCTGGCGATATCGAATCTGGCTAAATTGGAACAAATGGGATCATCCTGGTCTGGATTAAATTCAAAGCAGGAACCCAGGCCCATATCCGTGTCATAGATCAAAAACATAGCGACGCCGTCCATTTTCGAGCAAATTGTTGAAGGTATAATGTGACCTAGGATATATTCGCTGTAATACTCGGCCGTCATGTCAATGCGGTTATAGGTCAGTGAATCGAGGCGCACCTAGTTGATCGGATAAAACACATGTGACAATGAGCAGTGTGATGATATAGAAATGAAAGCAGCCGATGCAGCGGTGCCTTATCAATCTTCTTTTAACCCAACCAATCCTGAAAAAAGGACTTGGATTCCTGCGGGACCTTTCTTTCTATGAAAGTAGGATCTTTAGCTTGCCGCGCACTCTTTTCGACAGCCATACCGCCCTGGTTGATACCGATCGCCACAGCGAAAATAGTCAGCGAGTTTATGATATAGAACACGATACGCTGGTAGATGGGTACTTCTTTGTCGGCCCAGACTGAAAGTCCAAACAACAGGCTGACCCCAAGACCCACCCATTTGGCCGGCAGCGCAAACTGGCTGTACAAGGTTGCGGTAATCAATGTCGTGGTTGCACCGGCAATCCCGGGAGTTATCATGGCTTTCGATTTTAAAAATTCTTCCATTCCGCACCTCCTCTGCGCGAATCAGGATTGGTCACTTCCGTTTCACTTTGACAACCAGATGTTTCCGAATTGTTTATAAAATAACGCGTCTTGAGCGGCAATTTGACTGCCAGGTGTTAAAAGGCAACGCGTATAAAGGACAATGAACTACCTGCCACAATTGCGACTTGCAATACAAATGTTTTCCAAAGCCTTCAAATCCGGCCGGCCTCTTGCGCTCCAAGTTTCTTCGACAAATGTGTGATAGCACCAGCAAGCCTTTCTCGTCATCAGGAAGGTAAGGTCGGATATCAAAATCGGCAATGGTGTATTCACGCATTTTGATGGGCTGCTTGGTGGCTACAGGGACCTCTATAAAACCCTAGTTGGCTTTCACCCGCATGGTTACCGTACTCATGGTCCAGGTGGTTTCTTCCACCGATTCCTCATCTAATACGACTTGACCGCGTGTTCCCGGTTGCAGGTAGCGGTCAAGGGCGCGATGCAGCCCGCCAGGGGCGCGTCCGCGGGTGCCGCGGGTTGCCGCAGTTTCGGTAAACAGACCCCATGATACCTGATTTTTCTCATGGGTCCCGAAAACCATGACCCGATCCTGGACATCCAAGGGCGCTGCGCCAACAAAAGTCTCTCCCCTGGCTTTAAACGTGTAAGACTCTCCTGCTTGAAGCCTTACCTTTCTGCCATCGCGGGGTAAAGCAAAGATACTGCCGTCGGTGGAAAGAATCAGTGCGCCGATCAAAAGGGGAATCGGAGATTCGTCCGCCCGGGACACCCGTAAATTCCATGCGTAACAGAGGGGGATTATCTGCTGCGAGTTGGGTTCTTCCTGTTGCCAGACACCTTTTTTGGAACAGTTGTTTTGCTTGGCAGCCGGTATCAACGAAGCCCGCAAGGTTTCGTTGTCCAAAAAATTGGAACCGCCTTCGCCGCGCAAATGGAGCAAGGCCCGTTGTCGGGCGTGCTGCCAGAGACTTTGCGGTACCTGATCGTCTTTTTTGTAAGTATTGCGAGGACGGTTCTCCGGGCCTTTCAATACCAGGCGGCTATCAGCGCCCACGCTCAGCTCGAAATCGCCCGGACCTTCAGTCAGTTCCACGAGCATTCGGGCCTCCGAGTCCTGCTCGATGAGGTCCCTCAACATCTTGGCCCTTTCGTTCGGAAGACCGCCCGCCTCCCGGGAAGGCCGCATCCGCACTTTTATCGTTATGAAAGCATCGGCCGGTCGGACCAGCACGGCCAGATCGCCCGGTTCGATTCTCGGCATATCCGGTTTGGCCGCTGAAATACCGACCCTGGCGTTCAGCTCACTGCTTTCAACAACGACGACGGTTGCCTTGGCTTTATCCGGATCGCGGGTATCCGCGCCGGTGACAGCCCCGTCATAGATTCGAAATTCTGCGCCCTTGCCTATTCCCGCCAGGGGCGGGCCGGAAATTTCGATCGACGGTTTTACTTTGCTTACTTCCCAGGCGATGGGGCGGGACCGGGTTACATTACCAAAGACCGCCCCGGTCAAATCGCCGTGGAAATATGGCACCTGCGGGCTTTCGGCGGAGACCAGCGGCGGGGTCAGGCGGGCGACCTGGGCATAGGTCAAGGGCCGCTCTCCGACTTCCGCCAATACCCGCAACAGCGCGTCGGTGAAAATGCCCCGGCCATTCTTCTCGAGAGCGGGGTTGCTGTCCGTTGCCGCAGAAAAAAGCACTAGACCCGGCAGGGCCTCCGTTGTCATGCCGCCGGCCCCTTCCCCGGTGCCTTCGTCAACTGCCCCGGCCCCTATTTCCTCGGTCATGGGCTTGAAAAACCGGGCCCTGACGGTACTCGCCTCGGGTCCCCGGGTTGCCGTGCCGGAATTACAGGAATCAAGGATTACGGTGATACGCTTGGTCTTTTTGTGCAAACGTGCCAGCATCTGGTTGAACTCATCATCCAGCATATCACGGACGCCTTTTGTGCGCGCGTCATGGAACATCAATGTTTCATCGAAATTATCCGCTTCGTCGCCATTTTTATCCGGGGCCTGGGAACCGTGCCCTGCAAAAAAGATGACCGCTACGTCATCGGCTCGGGCCCTCTCAACCAGAGCCTTGTCGAAGGCCTGCTTGAAATTGGCGGTGCTAGCCTCCTCGTTTAGCAGCAGGCAGACATTTTCTGCAGGAAAATCATATCCGTTTTTTTCGGTTAGAAGATTGTAAAAGCGTTTTGCGTCGTTGGGAGGACCGTCAAGATCCGGCACGGCTTTGTTCTTGTATTGACCCACACCGGCTATTAACGCCAAGCGACGATGCCCATCGGTTTCAACAGCCTCCCCGAAACTGCACATTTGGGCGGTGTTGGAAGCTGTAACCGAAACGGTCGCGCTGTTTTTTTCTGAGTTACTACCGTCACACCCGGCCGGCTGCAATAACAAGAGTCCTACTAGAAAAAGAAGTGTTTTTTTACTCCGGAATTCAGTGCCGGGGCATCTCTTCATCCCAGACCGGTCGGAAAATTGTTTAAAAGACAACATAGTAGATTTTCTCCTATGTTCCTGATTCGAAACAGCCGGTAGCCCTCCTGGAAGCGGGCTCGTAGAGCCTACGCCTCGGAGAGCCAGGTCAGAGGCAGTTGGCTATGCCGTCAAAAGGGTCGACAAGAATACAGAACTCAGAAAACAGAATTCAGAATAAGGTATTCGCCTTCGGCTCAGCCGGAAAATATAAATAGTGTCGGCGCGAAGCGACATCATTCTATTCTGACTCCTGACTTCTGGCTTCTGAGTTTCAACGCCGGCTATCGCTAAAAGCCCTTTCCAAGGGCAAACCAAAGCCTAGTCCTCCCTCTCTCCGAGCTGTAGGCTCTACGAGCCGGAAGCCGGGCTGTAGGCCTACGGGCCGGAAGCTGGGCCAGGATTCTTTATTATTGCCGCAGTACTTTTGGCCCTGACTGAACTGGGTTCGGGGCTTCACATTGACGCCTAGGCCAAAGATGCACGCATGTACGAATTAGAAATCATACCGCAGGCCGAGCGTAAAAGCGTCACTGTCGAATCTGCTGTGTTTGGCTATGGTCCGGTAATTGCCGAAGGCCTGGAATCCATTTGGGAATACAAAAACAAGGCCGGCATTGATCTCGTAGTAGTTGCGATCCGGCTCTTCGTTCTGGTATTCAAATTTCTTCGACCGGGTGTCATCAACGAAGCTCACCTTGAGATCTTGCTGGTCCAGGTCAAACTGGTGCTTCCAGTCAAAACTGGCTTGCGGCACCAGGACGCCGTATCGGGTGCCAATGGCAATCGAGCCCTGCAGGCCCAACGTACTCAAACTGGAAGTTATGTCATAATCGTCGAATTTGAGTTCCAGGCCTGAACTACCGGATTCACGGTAGGTTTCATAAGCAACGCGCTGCCATTCATACCCGGCACGCGGGCTGAGGGTGACAGGCCCGATAGGAAAATTATACCCCGCCATAACGAAGGCACCGTACTGGTCGGCGTCGAAATCGGCAATAGGTCTACCAACAACAACCGTTCCTGCGGGATCAAGAGCGTCAGAGTTAGGATCAGTAAATGATGCAAATCGTTTACGCTCGGTTGTTGTGATGCCGTAATTGGCCGAAACCTGCACAAACATATTGTCAATGGGGAGAAACGACCCATAAGCGACAAACCGATAGGAATCGACATCAAAGTTAGAGTTACGCGATTGGCTGAACCTGCCGTCTTGGCCGTAGGTATCAAATGCAAGACCGGCGAGAATGCGCTTCGAAAACTGGATATCTCCGCCGAGGGTCAGGCGTCGAACAATCGAATCATAGCCCTCTTCAAATTTGTTCTTGTCTTTATCTAAATTTTCGTATTCGCCGGATATAAAAACGCCGTATCGGCCAATCTCCAGGACGCTGTCCGCACTCGCACCGCTTGCCTCTGATTCTTCTTCACCACGGGCATCCTTCAGGCGTTCTTGTACGACAGCCGGAAGCGTCGCGGCGGTGGCGGCACCGCCTCCGCCCGATGATGCACCAGGTCCAGGAGGTCCACCACCTGAACAGATATTTAAGAGATTTCCGCGCAGCACATCTGGGGTTGGGGAAGCCCCATCCAGCAATTCTTCGCACGCAGCAGTGTTAGGACCCACACGAAGCTGTTCGGTAACCGCCTCGTTCAGTGTCATGCAGTTAGCGGCGGCAGGTATCAGGACGACTGCCCAAATCAGGGCCGCCAGGAGGCTTTTTGTTGCAAAACGCCTCCCGGCTTCCGGATCACGAAATCCAGATGCTTGGCGAAATTCCGGTGTTTTGAGCCCATTGTCGCAGTGATTTTTTGAGTTCATGGCTTCTCCTCCTTTTTAAATGTGTTTGGCTTGACGGCGACATCGCCGTTTGGCGAGATTTCTGCGCCTTGGATGCGCTGGCGGGGGGAGGCGCCGATCGTTGCTCCCTTCACCGCCCCTAATATGGTCTCCCCGGCTTCGGGTACGTCAAACGCGGCATACTCGAATCCCGCACGTTCATCACTTTGGACAAAGATCATCGTTTCCAGAACAGGGGCCAGCGCGGAAGCGGCCGCTTCCGGCGGCCCAATGGCGTGGGCACAGGATGTGATTGAAGTGATTGCCCGGACTGCCGTGGGCAAGGCTAGGGCATGAACAAAGACTGCCGTGGGCAAGGCTAGGGCATGAACAAATGATCTCAGGATATCCTTCAGAAAGCGCATGGCTTTCCCCTCCTCTAACAAGGGGCGCGTGTCTCGTTGCTATCCTGCAATGATAGGTATACTCAGCATTTACCCTTGCCGCCTCATTTGCTTGAGATGGTGTCGAGCAATCGCCTTGAATGATAATACGTCAGGTAGAACATTGGCATTGCCGGCCTGACCTTATAGTTGTGCACATATATGGAAAAATTGAAATGTTGTCAAGAAAAAGTTTTAAAAACCAATTGGTTAAAGAGGGCAGTAAACCACCACCAATTTTTCGCCTTAGAAATTATTGTCGCGTTTTTTGTGACCGAAAATCTTCTTCTGTTTTTAGAAAGAAATGGCTTGAAGTTTCTTCGGGGTAAAAATGTTCGGAATCTATGACATGCATATCACACCGATACCACTGGGGCGCCCTTCGAATAATAGGTTTGTTCCTCTTAAATTCAGATCTCATATTTTACTATGAAAATAGCTCTTTTTTTTGGACACCTGAAACCTGAGTGCCAATGTCCAATTTTCATGCAATCCCGCGACAACTACACTGTCACAGCCATTTTTCCAAGCTTAATGACGAGGTCTGTAAATTAGATAAGCAGCTGATTTTCTCTAAAGTTTTTTTACAAACGAACGATATTACCTAAGGGAATCATTTGAGTCTCACCCCTATTAGAATAGCAGCTTTCGGTTGTCAGGTTGATGACTGAACTTTTTGGTCTACAGGTAAACTCAAGATGAACCGATCAAAAAGTCGATTCTACTTCATAACTGATCGTTGCCGCTCTTAAAGTATAAGGAGACGTATTATGAGAAAAATGTTTATGGTTCTGTCGACCATGCTTTTAGTTGCTGGATGTGCTGCTTCGTCAACCTCGAAATATGGCGTGGAAAAAGAAGTAAACAAATTTAATAAAAATCTAATCACCGTAAAAATGAAAGGAGGTATTATTGCTGCTGATTATCTTGGAACCGTGGACAATACCGCCAAATTTAATCCTGTTGTAATCAGAAGTCAGGATGGAAAAATCATTACAACGGTGATCGAGTTTACGCTTGAAGTTACCGAGCGCGCAACTGGTACTTCTTATAGCTGTTTGAATATTCGAAAAGGGAGCACGGCATCCTTCTTACTCAACAATGGAGCAGATAAGGTCGTGACTAAAGCGATAAAGGGTAATATTGACACTAAAGTGTCAGCTCCAATGGGTACGGTATATACCAAAACTTATGACTCAGGAATATTTTATATTACTCCCGAGCAATTGAAGCGTATTGCGTATTCCGATACAGTGGAAGTCCGTGTAGAGGGACCATCAACATATCAGGATTTTCCGCGTCAACCAAACAATCACCTCATTGAGAACTTCTTGCCAAATTTCAAGACATTCTATGACACGGAGGTCAAGCCATATATAAACAAACAACTCTGAAGCGCTTGATGTTGGACAGAAAGCAGATCGAACTGTGTCTGCCTATGCGCTAAAGCTGCCAAAACCCCTGCGTGATTTTTCTATCTTAGCTTTGTCGAATCCACACCTTTATTATTATATATATTGAATTAATGGTAGCAACTTGTTATGACTTCTGCCATGAAGAAACGGAATCAATTGGGTTTCAAACTTGTGCTATGGGGTTGGAGCGTGACGGGCTATTATCCAAATGCTTCGGTATCAGAAAGAAGAATACAAAGCAAATCACGTTCAATGATCGTCTCATTCTTTATGCAAAGTTGGCGCAACCACCTGCATTACCAACAGAAATTTTTTCTGGAGAGTCGAGGTGTGCTGACGACCCTCGCAATACTGACGCTATTGGTAGCCTGTAAGTCGCCGACCGGGAAGTTCGATCAGACCGCTGCTTCGCTTGGGTTGCAAAGGGAAGTGGTGATGGGGACGGTGTTCCAGCATGTCCTGTATTGGCGGAACGGATGGCCAAATCGAACGCTGCACGTCTATTTGGGCGGCGACGGGACGCCCGTGATCGCCGGCCGGCCGGCCAAAGACCCCACGCCTCGTAACCCATTGATGCTGCGCCTTATGTTCTTTGATCCCGATCCCGCGGTTTACGTCGGCCGACCCTGTTACCATGGATTGGTGGGGGCCGCGGGATGCTCCGGCGACCTTTGGACTACTGCCCGCTATTCAGAAAGCGTCGTCTCCAGCCTGGCCGCCGCCATCCGCAGAATTATGATGTCTCGAGGCTACGAACGGATTTCTTTATTTGGTCACAGTGGCGGCGGTACATTGGCAGTGCTTCTGGCCGAACGCTTTCCTGAGGCCAGGGCCATCGTCACCATCGCTGCAAATCTCGATATCGATGCCTGGGCCGATCACCACGGCCATAACCGCCTAACGGCCTCGCTCAATCCAGCCTCTCGTCCCCCATTGCGCACCAGCATTCTGGAGCGCCATTACGCCGGCAGCCGCGATCGGATTGTCCCCGCTACCCTCGCTGCGCTGGGCGTGCGTGGAGCCAATGCCGAACTCATCGTTGTCGACGGCTACGACCACGTCTGCTGCTGGACCGAACTGTGGCCAACGATCCTGGCGGACATCGCTGCAGCCGAACGGTGAGCATCCCTAGTGCCCCTCGCGCCTAAAACGCGACGCGCAGACCTTCGACCAAGCGATCAGTGACCAATTTGAGAAATTTCACTCTCACTATTTAGGAACGAAAATGAAATCGCCGGATTCATGCCCGGCCTGAGTATTGGCGGCGTACTGCGGGATCTGAGTCAAACCGTATTTTTCCGACTCATACACAACAAGGGCGTTTATTTGCTGGTGAAGGCGGTCTCCTTCAATGACCTCGTCATTTGATTCCAGGACATCCAGCAGGACTTTGGCAAATACGGAGTGCCCGCCACCGCCTGCATCCAGAACGGGCTTTAATTCTCCTGAGGTAAGAACCATCCGAGCTTTCCCCTTTGATAACTCCTCGATCCAACTGAACCTCACCTCATCGCTTTTGGCAGACTCCAGCTGAGCGACAACACCCCGCGTCAGACTTCCGGAATAACAAGAATCCGCAATAATCAATACCTCTTTGGCTGACATGATGTTCAGCATGTCGGTGATTGCCTCATTGGGAATCCAGTTAGCGATGCTATCCGGATCCGCATCAACGGGCTGCCAATATCCGCGATCGTTTTTAGTATCCAAGAATCCATGGCCGGCATAGTAGATCAGTAAATTATCATTTTCAGTAAGGGTCGTTCTGAACTTGTCAAGGGCCCGAATGATATCCTCACGGCTGGCATTGAGCAGGAGCTTCGTGTTGAAGCCATATTTATCGCGCAGGATTTCAGCAACTTTTTTGGCGTCGTTTACGGCCGTCTTCAGTTTGGACAGCTTGCTGTAGTTTATATTGCCGATAATCAACCCGTAATATCGGCCGAACTTAATGGTTGAATAATCCACTTTTCCCGAACCAGTATCAGAGATGCCAACGCTTCGCACAAGCTTGTGCGTGATACTGGCACTTTTACCCCGCTGGTCGACAGCAACCATTAGAACATTCTTGTCACCCGAAGGATTCAGAGGGACCCATACCCTGAATTTGCCGTCCGGTTCCACCGGTTCGGGTTTTTGGTTGACTTCGAAGCCGGCCAGGCCGGCCGGTGCCCACACTCTACCCGAAATTAGCCGTTTTTTTGAGTCCTGACTGCCCGTTTCGTTGCGGACACCCCGGGTGGTCTGGGGTAAGGGGTCATAGATTTCAATGCGGGGAGCTGGAAGATTTTTTATTTTTTCATCGATTTGCGCCAGTTTTTCACTCAATTCATTAATTATTTTCTCGTCATCGGCGATTTTCTTCTCTAACCCGGCAACCTCTTGGCGCTGAGTTTCATTTTCAATATCACTGCTGCGCTGATTCAATTCTCGACGACTGTCTTCCAGATCTTTTTGAAATTGCTCCAATTTCTGCTGGAGCATCCTGGTTTCCTCGCTACGACGTTTGACCTCCTCTCTGAGTTCTTGCAATTCCTGTCGTTCCTCGATGCTGAGGACGTTTTTATCCAGGGAGATGGCGTCACCCAGGCCGGTGGCCCGGCGATACCAGCGCAGTGCCTGTTGGGGATCTTTTTCCACACCCAGGCCTTTCTCGTAAAGATAGGCCAGATTCATTTGAGCCTTGGCATATCCTTGCTCGGCCGCTTTGCCATACCATTCGGCAGCACGAGAATAATTAGGGGCAGCGCCCAGGCCCCTTTGATAGATTTGACCGACATAGTACTGCGCTTCCTTATCCCCTGCTTTAGCATCGGGCTGCCAAACCATCAGCGCTTTGGTGTAATCAGCCTGACTGGGGATGGCAAATTTCCCGCCCCTGGTCGCGCATTCTTCGGCTGTGAGCTTTTTAGATTGACCGCGCGAGATATAAATCATTCCGGTTCCCAGTTGCCTGACCTGACCGGGCAGGACACAATCGACAATTATAAAGTCATCGGCACCGCCGGGAGCCTGCGATTGTAGACCTTCGATCTGGCGGAAATCCTTAGTACTCATGGTGGTCGCCGGGCACCCAACAAAGGTGCTGGAAGCGAGCAACAGCGACAAAAGAATCAGACCCACATTCTTATATTTGACTGCGTTCATTGAAGGAATCCCCTTAACTGACTTTAAATAAAGAAGTAACATTAAATTGGACTGTGTCAAGGAAGGATTATTCATTTTGACTCAATTTTATGATCAGGTGATTGTTGAGGTCCTTGTCAGAGGCAAAAAAAGAGGTGGTCTTGGCCGAGGGATAAAATACGATCCGGGAACAAAAGATTCTGACCCGAACATTTATTTTTCAGCGAATCCCGGCGTTGTTGCCGATTCTATAATGCTCAAGTTTCAATTAAACCATGAATAGACGCGTCAGAAATGAGGGACCTCGGCTCGCTTCAAGTTGTCCCAAGTCGAGTCCTAATTCCTTCAATCCGGTTCTTAATTATTTATAATAATTAACTATTTATAGTAATTGACAAGTCTCAGCAGTAGCGCTGCTATCCATCGGCTCAGTCCATCTTTTATTGACGCCTGCAAAAGCGCCTGCGGTTCACCTTTTCATGATCTTAATTGCAGTCTTTGACGGCATCATCCCAACTGATGCCGGTTAAAAAAAGAAACCGTGTTAATTGACCTTTTATCTCGGTATTGTTATCCCACAATACCTTGATCGAACAAAGAGATTCCGGCACCCGGGAATGAACGTTTTCACTTAACAATTTTCTGCGTGCTTTAGGAGGCATGCTTTCATTCTTACCAAAGCGGTCAATGGCATAGGCCCAGGAGTTAAGTGTCTGAAGTTGCGCCATGACGATATACAAATGCACCGGGTGATCCTTTGGTGCATCTCCCCCGGCCTCTCTGAGCACATTATAAGCGCTGGTAAAGAAGGCATCAGCGCGGTCGAGCGAATTCGCCAGTCGTCCCCGATCGTGATCCAATAGCCCCGGCAAAGCTTTTAGCATGACTTGATCCCGGGTACCCAGTGTTATGGGCTGTTGAGGATCGGAGAGCTCCCGCTTAATTGTCGGAATCAAAACGATGAGCTCCTTTCGCTCCGGTGATGAAAATACCGAATTTTCCGCTGGGGGCGGATCTGATGGTGGCTCAAGAATGGCCGGAGGTGTGCCGTTCAGATCGGATATACGCCACAAGCTCATGGCTTTAATCATGTAGGCCGTACCCAAAAGTTTTTCCTGGCGCAGTTTCTCGCTGTTTTCCTCTATGGCCCTGTCCACAAGACTTAGCGCCATTTTATAGTCCGAGAGCGCACTGGCCGTGCTGCTGGCATCCGCACCCGCCTGATACGCGTCGAGAGATTTGGCCAGCAATTGATTTTCTTGCTGAGCGGCCTGGTTGAAATGGTTTTGGGCACTGCGAATATAGCCCGCAGTTTCACACCCCGTTAATACCAGAAAGCCAAATGAGATGAGCAAGGCGGCAATGATTTTGGTGCTGTACCGGTTCATGATTTCCTCCTATACTGCTTTCAGGCGTTCATCTAACCGTTTTTCATATTCATCAAATCCATAGCTGGTTTCGATTAGAAGTGTTATTTCAGCCCTGAGGGCATCGATATGTCCTTGTTCGGCACCGTTTTCGGCGAGCGACGCAAGCCCGATCTCGATCAACGTCTGCAGGCTCGAATTGCGCAGCAAACGCCATTTGCTGTCCGCGGGTACCGTATTGCCGTTAATGGTAGCAATGATGGCATCGATGGAGGCCTCCAAGGCTACCTTACCGGCATCCGCTCCCGGTCCGGGAAGTATTTCCAACAGAGAGCGATGCGTGGCTGCGGCCATCAAACCGGATTTCAGCGCCACAACCAGGGTTTCTGTATTTATCCTATCGGCCGGCTGACTTCCCAGGGCTGTCAGCACAGCCTTTAACCCAGTTCCTAATGCGCTTTGGCCGTTTACGTGCTCAAGCATCCAGGCAGGATTGTCCACGACTTCGTCAAGTATGTTTTCCGCAATGGACAGGATTTGTCCCTTGGTCAATTTCGGCCAGCTTCCGTCGGCGGCAGCAGATTCGGTTAGCGCTTTCAACAGCTCCGAGGTGGCGGTAACAAGCAGATGATCCCTTGGAGACATACTGCCTGCGGGCCAAATGAGATCTAAGTTAGCTGCCGACTTTTCCAATACCAAACGCAAGATGTCGGGCAGCAGGTCATCACTAAAGAAATCTTTGCGTTCCGAGAGATCTTTGGCAAGCTCCTGGATTAAAGATTTGAGCCCATCGTTACCTATCTTCAGCACTTCCGGATTTTCCGCCACTGCGGTCAGCAGGGCTGTCGTAATTTTATTGAGCGATTCTCCGGAAAGCAATGACCGTAAGTGGAGCTCGTCTTCGCCAATGATCAGGTCCGTCAAGGTTGCCCCGACCTGCTGAACCACATTGACTTCGGCACCTGGTTTGATCCCCAAAAATCGGACAGGATCCGATAGGATGGTCTCGGCACCACTTTTTACAACAGATTGCGCAATCAGTTGCAGCCATGTGCCGGCATCACGTTTCTCTTCTGTGGAAGCGTTGGCGAGATGTTGATTGGCAGATAAAGTTAGTGCTCGGGTGACATTTTTGATCAAGTCCTGTTCTCGCGCTCCACCGGATATGATTTCAGGGACGGCATTGACGCCATCGAGTACACCGACAAGCAGATTGCCGGCGATATCCGCAAGCGGGGTGGCGGCGAAATCGACATCGTCGATTGTCTCGAGAAAGACCAGCAGCGCGCGACCTTCAGGTCGATTGGTGGATATCAAACCGGGTGTGTAAGCGAAATAATCAACAGCAATGTTGACCAGGGTTCCGGCAACCTGCTGAAGAACGGTGAGTTTACCCGGATCCTCGCTTTGCGACCAATGGCGGATGGTCAGCAGGCTGATAAATTCGTCTACATTTACGGGAGATGGGCCCAGATCAACGTTGGGATCGTCTGATTGGGTACTCCAATAAGCGACTGCATAAATCTGCAAAAATTCTTTTTCTAAAGGCTGGGGCAGATCCTGCTGATCAAGCATATTCAGCAGTAGTCTAAGCCGTTCATTTTTTACATCGGCAGCAATTGCTTTACCCTGGCCGGTTTCTGTGAAGAAGGCAGATGCCGTCGTGACGTTTGGTTGACTGGGCCCGCGCGGCAAGGGAAGCGTCAAGGCACGACTGCGCGTGCTGTCAACATAGGCGGTATACCCGACGCGATACAACCGCAAACCTGCATGGATAGCAGTAAGAACGATTTGTGGTGAAACCATCTCTATTACCCCCCATCTATGCTAATTAAGTTGAAAAGTTAAATACGTTACGATGGCCAATTTATCATAATCAGCTCGATACCGATGCGACGGTATGGATTTTCAGACGCCTATGTTTTATCTGCTGTCACAGGATTCATACCGAATCAACTTTTGGTATCATCTTGATTTACGCTTAGGGAACTCGATTAAAGAAAATTGGACAGTTAAAAGATAATGCTTTTTCTGGCAGCCATATGCTGTCTTGCCGATCGTGGGTGGTAGGGAGCAATAAAAGACAGTTTTGTCAGCTGAAATATTTTACAAGCCGCCAGTTTGAGGCCACTTCATGTTAAACTTTATAATTTATCAGCTTTGATCAAATGTCAAGTCATCTAGCATCCAATCAAATCAAAATCTTTTCAGCCTTTTACAGTCAAATATCCGGGTCTTTTCAGATATGCCGCCAAAAACCGTGATTGCGAAAATTACCGCCCTGCCACCAGCGGGTTGGTTTGACAAAAAAGCGATGGTTCATAATGCCTGCCTGTGATTCCAGCGGCCGCGATACCTCCCCTGCAGTGTTCCGGGCGGCACTAAATCCATCATGTTCCGGAGCCACAGCGGTGATATGCCCGGAATGGTTCAAATTCTTGCGCTGCGCAACAATGATGCATACCTCTCCATGGTTTGCGGCCGCTTGCAGCACATCCAGATCAAATACCCGCTTCCAGCCAAACAGGGCGTCATAATCCTCAAACCAGTCAAGCAGCATGTTGGCGGTCATTTCGCGTACGGTTTTTGCGTATTGGACCGGTACCTCCACATCATCTTTGATTTGCAGGAGGGCTTTATCGCTCCACCAGACTCGTGGCAGATAAACCCCGGCAAGATAGCAGAAATCATGTGCATAAATGTTGTAATAGGTGGTTTTTTGCTTCGGCTGATATCCATTATTAAGTTGTTTTGATTTCGTCTCTCTCCTTTCGTTTATTCTTCCGCATAGAGCGATTAACAAACAAGAACTTATTCGCCAGCTGGAGGTCCGCCATGAAAGGCGACACTCAGCCATTGAGTCGGCGTACCGGATCCAGCTGCAATCCAAGTAATTTAATGCGAATAACTAATGTGACAAAGTAGAATTAATAACATCTAACGTTGCAGCAGTCAGAACGCATGCTAATGTGCTTTTTTGGCAGCGGTCCGTAAAATTATGTTACAGATGTATTGAGAGTCTGTCGAAAAAGCCCTTTTTTAACACTCCTTTAATTCCACTTATTTCATATGATACTGAGTTATCAAGATTTTCTATGTCCCATACGAAAGCGCTTCTTCCAATGTCGGTTTCAGGTAATGCCGGTTTGTGTAAGACCCCACACAAAGAATCTGGCGTTTGTTTTGTCGTCTGGAGGCTGAAACGTGGATCCATGCCGGATGGCCGTAGTCTACGCCATATTCATGGATCACCTGATCCACATCAAGTTCATCGATGTGCAGACAGATGAAGGCAAAAAGAAAAAAATTCTCACCGATTTCGGATTTTATCGGTTTACCGGTAATCTCCTCAACTTTTGATTTGATATCATTTTTGATGGAAGCGGCATTGCCGTCGGTCAAGATCCTTGGTGACAGTTTGCAGTCGGCCGCTTCACCTCTACAATGCTGAGAAGTCCCGCTTCCACCGGCGAGTTTGTTGACAACCTGGCAACGGTACCCGGAGGTTATTCGGATGGGAAATCCAAGATTGCTACGGATCGGCTGCAGCGCCGTGTCAACAAGATACTGGATATTTTCAATGATATCCGACGGTGGATTTTCCTGCTCCATTTTTAAAGCTTCATCACGTTCGGCAATATCAGAACGCAGAAGTTCCCCAAGGTTGAAATTTTTTGACAATGGCTTCGATAGATGCGGCATAGAAATCCTCCTTTCGTAACGCGTTTTTAATCAGGGCTGCGCCGACTTGGCTAGACCCAGCTGATTGCAGGTTCTTTCAAACCTGGTAAGGTCCTTTTCCCCGATTTGGATCGCATCGGGATCTTCGATCGCATTTAAAATCTCGACAAGCTCCCCGGAATATTTATCGATACCGTGGCTGTCGCTTAACTCCTTAAGCGCTCTTCCGCCCAGACCCATTTGACGAAGATGATCCTGCACTCTGAATCGGAAATACTGATATTTTTTAGCAGCGTCTAACCAACCGTCGGAATAGGACTAATCGCAACTGCAGGAAATATTTTCGGGTTGGTCAGCTTTTATCCGGCATTGATTTTCTTGTAACTATTGGATGACCTCCGAAGAGTCCGTCCAAAGCTCATCCGTGATATGATAAATCTCATTGTATATTTCCCGGTCCAGCAAAGTGTCATATTTTATGCTTTCGGAACCGGTTGGATTCGATAATTGCTTCCAGAGCAAACAAATTTTGGCAGCTTCCTGATCCTCCCTCATAGCAGCAACTTTTTTATAAATAATCTGCATTTGTTTCCTTTGTGACGCGTTGCAGAGAAAGGCGGTGGTCGATAATTACATCATCCGCATTTTGACTGATGATGAAATCTGCAATTGGCTGTGCGATAGCCAGGGCAGGCCGAAAATCCGGTGCCAGAGTACTTCCTACATTCGCCAGTGCTCTGATGAACTGTTTTTGAGCCTGATTTTCTATCTGATCCAGCTCGATCATCACAATGCGCACCATGATATCGTCACCTTGGAATTTAACCGGTCCGATAATCGGCATGTCATCCAGATCCAGCAACGATCCAAGAGTCTGGCCTTCGCTGGCGTAAATCAGCACGCTGTTTCGCGCCAGATTTCCGGCCTCAAATGACAGTACCAAAGCAATCTCACCTTTTCGTCGCGTTCCCCCGAGTTCCTTAAAGTATTTTATAAAGGCGGTCTTCAGGGTGACGGTAACAAAATCTTCCTGGGTAACGATTCGATCCGGACCATCCAAATACGAGATGTCACCCTTGTGACGGACTGGCAGATAGGGCGGATTTTGTTTGCGGGCTTCACCTCCGACTTTATATACACTGCGTTTGGATGGCTCCGGGTGCCAGCTGTCGTCAACGCGAAGCATGATAACCGAACCGGTATGACGCGCCTTGCCGTAGAGCTCGGTAGTTGGTTGTTGCTGAAATAACTGACATCCTGTCAGCATAAAAAATATCACCAATATCAGCAACAACAATAAAATCAAAGAAATTCGGCATCGCATAATTCTGAATTTGGCCTTGAATCCCATAATCCATTCCTTTCGCTCAAGTATAAAGTGAAATACTTAATTTCGAAGGTATTATGCAAGATTGCGGATCCGCTGGACAAGCCTTTCGGCACGGTTAGTTACCTGCGTATACCAGCGGCTGTCAACCATTTGATTGCCTGCCTCATTCCAGTCTCCGGCCCGAACCGCACCGATGAATTTGCGGAATTTACTCAACTTGGTGCGCCCAAGATTGAACATCATATTGGCGATTACCAGCTGGGCTTCCTCCGGCAGGTCGTCAAAATCCGGAAAAAGAATATGACAATCCTTCACAGTGGTTTCCAGGTCTTCATCCAGACATTTGTTCACTCGCGCTTCCGATACCGGTGTTCCGACATCAAGCCCATGTTCCGGATCACTCTCACGGATCAGATGACCTATTCCAAAAGTCGGAAAGCCGAATTTATCGAGATAGATTTCATGGACCACACCTTCATCTTCTTTAATTTCTTCTTTAAGCGCTTCTAAGTTCATTCTTTATACCTCTGAAACGTTTTTTACGGCAGTGCATAGGAATCCCATATGTCGGATTTCCTTTTCTTTTCCAGCATCTGGGCCAGCATCATTTGTTTACCGTCGGTGCGCAAATTTATCAGGCCGTAATGAATATCATCAGCTGATTTCATTGAACGCGCCAGCTCGGTAGAGAACACCAAAGGCCTGGCACCCCTGCTGTATTTCCCGGCACAACCCAAGGCATCAGCCCGAGGATGGGCATAGTTCTCGTTATCGCCGGATGAGAAAACCGTTGCGTAAGGTTTTACCGCATCCATGAAATCAACGGTAAACTCAGATGCACCATGGTGGCAGGCTTTGGCAGCATCAACACGAAACGGGTTGTCAGGCTTGTAGTACTCAACCAGATGCTTTTCAGAATAGGTGTTCAGGTCTCCTCCCAGCAAAATACTTCTTTTGTCGTAGGTTAATTTGAGAATAAGACTGTGTCCGTTTCGGGTATGGGACGAGTCTTTGAACCATTTGTAATGGTAAGATCCGTTGCTGCTGGTGGGTACAGGACCCAAAATTTGCAGTTTTAGTGCGTTATTTCCGGTAAAGCCGGGTACGTGCCCATCGCGGACCGTCAACCGTTTCATTTTGCTCAGCCGGCCGTTATCTTTGGCTTCAACTGCGGCTTCAAGAAACCGTTTGAAGCTGTACATCAACCCCTTTTTCCCCGACGATTCATTTAATAGCTTTTTAGCATCGTCAATGCTGCTGAAACTTGTTTTGAGCACCTCCCGATCCGCGTTCGGTTGTCCAACTGCGTTGGTTTGTCCCAGGTCTGTGTCATATTTTACAAGGCGTTCATTTTTTTTGTCATGAAACCGGGCGATTCCGTTATGATACACGGAGCCTATTTCAAAGCGGGGATCCTTTATAATACTTATCAGCCCGGCAAAATGGTCGGCATCGAAATGGCTCACAAAGACAGCATCAAACCGGACTTTATAACCGGCCGCCAGCAACCACTTGTATTTCCATTTAGTCAAATAGTTCTTAAAATTGTTGTTCGGTCCGCCATCAACCAGTATGCGTTTATTCTCAGTTTCAATCAGGCATCCGTCCCCCTGCCCCACATCAACAAAAAACACCTTGAGGCCCATGTCCTGCATGGTCTCGTCTGCTTCGTGAACCCACCCCTCTTTTCCAAAAGCCTTAACCTTGATCCAGCCATCGTCTCTTTCATCGATCACGCCCAGCCAGGCCCCTAAAAGGACGGTAGTCTCAAACGATTTCCCTTTGGGCTTTTTGCGCAGTTTTGTCTCCGGTTTGCCAGCATAAACCTCTCTGTAATGTTCCGCCATGGTTTTCCTCCTAATCGCTATAAAAAGCTTTATGCATCTGATTTGTGAAAGGTGAGATTCAAGGAAGCCCCCGTTTAGCCTTTATAAAAATCTACAAGAGTCGGTCGCATCCCAAACCCCTTCGTACTGAATTACCGAAGGATGTCCCACATAGGACACCCGAGAATCAGTGAATTCATATCCAGTGCTAGCCTTATTCAACTGCCCTTTTGCGTGTCAAAAACATCACTTTAAGCCAAAAAACGGGACTATTTTTGGCATACATCCTTAATTGCCACGCGTTCACCGTGGTCTGACCCTATTTTTTTACTCGCCGCCCCCTTACGAGTAGTCGACGCATGACTCGGGGCCACGGCTGGTCGCTAACCATTGCCATGCGGGGGACTTTCACCCCCTACTCTTTGCCGGCTTTTACCGGCGCTATCGACTTGGCCCCTATGTTTTTTTTACCGGGCACTACTGAATCTTACTGTCGGCTTCGTCGCTGCCCTCCGGCTGAGCGTTTTCAGTTACGGCCATCTTTTGCTTAATCTGCTCGATTCTCTTCTGGGTATCAACGCCGGCGCCGTGCTCCATTGCTTCTTCGTACATCGTGATTGCCTTTTCGGGCACTCCGCTCTCCTCATAAAGGAGACCCCGCCGGAAGTAAGCATCGGGGTCATTCGGATCAATCTCTCGCGCTCGAATATATTCTTTGATGGCTTCCTCATGGCGTCCTGTAATTTTAAGGAAATCTCCAAAGTCCTTGGCGATTTTCGCGCTTCTGGGATCCAGCTCTGCTGCCTGACGGAAGTGCTTCTCGGCTTCATCCATTTCCCCTTCGTCCATCAACTGTCGGGCCTCTTTATAATGATCTGTAACATCAGCATCAGCAAACTCCGTTTCCTGGTATGGCAACGGATCTACCCTCGGTGTCACCTCGGCCGGTCTCGGAACGACTGCCGGAGAAACACGCAGAAGCTGCTCTACATTTAGCGTCGTCATTGTGAAATGCTCGTAATCGTATTCGCTACCCTGAGTTCGGTGCGAGAGGAGGTCCAACAGCGATCCGCAGGTCGCCCACCGCGGATAGCTTTCGATAAAATCATCAATGTCAGACTTTAGCCCAGAGCTGACTAACCGTATCACACAGGAGTTGGTCACGCCCAAATATCGGGCAACATCAGCACCGGAATAGCCCAGCTCTCTTACCGCAATCCAAGAGATCGAACCGCGGGCTTTAACTACATCCCGCCTGCGGCTGCCTGAACGACATTCGTTTAGGGAAATAGCGCACCAGTTCTTTTATATATCGCTCTTCCTGCCACACAATCGACTTGGCGCGCCCTGGTAATTCGACATTGAATTGTAATTAGTTCGGTGTGATTGGAAGGTAGGTGTCTGAAGGTAGGAGTCTGACGGTAGCAATTGGGCAAGTTTATTATTTAACCGGGGTATGATTCTGCCTTCGCCTCGGCAAGAAACAAATGCGCATGCCGGGGATGATCCGCCGGAGCCGGATTAAAATTTTCCTCATACTCGAAGACAAGGGACGGTTGTGAGTCTTACATAGAAGGTGAAAATGATTGGGCATAAGGACCCAGGCATAGATATCCATAGCGCCTTCTTCGCACAGAGCAACGATTCGGTCAATAAAATCGCTGCGATCCATATCGTTAAGGAATATCGCTTTTTTTTCGATACCCCGCCCCATGACATGATGCAAAATCCCGGGCGCATCTAATCTGGCTAATCTTGGTATAGGTATCAAATCTCACAAATGAGCTTAAAATTAAAGCACTTTCTGCACGAAATTAAATAGAGATTCAAGACAGAAAATTTTCCTTAATATATTTCGCCACATTTACAATGACATGTGTAAAACCCCATGTAATGCATGTTGATACTATCGCGATGACTAGCACTTTCCAAATCTTTCTCTTATTGGTGTCAGGCGTCAGGTATCGGAGCAATAGAGCGAATACCAATATGAATAAAATCGCGGCGATCCATATCGGGTTTTTGAGATAAATTAAAATAAAGAAAATACCGATTGCGGCTGAGACAATGGCCGTCACAGATAACGCGGCGCTTTGAGTTTGCCTGCGCATCATATATATAATTTCGTGCAATAGTCGCACAGGCGTCCGGAAAATCAGACCGACTTTGCCTCTTAAGAAAGATCGGTTTTTACCTAAAGATTCTCCGAGCATACCGTACAGAAGCAAGTAAGCCCGGGTGATATACTCGCCGAGTATATGATACGGTACGGCTCCATTCTGCCCGATGACTGTTTGGGAGCCGATTCCATTGAACCAGTTCCAGAGCGATTTTGAGTTTCCTGCCCCTATATGCTGTTGGGCAGTTGTTTCTGCTAATTGTTCTATGCGTTTTTCGACGGTGTCCGATTCGACTTCTTTGGGGCCTTTGCTTCTTCCCCAAATCGTTTCCTGATAGACAACGTCTGTGGAAACGCCTTTAACATCCTCCATGAATGCGTCGTATTGGGCCGCTTCGATCAAGGCATCGACAAAATGGTCTTCCTCGCTGGTTAGCTCGCCCTTCTCTTCCATTAGTGGTAGTGCCGGCTGAGACCATATAGTCTGCAATTCCTTCCACGCATCTTCCACCTTGACGACAAATTCATCCGGGCAGTGCGGCAGCGACGCTTTCAAACTGTCTTTAGTGAATAAATGGTTGTTCTGACCCGGCAGTTTCCTCAAACGCGTTATGACATTATAATCGATTAAGGCACGAAAGCTCTGACATATTCCGTCCAGCCGACCACGGAGGATATCGTTGGAACGCCAGTCGCGACGCAAAAATGCCGAAAAATGGGCGAAGTCCTCTCCAGTTACTTTTGATGCGAGGCTGCCTGACGAAAGCCCCTTCTGAGCATCCCGCGGGCTGACGCGTGTCAGTTTGATGCGATCCAGTTCATGAATACCTGCTGAAAACTGAATCGGATATAATAATTTATCAGTAGCATTGGCGCGCTCGAACCGTGCGGGTCCGCCGTCAATCGATTCAATTATCTCTAAGGTTTTTTCGGCCAAACGTTCGAGAATTGTTATTGAGTAGGGCGCCTGTTTTTGTGTTCCGGTTCTATTCTCAATGCATTGATTAACGGCCTTCAAAACTTGCGTTAGAACCCGACTGGGTACCAGGCTTTTCTCCTGATCTTCAAGCGTTTCCAAATCAAACGGCTGGTTCAAACATGCAACCAAATCCGACCATTGCTTGGCCTCAACATCCAGGAAACTACGAAACTTCTGATATATCAGCTGCACAGCCTGTTGGTTATCACCTTTGGCCTCATCGATACTATCCGTTATTGTCGCCTCACGAAAGCGGATCAGCAGATCACGGACAAGCTTCAATGATTTAATGATACGGCCCAATAGACGCATGGCCATACGTGCGTTGGGGTTCATCTGACTCTCTTCTCTCAGTTCATGGCTGAATTCATAGAGCATGCGAAAGATTCGCCGAAGGTGAAAGTCGGTATCCAGTGCATCCAGTTCATTGAGATTTTGATCGGTCAGATCGTAAAGCCCTTTACGAACTTGCTCCATTAGCTTCATGCGCTTCTCATCGGCAATTTGTTCCTGGGCGGAAGGCACAATATCGCCCTCAAGGAGCAAGGCGCGGGATAGGCTCTCAATTCGGGTGGTGCGATACAGAGTCTCATCCACAACCGGAGTTGTGTTTGGATTATCAATTAGCTGCAACGTTAAGTTGTCTATCCAGGCAATACGCTCGTTATGCTTTTTTAGTTGGTCAAGATCGCCATAAATACTCTCATGCGATGGAATGGTTGTTAACGCCGCAAAAGCGATACGAAGTGGCGTGTGTTTTTTGGGGTCGGGTTTTTCTACAGTAAATGGATTGGGATCCGGTTCGACATAAAAAAGATGCCGACGCACAACTCTGGTTGGCATGCGGTAAAAAATCGCACGAATGACATGGCCAAACGGCTTATTGTCTAAAACCCCACCGTCGATAAAGCTGTTGTTTTCATCAAGGTCATCTGGGCGGCCGGCACACCCTGCGAGTGCCTCCTGAACCGCGGCTCGGAACTCAGAATCGATCTGCCCAAACTGAAAAGGCGGGAAGGCAACCGGGAAAGTACTGGTTATTCGGGCAATTGAGGCCAATATCCAGGCCTGAGTCGCAACATCTTCATCCGCATCTTTATCGGTGCTCAGACCGAGCCATTTACGTCCCGGGCGGTGTTTTAAATGAAAAACCGTTCGATGGGATTTATCACGTATCTCCTGGTTGAGTTCATCCCAGTATCTTAGAATCCGGCCGTCAAGATCCGTACCGGTAATAAAGATGTCCATTTCTCCGGGGCTCTCATACTTGGGGTCCGGCCTATCACACAGCTTTTTAAAGGCCTCTACCAGTTTATCCTGGTAGTAGTTTTCTCCATCCAGCAAAGAGACGGCTTGATCTGCATCCCTCACATCGCGCAACAATCGTCCGAAATCCCCGTGTTCCCGCCATAGATCAGCTGTATCGGCAAAATTCGAGCCGTTTTCCAGCGCGGCACCGAGCATCAGACCGTTGATCCCGCCTGCTGATGTACCGGCCACGACATCGACTGTCGCATCTGCGTCCAGCAATTCAAGCAGAAGAGAAAAGATGCCTTGTTTTCGGACGAGATCGTGAAAACAACGAACGACACCATTCTCATAAATTGCCAGCGAAACCCCACCATAAAGGACAAGGGCTAAACGAATTTCATTGAGGGCTTCAGTCATGTTAATCTCTCCTTATTGTTATTGAATAATTTGTGGAAAATTTATGGTGGTAATGAATCTAGCAAACAGAATCACAAAAATATGGGGATAATATTGGGACGTTCGTGCAGGACATTCATAGATTTTTGATAAGATCATCAATGTCAGGCTTTTGCCTGGAATCTACAAATCGTGTCACAGAGTAGATGATTACGTCCAAATATCGGGCAACATCAGCGCCGGAATAGCCCAGCTCTCTTACCGCAATCCAAGAGATCGAACCACGGGCTTCAACTACATCCCGTCTGCGACTGCCTGAACGATATTCGTTCAGGGAAATATTGTATTTCTTGCAAACCTGCTGCGCCAAGGAAGCTCTATCTATCCGTCGACCCGAAAGTCTCAGGTTCTTTTTTACCAGATCATCCAGCCCGGATATGACGTCTTGAACAAACTCACTATCGCCTAAAATTCGTTGATCAGATCTTTGTTTTTCACCACTGCCCCTAAGTGCTAAAACTTCCGACCAGCCCCCAAGACTTCTGACCAATCCGCCGCCGACCAGTTTCGGTCGTCGTCCCAATGCCACCCCTTTTTGGACATATTGCTGATAATTTCGGCGTCGATAACGACTTTTACCAAAAAAAGATAATACCATGATGCAAAATCCCGGGCGAATCTAATCTGGCTAATCTTGGCATAGGTATCAAATCTTACAGATGAGCTTATTTGTAAAACACCTTCTGCACGAACGTCCCGGTCAACCTGCCCGGATTGAAGAACCGTTTGAGAGCGCCCGTGATTTAATGACATCGCTTAAAGTATTCTATTTAAATTGTTTGGTCTCAATCCATTCCTCCTTGAAAATAGTCCAAAAGTCCAAAGCCAGCTCCTCCTCTACATACTTATAGGGAAGATACCCGTAACCCTTTTCGCCCCAGGCTTTACCCCAGGAATTTCGAATGATTAATGAAGGCTCTTTTTTTTCTGTGCGGCCCTGACCATTTGCTTTATGATCATCGTTATAGCCGACGGCTAAGACTGCGTGACCACCAAGCAGTCTGTCCTGCGGAGAAGGGTACGGTATGTCGGGTGAATTACTGATAGAGCTGTACACTGGAAAGCCGAAGGCAATACAGAATCCCGATGCAATCACACGTTTAACCAAGTTCAGAATATTCGATGAACTTAAGCCTTTTTCGTCAAGTCGAGCATAGTTGAGCGCCTGGAAGTTGGATGCATAGGAATAGAGAAAGGCTGATGGTTCTTCTTCAAAACGAGCAATATCATAGGGGAAATGTTCTTCTGGCGGAATGCCGAATATTGCCGCTGCCTGCATTGTGCTTCGGATGTAAGCACCTGTGTCGCCGGTCCACCCTAAAAGCTTCCGCGTTACCTTATAGAGGAAGAGTCGGGACAGGTCGACATGTCGGAGGCCTTTTTTGCGCATGAGGTATTCCATCATGCTGCCCACCGCCTGGGCTGTGCAGGAACCCAATGTCCCCTGATTTTCAATGGGTGAACAAAACATTCTGTTATCAATATTTTTTCTGATCCGTTTGCCCTTCTCCAGCAACGGTATTTTCTTTTTTTCCTGACCGTATTTTTCTTGAACAAAATCAACTGTGTAATCCCTCGCATCAGGCACGTCCGGTTGCCATCCCATTCCGACAATTCGTTTGCCGGCGATAAATTCCGATGTTCCATTCGGCGTAAAACGCGGGATAATCGGTCCGAAAAATCCAGGATCAAACCCAAAACCTTCACTAGTTGCATTTGGTTGATTATTTTTTTCCATTTTAACACCTCCCTCTTGGCTTTTGGCCAAAAACCTGAATGCGTGCTGGTTAATTGCAAGTTGTAACCCTATTTAAAATGATTAACTGTTGAGCTTGTTAATCCCGGCATCCGTGAGTTCAAACAAACCTATTTTATCCTTTACCGCGGTGAAATGTTCTTTTTTCTGCAGAGCTTTTAATTTATCAATTTTATCTTTATCAGCCGGATCAATCAGCGGCATATTAATGAATAGATCGTTTAACGTTTCGAGTATGCTCGAATTGATAGCCACTGCATTTCTGTAATCTTGATTTTTTTCGTCCAAATCCTTGATCGAGCGCAGCTGTTGTATCCAGAACTCCGGATAATCAGGACCTTGCCTGAATTTCGGATCTCTACCAACCCGTTTGGAAGCTGCTTCTGCTATTCGCCTATTCTGAATAACCGCCAGAACTGACGAAGCTAAGTCGTTTACCTGTCCTTCTAATCTTGCCAGGGTAGGTGTCTCATCAGGATTGTCCAACAAACTTCGAATCCGTGCCATATCCCTTTCGGAGCCCGCTCTTAATTCATCTGCACTGATTCCTGCGGGCAAACCATTTAACATACTTAGAATGACATAGGTCTGATCCTTTAAACGTTGCCGATATCCAGGTCCAATACTAGTATCAACATACTTATTGGGACCATGTTGCAGCCCAACACTGGCAGATAATATTTCTTCCTTAGGCTTTGCAGGATCGATCAATTTCTGGATAATTCTGTAAAGTTTGCCGCCTTGATATTTGATGAGTTCCTGGGCATAGATAGGATTTCCTGCCGTAGTTGTATATTGACCAAGGAAGCCTTTTTGAGCCCAGTCAAATTCTAGAAAAGATGGCAGTGCTTCACCCGTTTTTTCTTTATCGGGAAACCGCTCGGCCAGCTCGCGCTTAATAATTAAAAATTCTCCTGTCCTCAGGGGGACTACAGGAGAAATTTGTTTTCCTACTCGCGATATGAATAGTTTTTTATTCTGAATAAGCTCGTTAAGTCTAGTGTCATCCATTTTATATGTCCCGGACATGTCTACCGGAAACAGTGTAAGATCAAACCGCAATTCAAAATCATCCTGATTCAGAGCGTTCAGTAATTTGGCGATTCGTAGACCTACCCCTACCGCAGGCGCAGCTTCAGGCTGGGCGGCTGAAGCTATACTTGCCGCTGCATCGAGTATGTTCGACGCCATTTTCTTTTGTTCTTTGTCTAGTTCGACAATAAAAAATCGGATGCGGATGGGAAAACCTTTAAATGCAGTTGGACCGTATATGATACGATCGGCTATTCCTAAACTGACTCCTGGCGGCTGATTTATCTGATTGAAGATAAGCTTCGAGACGGCGGTACTAGGATCGTCTTTCCCATCATCGTAAACCTCCGCATAAACCAGAACATGGGGGCTCCCGACAGTTTCCTTAAGATACCGGATGAACACATTGTTAACCACCAGAGTGATAATTTCACCTTTATGAGGGACGATTCCGCTAGAAGTGTTTTCCCAATTGGGAATGACATCCCGATCATAGATTGTGCCGGTATCGGGCTTAATACTGTAAAATTCTGGCTCCCCGGTGATCAAATGCTGCTTGGTGGCACATCCTGCTGTTAAACCAAGTACCAACAGCACGACTATCAAAATTTTATAAATTTTCATTTTTCGAATCCTTTCCCTATCATAACGTTTTTGTAGGAATAAATCTGCCCGCAGGAAATTGCAGATATTTGCATGTTCAGGAGCTCGTCAGAGAAACAGCCAAGTCCTTTGATTCATAATTATGATAACGCATTTATTTTCTCAGGACTTGGTGCTGAGTGAGCCTTTTTTAATGATACTGACTGCAAAAATACGCCACCGTATGTGCGGTCGAAACACTAAACTAATCCGTTACACCCCCGCTCCAGAAGAAGTTGCCGTTATCATCAGCATACCAAACCGGATTGCCGTTCACCGGTTCACCATCTTCGACGATGCCGACGTAAGAAAGAACGGTTCCACGCTGAACGGTCTGATGAATCGGTGCCCGGGTACTGGGTGCCCCCTTGCGAATGTTGAGCCTCACGGTGGTAGTGACCTCTCCGGACGGTCCTGTCGGCGAAGATCTGGCGGGTGGACTGGCGGTGGTGCCTGTCGTGCATTCTTTGAACTCGCTGACAACAACCCTTAGCAGTTGATCATAGGTGCGGCGGCTGTGGGCCAGGCCTGTAACCGGGTCGGTTTTGCGGCGTGGATCGAGAAAAAAATGACCGACGATGCTGCTGCTCGGATCCAGGCCGAAACGATGACATGCATAAGCGAGAACCCATACATATTTGCGGTACGCTTCGTCATCGTCGATGCGACCTCCGTAACAGTATTCGACACCGATCTCGGCATCGTTGGCATCATGGCCAAAGAGCTGATCGTCGCTAGGCACAGAATAGAGCACGTGCCAGGCTTTTTCAGGTGGACTCGAGGCGATCGCAGGAATGCACTCGAGAATTTGGCGGTCATCGGCGAAAATATGAGCTGAAGCACTTTGCTGATCCCGAGTACGCTCGTACCACTTAACGTTGCCAGACGCTGTTGAACCAGGGTTTCCCGTGTCATGCGCTACCAGAAACTTGACCCCGGGAGACATCGGGGAACCTGAACGCCGCCTGGAGGGTTTGGTTAGATAGCGTTGGTTGATTTGATACTTTAATGTAAAGTCCATGGCTTACCCCACTGCTGGTTGTTCGATTTCATCTATCTTTGTAGTTGCCAGTGTATCGCGTTGGGCTGCTGGCAGGTTCTTTTTGACAAAACCTTCGATGAAGTCTGTTCCCGCATAACCGGCACCGATGATAGTTACAATTAATTCCTTAGAGGGGTTTACGGTCACTTCGCCGCCAGTAACTCCAATAATGGCCAGGGTGCCCGCAATGAAACCGATCAACAGGCTCAAGGCAAGCGTGCTGCTCTGAAAAAGTACTCCAAAGCTTTTCCCCTCAGCAGAGGCCTGATCATTGACTTTCTTCAAACCAGCAACCACGCGTATCCCTTGGCCGATCATGCCCAGGATACCGCCGAGAATCAGTGTTAATACCCAATCGGTTGCTCCCATATGCACCTCCTTACAGTTTTTATCTTACATCCCCAGATTTTTTCGGTGTAACAGACTATATTTTTTCTTTGTTTTCTTTTAATTTATTTAGCATCTCATCCAAAAAGGGCCGGTCTCTGCTGCTCATATAGGTTTCAGGAAAAAAAATCACTTTCAAGTTAACAGCCTTTCTCTTTTCTTCATCTGTCACAACTCTTTTAAGCGTTATAGCAAACCGAGCGTGATCGAAAAGTTTGGTGTTGTCGATAAATGGCAAATCACAATAACTGAGCTTAAATTTCAGAACGGCGTTTTCAGCGATGTTTCTATTTTTATCCGGCATATCGATTACGCGAAGACGCGCAAAATCACCGTCTTGTCCAATCTCTTCGACTTCGATACCTAAGCGATGCCCCATGTAGGCCGGCTGTTCCTCTGGAGGTAGCAGAATTGACCCTCCTGAAGGTACAGTCTCCTCAAATACTTTGCCTTCTTTCACCTGAGAAAGCATGGCCTCTTGCTTGCCAGCTATCTCTGCCACAATATCGCGCAGTTTGCTAACCTCTGCTTGTGACAGTTCGGATTTAATTCCTTCGAAAAGAGGTTTGAGATCGAAGGATTCATGAAAATTAAGCGCCAATAGGTGCAGCGATGTGAGTTTTTCATTATTTGATTTTAGCTGCGAAACGTTGCCATAAAAAAATTTAATGAGAGTATCGAACATCTTGGCCCTGAGCTCACTATCAGCCACTTCTCTTTTGCTCACAATCTCCACGTATAATTGACTTTTTCTGTTTTCTTCAGAACTGATATGGATGACCAGAGGAATGAGAATGCCTGCCAGAAGAGCTCCTATCCCCGGTAACAGCCTCGCTGAGACGTCAATCCAGTCTCTGTTTTTGTTGAGATTAGCCATGACTGATCCTTCTAACGTATTTTTATTAACCGCATACTACCCGGATCTATTCTCCAATTTTGTTTGGTCTCAGGTGAATATATCCTGACCGGGTCTAACATGTATGACGCACCCTTAATCGTCACACTGAGTTCCTGCATCCCTTCAGGAAGGTCAACACGATATCCTCCAAATGCGTTCGTCCTTATCTCTTTTCCATTGACCACTATGTTCGAATTGACCAATGGTCGTCCATTCTCCTGCAAAATTATCCCGTATAGAGTGGCGGCAGAAGCGATCCCAAATATAAGAAATGTGACCATTATTCCCACGATCACCGTTGTGATTTTCCTCATGGCCTTACCTCAGATGAAAAATTTCAATTACGGATGGTCCGGACCGCGGATGAACCACCTGGATTTGTCAAAGTCTTCCAAACGCACCTTCAGAATTCGAGGTGTGGGCGTGCTGCTTTCTACTGAAGCGAACCAGCCTGCGCTATCCAGATCGATATAAAAATTGTAGAAACCACTATTTTTTAACTTCACCACCGCTGTTTTGGCCCCGGCATTTTCGATGTAGGGACCGGATACCACTTCATTCGAACTGGTTAAATCGGTCGGGCTGGTTTTAAATTTTCTGACCTGCAGCATAATTTTCACAATTTCATTCGGCCGGATGGTTTTCTCCGGAAAATTGCGACTTCTGCCGTACCCGTTCGACTCAAGGAACAAATCACCGCTGGTGGCATTTTCGATCTGGAGCAAATACGCCGGTGAAATTTTAATTTAGCACCCTAAATAAGCGAAAAAACTCAATTAGACGTTAATGCAGACCGACTTCCTTTTATTTCATTTTTCGCCTAAGATCGAAAAGTGCTTCTATGATAAGCACTTGCAATGGATCAGTAATAGCGGTCAATTCCGCCGGTCCTTCCGGTCCGATCTGCGTGACGATTCCACAGTGCGCCCCATCCGGAATCTGTATGGGTTCACGAGCACGACCCACCCACGGATCGTCGCTGAACAGCTCGGCTGAAACGTCTGGCTGCGACCAGAGGAATATCTGTCCATTTTCGACCATCGCCAGTTCTGCGGCCTTCGTATCACTGGCTCCTTCTTCACTCAAATGCGGTTGATCAATATTCCCAAGCCCACCTAACGGAACATCCGCCTCTGTCGGTTTAGCGAATACCTTTGTGGCCAGTGTTTTCGCGATCGCTCCACCTGTATCGATCACTTCCGCAGAGTACACCCAGCCACCGTGGTCATCTCCGCGGACTGCAATGATTTTGCCTTCATGTACAGAGAGGTCCAGTTCGCCATTCTCGGGCGGTATTGCCTGCATAGGCTGGATACTTGTCAGCCGAGCTAAATCTTCCATTGAAGCAGGTTTTGGCCAGAGTCTCCTGAATTTGCCACTTTCAATAATGCCGATAATTGTATCGCCCATGATATCCTCCTTTCAATTAAGAAGCAGATCATGATTTTTCAACCTGTTATAAGCTGAGGGTTATTCAAGTAAAGAATCCTACAAATAATTTTATAGCAGAGATGATGCCAAATAATGCGGAAGTGTATTTATTTAAACAAGAATAGGTGTAACAACCTGATTATTTGTTAATTTTTTTTTGAAGTAAATTTTGTGGATTAAATGAAAAGATGCGGAAACCACCATTATTGCTGTAAAGTTGGCTTACAGCTTCAGGGATTTGATATCAATTTGATTTACATAAAAAACAGGTTCGAACACCAGCAATTGCTGACACTTGGCTATTGCTTATCTCCTGCATCCCTATTTAGCGTACAAATTCTTTTAAATATCAATCTTTTTGAAACATGATCGACATGATGCAAAATCCCGGGTGCTTTTAATCTGGCAAATCTTGACATAGGTATCAAATCTCACAAATGAATTATTTGATAATCACTTGCTTCACGAACGTTCAGTCTATTTTAAAGGCTCAATTTTAAAGGTTCAATTCACTATTCAAGCTTTGACCCCCAATTTTACTCATGTCAGTTAATGTCAATAACAAATGTTACAAAGTAGAACTAATTACTAGCCTAAAATACTATTAATTAGCCAATCCCTTCTGGTGATACCGATAAATACCTGAGTTTGATCAGTAACTGCAACTTTCATACTTTCATGAAGCCATGGCGACCATACAGGTGAGATTAAAGCTTTTTTCACACTCCAATCTGATTGGATGTATAATGTCGGCCCTTCCTTAAAAATGTCTTTAAGTTGACTTCTTGCTTCCGCTGTACTCATTGATGGACCAGAATTTAAAATATTTATCATTTGTAATGACCTTTTAGAGATCACTTCAGGAGGAAATATGGCAACAAATTTATCGTTTTTGTCGAGAATTAACGCATACCTATAGCGCTCCGATAAACTGAGACAGCCACGCTCAGACAAATTGAGATGTTGGTTCACACGACAATCTGCAGATAGCTTAACCAAATCCTGCTACCCCGCCCCTGTAGGTAAAATACTACCCCGCCAGATGCTTACCCCGCAGTCGTGTAAAGATTAAGTGGTAGGTTAATCGAGAAGATCAAAAAAAGGAAGATCTGCCTATAGTGCCAGGGGACGCATTATTTGGAAGCAAGTCCGACGTTGATGTCTCGGGCTATTTTTTTGATTTGGCGATTCAGGTACTCCAGCTGTTGCTCAAGTTTTACGATGCGATCTTCATCAGTGATACGACGAGCAACCATTGGTTTGTTGGATTTAGATTCAGCAAAGCGATTTTCTGAGATGCCAGCATGTTTTGGGGGCAGGACGTCGTCAAGAATCTTTCCGATGGGATGCGGCCTGCTGTCTGATTTTCCTGACGGTGTTTTCAGTTTCATCCGGCAACCACTCTGATGGTTACTACCCGATAACGACTTAAGGTTGTGTCGATCATGGCCCACATCCTCTTTTTGATGGATGGACTGCAAAAATTTTGTGCTCTGGACAAAGTCGGCCTGTCTGACCAGCATCACCAGATCGATGGTGTTAAAGTTTTTCTCGCAACGAAAACATCTGGCCAGATTGGTCTTTGGGTTCACAGCGGAGTCAAACCGGTTGCACAAAGGGCAAAGAAAACGAAAGCAACCTTTTGTCACCCGACAAGGGATGTGCAGCGTTTTTTCGATCAGCATCTGAACGTTGATCTCATTGCGCAGGGCATAAAGCTGACTGGAGGAAAAACAGCGATTGGTCATGTCAAGTTACCGGATCGAGTTTGGGTCTTAAGCTGACGCAGTTTTTCATGTTGATCACATGACTGTTTTCCGTCAAACGATCGATCAGAGCCGCGGTCAGATGGTCGTTTTTCAAAAAAGACGACCATTGAGAAAAGCCAAGATTTGAGGTGATCAGCGTGGTCTTTTTCTTATGTCTTCTGTTCATCAGGGTAAAAAACAGCCCGACCTGCACCGGCTCGACTTGAACATATCCTAATTCATCGATCAACAGGCAGTCTGTGGTGGCAAATGTTTTGATGACCTTTGCTTCCGTATGATCGGCCACCGACTGGTAAAGTTGTTCGACAAGCTCGGCAAACGCGACAAACCGGCCGTTGTAGCCACAATCGATGGCATGAGTGAGAAAAGCGGTTGCAAGCCCTGTTTTGCCGGTGCCGGTCGGACCCATCCAGATCACATTGCGACATTCTTCCATGTAATCAAACCGATCATACATGTTCACGATTTTCTTTTTATTCAACTTCGGCTGCCGGACAAAAGGAAATGTCTCTATCACATATTTTTCCGGGATTTTGGCACGGGCCAGTCGCATCTTTCTGGCATTTTCCTTTTTGATGTTATACTCCTGCTCAACGATATATTTGAGCAGATGCGCATGAGAATAATTGCCCTTTTGGGCGATTGAAAGATACCGGTCCCAGTTTGCCAGCAGGCCGGAAAGCCGGATATACTTGAGCATTTGTTTGAGTTGTTCATCCATCGTCATCCCCTGTGATTTTGTCATAGACGCTTAGATCGACGTCATCGGCAAAACAGCCCTCGATATAGGCGGCTCTTTTTTCCAACTGCTCATTGATCTGCGGCAGCGGCAATTGAAAATGACCGGCTGTCAATTGCAGTGTGGCAATGCGTTCAATGGTTTTGATATCCGTAATGCGATACTTTAACGCCCGCTTGAGCGTTTTGATAAACACCTCAAGAGCGATTTTGCGATACAATCCATGCAGTTCGCGGATAAACCGGTGTTTCTGTTTGACGCCGTTTTTGATAGCAAAATCCAGATAGTCGTCGATCTCTTTGGCCGCTGTGCGCAGGGTGTTCTCTTGTGTTGCAGAGGGTTTTTTGCGGTTTTTAGGCTTGTATGGCGGTTTTTGCTGCCCTTCGGGAGCGATCAGCTCATTTTTAATGCCATCGGCGGGTATCCGGTAGCGACCCATCAGCTTGCGGTTGCGATAGATCATCAGATGATCGGCATATTGCAGCACTTTCACATCGCTTCGATCGGTGCCCGGTATCCAATAAAAATTGCCATCAACGGCTGCATACCCATACTGATCAGTACCCCTTTTCAGGACAAGGTAAGGGGCGGGCAGATAAATGGGCAGTTTTTCTAGATACGCTTTTTCATATTCAAAGACCTGCGCGGGGATCAATCGCGTTTTCGTCGTGGGTCTGTTGGCCATTCGAACCGTTGCCCACTCAAAGGCCTGACGGTTCATATCTTCAAGACTGGTAAATTTGCGGCCGGCAAAGAAATTGGTTTCAACCGTGTAAAAACCACTTTCATTGCCAGCTTTGCGGTTTGCGTGCCCCTTTTCATGGCAGACAAATTCAAAGCCAAATTGCTTTGCAAATTGGGCCATCTCAGGGTTTATCACCGCGTTTTTCCCTGTACCGGCAAGACGGGCTAAATTGGTGTTGTCAATGATGCACTCATATGCCGCGTAGCCCCAAAAGCTCAGTGCTTCATGAAAAAAACATTTCATCTTGAATCGGTCAAATGAGCGGTAAAATTTCAAATACCGCAACTTGCAGTAGCGAAAATATAAGAGGCTACCTTGGACTAGAACCGGCATACTAGAAAATTTGACGCGATATGGGGACGTATCATGCTGCATCTCCGCGCCGGGTTCGTCAGCTACACGATGACAGCGCTTTTTGCGTCTTTTTCCAAAACCAAGCTCGCGGATGATTCGACTCAATGTGGAATAGCCGATGTTGATACCATGCTCTTCGCTGAGCATCTCGTGAGTCCGCTGAACCCGACCGTCGCACTGATGGTAAACCCGGCTGACCAGTTGTGTGTCGATCTCAATCTTATCACTTCGGGTGGTCTGCGGCAGCTCACCGGCCTGACCGATAATGGTGGTGACCGTATTGGTACTGATGTTCATTCTACGAGAAATTTCTCGCACACCCATGCCTTCTTTGTGCAGAAGATAAATCGCTTTACGTTTGTCGGCTTCGATCATAAAATTGCCGTATCGCTTGGTCAAAAGCGTCCAATTGTCTCAAGATGCCGCCGGATAAAAGGTTGGCCTGGGCAAAAAAACAGTTCGTGTTAAATCTTTTATCCTGGCTTTTGTAGGTGACCCTTTGCATGTATTTTTGCGTGATCTCAAGATCCCTGAGCATCTGTCTTTCCAACTCGGTGCAATCGCCTGCATTTGCAGAGGTGTCTTTGAGCCGGCTCAATGCCCATAAAATGTTGCCACTTTTGAGTTGCCTTCGCAGCTCATCACTTCCCTTGAAAAAACCATGAGCCAAAAGCTCTATGTCACGGATACTTATATGAACGGACGAAGGGTATACATGTAGGCGTAGACAGGAAATTTTCCGCCAAATATCTTGCTCATTACTAACGGACTCATCTGGCCGATAATGCCAACGCGCATACCCACCCAGCCTTTGCTTTTGTCAATCAGGGCTGCGATCTCAGAAACCGACATTTTATGAACGGTCTTGAGTTCATCAACAAATCTGGCCTGCTCCAGAATGCTCAGGCTCTTGGCATTAGAGATCCGTATCAACTCGATGATCCCGTGGGCTTCATTTTGCCCCATTGAACTGTAAGGCACCATGTTAAGGCCAAGTTTTTTGGCACACCTCAGGCGCTTGAAACCATCAAGCAGAATCCGAGCACCCTTTGTGTCAACACCTTGCAATGGGTAACAGATGCCTTTTTGTAAAATTGACAACACCAGTGCCTTCTCGGCACCCTGAGACCTCATGCGATAGCTTTCATAGCGTAAATCAAAACTGCTGATCTCGACCTGATTAACCATTTTTGCTCATCAAGGGGGGCGGTTTTTATGATATCGGGCAGCATAACCAATTTTTTTCCTTCTCTCAAAGCGGAGTTGTCTCAATAGCTTATTTATTAGCTTGATAATATCTTGCAAACCAATCGATCGACCTTCAATCAGACTGGTTACTTTCTGAATGTGAAAAACAAGTGTTTGATCAACACCACAATCCAGCCGCGGCGTTTCATTTTTAACAGAGTGCTCTGCTGACTGGCTCTGTCTGCGACGGGCATTGAGATAACTCTTTTTTATTTTACCCGCTTCACTCTGGTAATATTCACGACTGCGCTTGATTTCACCTTCTCTGCAATGCGCTTGCCGGCATCCAAAAGGACAGCCCAAGTCGCTGCGACCGGCATTGGGTGGATTCGTAAAGAAATAAATTTGACAGTGCCTGCATCGGGTCAGACACTTGCGAAGGTAGGGCTTTTCCCTCAGTACCGTTCTAATAACTCGATAATAGTCGACGACCAGCCCTCGGACTTCGCCTTTTCGGTACCAGTCGGGTACGAAGTGAAAAAAAGCTTGAATTTGAATTATAAAAAAGCTAAATGTTCGCTTATGTCGCTGATGTATTTCGGCATGCCCTCGCTATTCCTTCAAATGAGATTGTGGTGATCTTTAGGTATAACGAGGGCTTTTCATTTGTAAAGCCGTAATTGAATTTTCATCGGTGGGCCACATTTGCAAAACACGGTATTAATTTAGCTGAGCAAGGGGGATTCAATTTAGCTGAGCGCCATAGCATACTGGAAATATTCTCCAAACATATCTCCTAAATCCCGTATCCACTTTTTTATGGCAAATGGTGCATATCGTGGCCCCTTTTGAATGTTCATGGTCAATACAAGGGGAGTTTTTTTTTCTTTTAGCTCCTTTGCCTTTGAACTTTTCAGGAATCTGTCAAGCTGACCTAATGATCCCTTTGCAACCCTACCCGGATCTCCGTCTGCACTTTCAGGGAGAATCATACCAATTATCTCTGGTGCAGCTATTAATAGAGTAGCATTTTTTCTGATCTCATCTGATAAAGCGCCAATTTTTGGACTTAATGCTTTGTCAATTGAATCACGCAATAGTTTCGTTACGTCATCAGATTTCAGATATTCATCAACAAGTTGATTGACTAACTTTTCACCCTTCTCATCTAAAAAGGAATTTGTTATAGCAACCACCTGCTTCTGTGCGGAAATCTCAATTTGTTCTTGTATATATTTTTGTCCGCCTTCAGGATCCTTCATATAATTTATGGTTGAATCATCCAAAATTTTTTGCACACGTGGATTTTCCTCAATGACCGTCGATATCGTTCCTGGAATCCAACCGAAAATAGTTAATAAAATTGCCACTATCCCAGCACCACCAACAGGTAATCCGATCCATCGAAAAAAATTGGCTTTTACATCCGATTCGATTCTGAGTTTTAAAAGCTCGAGTGTTGCTTGATTCACATAAAACTCTTTGTCTGTGTGAATACGTTCTTCATCATTCATAGCATTTCACCCTTTTCTTAGAAGATTATTTTGACCCAAAAATGGATTGGTTATGAGAAAAATATTCTTGGCTTTATTCAATTTGTTACACAATGTCAAATGGTTAGCACGGTCCGACAAGAAATGCATCATTCCTGATGGAGATTTAACAATACGATAGGGATTGCCGTCCACCCATGCAAGGCGGCCCAATTTGCCAGAAGATATTGTGTCAAGGCGCAAAGTTTTTATCGAGCAAAGAAGCGAAAACAAAACCTGTCGTTGCGATCAAGGCATTAAGTAATAAGCTTTCCAAAGCTTCTTATTACATCATGCGCGATCGGGTTGCTTTCTATGAGGACAAGTTATTCAGCTAACCGGTTTGGGTGCGGCAGTGAACCGGAATAGGGGTTGGCTAATAACCACAAGATTTGTAACC
>CALZJV010000007.1 GCA_945787595.1 uncultured Desulfobacterales bacterium | reverse complement strand
CCAGGCGAGCACGATCAGCGGCCTCATCATAGGGCAACTCTTCGGTTTTCATCATAATTTTGGCTTCAGGAGGTGGCGCAAAGTTGGTATAATGCGTGACACCGTCTTCATCTGTCCATTCATAGATGTCGGCATACATGGGCGAAGCAAAAAGGCAACCCACTGTAATGCATAAAAATATTTTCAAGACTGTCATAAGAAACCTCCCTTTTGATTTATCAGATTGGAACGGATGAAATAAGGATAGGTTTGGTTTTCAACACAAATTAATGATTGACATTCCCATTATTGAAGTTAAACACGAATGTACCCGAGTAAATGAAATGGACCGACAATAATCCGTTTTTTTCCCTGGAAATGATGTCATTTTTCTCCCCGAGAATCTGGTTTTCTAATAAATTCAACACCTACAAAAGCCCTACCGCCTCAGATATTTTTCCCCAGGCCTCCTCAGCGGTTTCAACATATTCAAATAAATCAAGATCTTTGTTTGAAATGGTTCCCTCTTCTACCAGGGCATCAAAATTTATAATCCGCCTCCAAAAAGCTTGGCCAAATAACAGCACGGGGATCGGCTGCACCTTTTTAGTCTGTATGAGCGTCAATGTTTCAAAAAGCTCGTCAAGGGTGCCAAAACCGCCTGGAAATGCCACTAGACTCTTGGCACGCATCAATAAATGCATTTTGCGGACGGCAAAATAATGAAATTGGAAATTTAAATCCGGCGTTATATAAGAATTTGGTGCCTGTTCATGGGGAAGAACGATGTTCATACCGATGCTCGGCATCCCGGCCTCATGGGCCCCGCGATTGGCAGCTTCCATGATGCCCGGGCCGCCGCCAGTCACCAGCACCAGTTGATCTTTGCCGGTGTTGCTGGAAATCAAATGGCCCAATTTCCGTGCCTCATTATAATATCGACTGTTTTCAAGGGTACGGCGAGCAGACTCCACTTGCTTTGCTGCCAGCGGGTCATCTTTGCTCCTGTTATATTCAGCCAGAGCTGATACCAATCGGGTCTCAGCAGTTTCAGGGTCCGTAATCCGGGCACTGCCATACACCACAACGGTCGACTCGATGTGTTGCTCCTGCAAAATCAGCTCAGGTTTTAAAAGCTCCAATTGAAGCCGAACAGGTCGCAGTTCGTCTCGTAGGAGAAAATCCGGATCTTGAAATGCCAACTGATACGAAGCTGATCTGCATTGGGCTGAGTCAATGTGCCGCCGGGCCGAAAGTACGGCTTCACGAGCTGATGGAAAGGGACTATTTCGTCGTTTCTCTGCCGACATAATAATTCTCCAGTAATCTGTTTTGATGTTAATTTACTTATTTTTAAAATCGGTTATTCACTAAGTCCATTGATTCATAAATGAGATGACGCATTTACCCACTGAGGACTTAGTGCTGAGTAAGCAATTATGTTGAATTGGTCAAAAATTATATGTCACTGTAATTGTGAATAGAAACACTAAGCTGTTAAAACTTTGAATGATAGCCACTCGTAACAGGTTATTAGCAGGGACAACCAGCGGAGGCAAGAAATAGATTCCAGGGCTGAGACATCTTTTTCGATGTTGAGCTTATGATTTACAGAAATGTCTTAATATTCAATAGTAAATTGAAAATTCTTGCGAGGGATAAAACGGGCGATAAGAAGACAGGTAAAAAATTCTTAGCGAATCTAAGGATTGGAAAACGAAGAGGATTATCCCGTGATATCAAGCAGGGTTCCTAACATTTTGTCATGGGTTTGCAGCACTTTCAGATTGGCTTCATAGGTGCGCTGGGTGACCATCAGTTCAGGAATCTCTTCTTCCAGATTTACATTGGAGCCTTCTTTTTCGATCACCTGATTGCCCTCAAGCTCTTGATAACGATGGCCCTGAGTATTGACACGCTCGATGTTCACCTGCACGTGACCGTTGTTGCCTTCTTTCTGGATTGCTCTGCTTTTTTTGAATTCATCGGTGTTTACGTTGGCAATATTATCGGCTGTGACCCCCAGCCTGGTTTTATTTGCCTGTAACGCCGAAATTGTGCTATTGACTGCGGAAATCATCGGGATTCTCCTCTTAAAAGATGAAATCCCGTCAAATAGCAAGATATTGCAAGACGGGATTCGGCAAAATTCACAATCATAGTTTTATTAGCAGCCTCGTTCTGAATGACAATTTTGAGTAATCTGAACTGTCAAAACCCTGCGGAGGCATGATTTATAATAAAACTTCCCACAATGCCGTTGTACTCGAGCGGCGCTATTCCTCATTACATTAGTCGTGAGAGCCCGACAGAGAAGATGCACGCACATCTGAGAAGTTTTAATATCTAGCCGTTTGGCTAAGTTCGAGTATTTTTTATTTCAAATTTTGTGCCAGTTTCTTTATTTTTTTATAATTATTTAAATTTCAAATATTTAACTGGTTTTCTATTTTATCAACAACCTTAAAATTGACAATTTTCGTCAACTTTTTTACCCCAAATTGTCAAATTATCGATGAATCTAGCTTCGATGCAATCACAGCAAACCCATAGGAGAGAAGAAGAACAACCTGCTATTTAAATTTGACACCGCTACACAAATTATTTTTGGACCTGGAACCCTAAAAGATATCAGCGTACCGGCAGCTGAAATGGCCGCCGTGGGTTTGTCATTACCTGCCGAACCCCGCAGCGGGCAGAATCTCTATTGAAGCAGCTGAAAAAACAAGACATCGTTTTTTCGTTGTTCAGTGTACCCGAAGAACCCACAACGGACCTGGCCCTTGCCGCGGTCGAAAAAGCCCGCTGTGATGGTTGTGATTTCGTAATCGGTATCGGAGGCGGCAGTGTTTTGGACATTGGAAAGGTTGTAGCAGCGCTTTTAACCAATTAGCGGCGAATTAATGGAATATTTGGAGGTAATCGGAGACAGCCAACCGCTTAATCGGTAATCCGCACCATACATCGCGATCCCGACCACGTCCAGTACCAGAGCCGAAGTTACGCGCAATGCGGTTATCGATTCACCTCTGCACCGAATCAAAGTCAGCATGCGAAGTCCGTTCATGCTGCCTCGTCTGGCGCTGATTGACCCGGAGTTAACCTACTCGATGCCGCCTTCCATAACAGCCGCCACCGGATTGGATGCGTTCACACAGCTGTTGGAAGCTTTCGTTTCCCGCCAGGCAAATCCTTTGACAGACTGCCTTTGGCGGCAGGGAATAGAACGGGCGGCACGTGCTTTAAGGAAGGCGCATCAAAACGGCAAAGATGCGCCGGCCCGCGAGGATATGTGCCTGGCAAGCCTTTACGGCGGCTTGGCTCTGGCCAACGCAAAATTAGGAGCCGTACACGGATTCGCCGGCGCATTGGGCGGCATGCACAGTGCTCCCCATGGCGCTCTGTGTGCCGCTATTTTGCCCCATGTCATGGAAGCCAATGTCAGTGCCTTACATTCCCGGGCTTCATACGCCCCTGCACTGGAGCGGTATGACGAGGTCGCCCGGATCGTCACTGGGGAACCCGGAGCACTTGCAGATCAGGTTATCACTTGGGTACAGGAACTGAGTCAAGAACTGCATATACCCTCATTAGCAGCTTACGGACTTGAAAAAACCGATTTTTCCGCTGTGGTAACGAAATCTCAAAATGCCAGCAGTATGAAGGGAAACCCGATTGCACTGACAAAGGAAGAACTGTTGGAGATCCTTGATAAGGCTTTTTAAACGTTTATGTTATCGGCAACCGCAAAATCTTGCAGATGTTATATCGCAGGTTATCGATAGTTCGTACTGTTTTGCATAATGTTCTGGATTGGGTTGGGACGTTGGCTGGTTTCATCTAAAAACAAACGGCGGGGCTTCCTCGTCCGTCGTAGCTGATTTCTTGCTGCGGGTTTTGACTCTCATGTCTTTCTGTTTTCTGACACGGTGGGGAACGCTGAATAAACCGGAAAGAAAAAATTTAATTACTCCGTATAGCCCCCTTATTATCTGTAAAACCACATAAAACAGCCCTACTCCAAACGCCACTTCCACGAAATTGGGTTGATTAGCAACCCAAATGGAGAAGGTATCCCAATTATTTACCAGACGGTTTAATATCGCTTCCATTGCGCAATGATTCCTTATTTAATTTGTACCGCTGATAATAAATTTTGTCAAGAATACGAATAACTTAAATTGTTGATCATTTTCAGTCAATAATTTGACATTTTTTGGCCTTTTATTGTCCTCAAGACTTCAAAACCGTGGCTCAGCTCGGTTGAATATCCGTTTCACAGGGCTTATTCCAGCATTCCAATGGAACAAGATAAAAAATTCGACTTTGGCATGAATGTTGTATGATAAACTTGTCGTTCCAAATAATCGGGATCGGGCTATCCTCCAAGAGCTGTATGCTCTGCGCGAATGGGAAATACCCTGGCAGTTATCCTTCCTTCATCTGCGCGACTCGACATCTCCGGGGGGGGTCTCAAATTATGGGAACTATGATTTCGTTTTGGTTTTGTATCGGAGGGAATTTAGACAATGGTTTGCGTTGATGAGTACGGAGAAAATATCGGGACATTGCGAAATCTATTTCGTAATTTGCAGCAAGCCGTTGTCTTTGCAAAGCAAATTATTGAGTTGGCGGATGAGGAGTACACCTGCGTTGGAACGAATAAATGGTTTTGTAAGAAAAAAAACGAGTATGTAGAAATAAGGAATTTGTAAAACCCATCGGGTCTTGTTCCGTGATGGACCACTTAATTTTTTTTTACTTAAGTTATTAAGAAGCAAACCGATTCTATAATTTATCCGTGTGCCAGCAGGTACACTGTAATATATAATTCTTCAGGATAGGGGTGGTCTTTGTCGACCGCCCCTAATTTTTTATTCAAAATCGATCCCATCCTTTGAATTCATCATGAGGCATAACCGAAAAATGGTCCTTTCACTATGATATCGTTTATAATAACAAACCGTCAGCCAATCTTTGTCATGTTTTTTATGCAACATTGAAAATTCACCGTTCAGGCTCACTATATTTTGGTGGACTTGCCCTTTAACTTCGGGACCGATTGCCACACCTAAATACTCTCAAATCCTTTCAGTCTCAGATGCAATCTCAACCCGGGATCGCATTCGATTTTCTCTTGACATTCTTTACAGTTAAGTTAAATCGGTATGATGAAGAGACCATCATTGATGTTGTGTCTGTTATCGCAAGCCTACGAGGATCATTTTGACGGATAACCCATTGGATAAATCACTTCTTTTAAGAGATAAATTTATCGGGCGAGTCACTTTTGCATGCATTATATTCCTGTTGATTTTCAGTTGGGCATTTGGCTCGGCTGCGGACAGTCTTAAAAACGTGCCCGGTATTTCCATTAATCAAGTCAAAGAGCAACTCAACAATTCCGATGTGGTCATCATAGACGTACGCAAATATCGGAATTGGTGGCGGAGCAGTAAAAAAATTTTATCGGCTGTCAGAGAGGATCCTTCCAATGTTGGCCAATGGGCACAAAAATACCCCAAAAACAAATCACTGATATTTTACTGAGCTTGAAAATACGGCAAAACGAGTGCCCGTGTGGCACGGTATTTTTTACAAAAAGGTTACAGTAGAGTATTTATCATTGTAGGTGGCTGGAACGCATGGCAGCATGCCGGATATCCGGTTGAAAAAAAATAGGAGATAGCCGTTCCGAAATACTCGCCATTTAACAACCGGTGCTGAATGCCTATTGCTTGACTCGAAAATGAGCCAAATTTACAAAAAATCCACCGTTAAGAGCCAATGCATGCATAAAATCGAGTCAATTGACGATCATTGTGACAATGTTGAAGCCCAGAGAGAACTGAGGTATCTGGAGGTTAAGGAGGATTAAAACTACCCCCCCCGGGAGCCGTCTTGGTACTTCTCCCGGGGGAGGGTTAAGGTTGCGGTCATAGCACTTCAAAGTCTGTATGTTGATTACGGTTGGAAATGGTTTGAACTCGGCATAAATTATTCTGCTATGACCAGTATCGGTATACGCCGTATGATATCCGGCGCCACCGGCCGCCTCCACAACCCTTCGCATAAAGTAACGGTGGATGAAACCGTCATTTCAAAGGAAGGATATTTACTACATATCACAATATATGGAAGCATGTCAAGAAAAAAATCAATATGTAGTATACACATCCCCAATTTCCCCTGAATTCCATGATTTCATCAGCAAACCCATTAACCCTATTCTCGTCCGATCATAATTTTCGGCAGTTCGTGTCTGTTCAGAAATGATATAATTTTCACTATTGCTGTTAAGACAAACCGTCCCCGGCGGGTGAATCAAAAGAAAAAATTGCACGTTTCGAGGATTAACCCGGCACAGGCGATCCTGCTGACGAAAAAATGGACAGAATAGCCATTTTGGAATGGATACCAGCTAATTGTAAGGTCACAGGATACAACCCGACATGAATTTATTGAAGGCGAATAAAAAAGCCTGATTTTTCTTTAAAATTGAAAATTTATGCTTAAGTTAGTGGTTCAGGTGGTAATATTGATAGGAAATTTCTGATATGAATTACAAATTAAAAATCGCCCTCGGAGCAATGTTTTGGCTGTCGATGACCGGGTCTTTAATAGCCCAGGTAAACTTTACAGAACTGGTGAGGGAAATTCGCCCCGCTGTCGTGACGGTGGTCGTCTATGATGCCAATCATCAGGTTACCGGAATCGGGAGCGGATTTTTTATCGATAAATACGGGCATTTAATTACGAATTACCATGTTATCGATGGAGAATATGGCGCAGATGTGAGAACCGCCGACGGGAAATCATATCCGATCGTACTGGTTGTCGCGGATAATAAATCGGTTGACCTGGTAAAAGTACTGGTGGATATCCCCCGGGAAAAGGTTAAATATATAAAAATCAGCAAAGATTTGCCTTCAATTGCCGAACAGATCATGGTGCTCGGCAGTCCCCTGGGACTTGAGCAGACTGTCAGCGAGGGCATTGTGTCTTCGATTCGAGAGATTCCATCGGTGGGAGAATTTTTTCAAATGTCAGCTCCGATTTCCCCGGGATCCAGCGGCGGTCCGGTGATCAATTTACAAGGCGAGGTCATCGGTGTGACCACTTTTCAGTTTGTACGCGGCCAAAACCTTAATTTCGCAGTTGCCGGGAGTTCCGTCCAGAAACTGAAACCGGCCCGACTCGGCTTGCCGATTTCTCTGTGGACCTTTACCAAAAGTTCACGACAACCAAAGCTTGCCGAAGAGCTTTGTCGCCAGGGGTACAGTTTTTCAATAAATGGCGATGACCAGAAAGCCCTCGAGCTTTTCAAGGAAGCAATTGAACAAGACCCTGAAAATGTCATGGCATGGAATGGCTTGGGTGCCTGTCAGGTCGGATTGAACAGGCCGGCTGCCGCCATAGAGTCATATAAGCAGGCAATTAAAATCAATCCCAATGACGCGGACATGCATTACGCATTAGGAAATTATTATGCTAAACTCGGTCGACACCAGGAGGCGATTGAATCCTATGAGCAAGTGATTCGGATCAATCCTAATTTCGAATCCGCATATTTTAAGCTCGGCCTGATTTACGCCCAGCTTGGCCGGCTGAATGACGGGAAAAATGCCTTTGAAACAGTCATACGATTGAACCCAAATGCAGCTCCAGCCCACTTTAACATTGGTCTTGCATATACCAAACTGGGCCACTACCAGGATGCCATCAAGGCCCATCAGGAAGTCTTGCGAATCACTCCTGAATTTGCTCCCGCTCACAATAATCTGGGTCTGGTATACGGTAAACTGGGAGATTCAAGCACGGAAATTAATTCTTACAAGGAAGCCATTCGGATAGATCCCGATTTCGCGCCGGCTCACTATAACCTTGGTTATGCTCTCCTTCAAAACGGTGACAAAACGGCCGCCCTTGATGAATACAAAATCCTAAAAGGCTTAGACGAAGAGGCTGCCGACAAATTGTTCAACTTAATTTATTTCTAGCTATGGAATTAGAAAAAGATTGCAAGCACCTGCCCAACAGTGAGAGGCATAACTGTTTCGGATGCAGCCCCATCAACCCATCAGGGCTGCAGATGAAATTTTACACCAAAGACTCATCCGTCTTTTCCGGGGTAACGGTTCCGAAGCATCTGTGCGGGTGGAACAATCTGATTCACGGTGGGGTTCTGTCAACGATTCTTGATGAAATTATGAGTTGGGCTGCAATTTATCTGTTAAAACGGATCACATTAACCAAATCGATGACGATTGATTTTCTGAAGCCCGTGTATATCGACCATGCATTGAAGGCCGAGGGCAGGGTACTGGAATTAACTGGAAAACACGAAGCGGTGATGGAAGGTATCCTGTCGAACAGAGATGGTACAATCTGCACCCGATCAACCGCCAATTTTGCCATATTTTCTCCTGCAGTGGCCAAACGAATGGGAATTGCGGACGAAGAACATTTGAATTGGTTTGAACGGATATATAATATTTAATAAGCTCAATTTATGTAATTTAAAACGCTCGCTCCGGTTGCTGTCGGATACAATCCAAACAGACTCGGAGCACTTTCGAAATAATTGCTGATTTTCGAAGACACAATTGATATCGGGACATGATAGTGTTGTACATCTCCTGGTGTCAGATGACAGAAAATTAAGTAACCGGTTTCCAGTGGCCGGCAACCAGCGAGGTGTGGTCGGTCACCAGTGCTCGCTAAGTGTAACGAAATAAGGCATCATGGACCAGGTCTTCAATGTTTGAATAAACCAGTAGGCGGAAACTGGAACCGCAGGTTATTTTACACTTTTCTGCAAAAAAAACTAAAGAATCGGTCATATGTTCCGAAAATAATATCAGGCCTGTGCAATGTATTAACACAGCGTCATCTACCTCCTTTCTGACTGGGGTGGCTTCCGAGAAGTCACCCCATACTTTTACAAAAGCATAGGAATTCGTAAATTCAGTTACGTAATATTTCACCACAGGGGCGCCGATAGCACGGAGAAAAGTTTAAAAATCAATCCTCTGAGAACTCTTTGCTCAGAGCTATATGTTACCATAATAAACGACTGAATTTATATAACAAAATACCAAGGGAATCGAATCTGTGCTGAGAGATTTGTTGAGATCCCAATGCAGAGGACAATATGAATAACAATAATGTATGCGAAAATTGTAAGTTTTGGAATGAGACCGGCGGCACGGATGAAGGTTTGGTAGGAGAGTGTCGACGCAATTCTCCATCCCCAAAAACCTTGGATGGACCGGCTGACGCTAAAATGCGTTTTGCCGCCTGGCCAGCAACTCCTCAGGATCAATGGTGTGGAGATTATGAAGACCGACCCATGGAGACCAAAGAGGTGATGGAAAGGATGGCCATGATTGAAAAAATGGAAGCAGGTCGAAAGTCAAAAAAGGCCACCTCTCAGAAAAACTAGGGTCGTGAATTTAATCAGCATTGATCCGTTCTCCTTAAAAAGGCTATAATCGCATAGATCCCCGCGAGGCTAACATGGCATTCAGCTCAATAACGGTTTCAAGTTGCACCAGCACCGGGTTGGGCGTCATCATATCAACTTGATCGGCCCGACCTTTCATCTTTTCGAATGCTTTTGTTGTTACGCGCTCCGGACCGGCAGTCAAGCGGACACAGGCTTGAAAAATGAAAAAACTCAGTAACAGTATAATGCCGATCGACCACAGGGCATGAAGAAAAAAAGCGCCCGCAAGATATTCTCCCAATAAAAACCCTTTTACCGTAATCCAACCGCTGTACCCCAGGATACCGAATACCGGCAGGTTAAACACAATTTGTATCAGTATTCCGGAAAGTCTGCGTGATACGCATTCAATCTCAGACTCCAGGATCCCGCTCCAGATCCCCGCTAATTGTTCGCTGAGTGTCTCACCGGCGGGCAAGGCATCTTCCACCCTGCGTACGGTGCCGTTAAACCCACCATCAATCAAAGACTCGGCAATATCCGGCCAGGTGCTCATGGTAGTGAGCCGGTATCTCCGCAAACCTGCCCCCACTCGCTCATCGTTGCGGACGTCGGCCGTTGCCGATTTAGATTCTTTGAGGTGTCTCCAGGCAGAAATCATGCCCATTATCTGGGTTACAGGACGGCCGAATCTTAACAGAGCGGCCATACCGGTTCCGAAAATCAGCAAACGCGCCCAAATGGCGATCATCCACCCCATGGGTCCGACCCACCGCTGGGCCAGTTTCTGATAAACCATCAAGCCGATACCGAAAAGCTGTCTCGAATCATCATTTTTCATGGCGGAAACAGCTTCCAGAAAAGATTTTCTTTCCGCTTCGTGGATTTTTTGCCTGGCCGTCATCAGAGCAGTGCTATACCCGTCAACCTCTCGCCCGACCTCATCGAAGATAAAATCCCTTAAACTTACGGCATTTTCAAGCCGTCTGTCTACTACATAACCGGCGCGATTGATGCTGTCGAAGATCAGATTTTGCAATTTTTCGAATTGATCAAAATCATGCTTGGGACCTGCTGTCTGGTCCCATTGCGGATCTTTAAGATGTCGCCGGGCGGATATACACAGCGTGCGGTCGATGGATGTTTGCCAGGCTGCCTGAATGTATGCTGAAAAATCCGGTAATATCCGGTTTTTCAGTTCGACCTCATCCTGACGATCGCATTTATTGATCACGCTCACCAATGATTCACCATTAAATTTCCGGATAAACGGGGCCAGAAAATCAACATGGTCTTTTCTTTTGGGGTTCTCAGAATCAAACACACATAGGAGCATATCGGAGCGCGCAATCGCTTCTCGTACGAGCGGAGCGTGTTTGCGGTAGGCCATGCTATCGGTGTCCGGCGTGTCGATGATGAGGACGTGCTCCAGTACTGTGGCAGCCGGGCTTGACTTAACCTCCACGGAATCACTACCGAGGTTTGCGGCTAGCTGTTCGGCATCCCGCGCGTCGCTGCCGAAAACAATGACATGACCGGTGGTGGGTCGTTGATGTCCCGCCGGCGACAAATCATCGATCCCCGCAAAGGCGTTCAGCAGGGTGGATTTCCCGGCGCCGCAGGGCCCGACAATGGTCACCACCAGCTTCCGTTCGAAGCGTTCGGCAATGTCATCAATCATCCGGATGGCCTCGTCGCATTGTTTTGTTAGCGCTGTCGACGGTAGCCAAAGTGGCAAGTCCGCCAGCGTAGAATTCAGCATGTTCAGGTCGTTTTTAAAACCTTCAACTTTGCCGAGAGCTTTGAGGGTGGCAGACTGTCGGGTCGGTAGCATTATTTCTCAACTCCCTTCGCGCATACTTTCATTGAATGCTCGATTTCACGAATCAGCGGGTCTGCGTCGGCAATATTTTTTCGAGCACACCGCAAAATACCGCCGGTTATGTTTTCCTCAAAAAGGTGCTGTATCGTTTTTAACTTATGGTTTAACCAGGTTTGTACAATGGGTCCCAGCATTTCCTCGATTTGTTTACGGTCGGCTTTTTTCAACCCTGTGGTAACCGGTATCGCAAACAGCGCATAAAGATCTTTGGCCCCGAAAAGTCCGGTCAGTTTGACCTTTATTCCGGCGGCCCCGACGGGATCCCCGGTAGAAAGAACATAGGTGACCGCAACCGTTGCCGGCAACACGTTGAGCAGGGCCCAGAAAGTCTGGCTGATTTTGTGCCACAGACCCATTTTACGGCGAAAATGGTCGGCAAGTCGTTCGAGATCCTTTTCCATGTCCCGAGAAATGGTTGTAATAGACTCTTTTTCGGTCAGAATAGATTGTAAAACAGATTTAAAATCTCTGGCTCGCAGTTTTTCCTGCTCCGGTATCACCACCGGGTGGGCATCAACCAAAAAGTTGAGGCTGGAACCTTCGCCGGAGGGTTCGGCCTGGGGATTTTGTGATTTTGCCAATCTTTTTTGTGATCTGATTTTATCAATAATTTCAGCCATTCGTCTGACAACGGGATCATTTAAGGATCCGCCGACGGACACCTGGCGGCTGACCGCCTGATAGTGCATGCTAGTCACCGCCGTCACCAAATCTTCATCCACTTTTTCCGCGAATACCTCTGAGGTCGAGGGCTGCGGTATGCCCGCAGATAACTGGTCTTTGGCCCAACCCGCCGCTCCGAGCAACATTTTCAGTGGTAATTCGATGAAACTGCCCGTTTTACGCATTATTTTGACGTGAGATGGGTCTGTGTCCGCCCAAATCCGGGCAAATCGCCTCATGACACGATCCATCGGAAAATGCTTCAACGCTTCGTGAACACAGTAACTCTGGGCTGTTTGAAGGGTGTCATAATAGAGGCGCAATTCATCGAGAGAAACTTGCGCACCGTCATTTATAATCTCGGCGCGTTTGTGAACGTCCTTTAAGATGGATGCGTATAATTCGGAACGGAGTTTGGGCGCATCAACCGATTGTAACGCTTCGGCAAAACTCGGGCTGTTGGCAGCCACCGCTTTAAATTTCATAAACCCCTTCCCGGCCGCGACATCATTGTCTTCATCAGTGCGATAAACACCCAGAAGATATTTGTCGGCCAGCTCGCCGTAAATTCCTTCCGCCACCGTCATGGCATGGTCCAGAACCTCTTGTTGGGTGAAACTCGGGTAAACTCGATACACCAGAAAGCATTTTCGTTTACCGATCCCGGTCAGCATGTGAGCAATAAAATCGGTGTTGTCGCGGTTGTTATAATTTGAGTTGGTGAAAATGTAGATCAGAATGTCCGAAGCTTCCAATGCCATCCGGGTGACCTCCCGGTTGGTATAGGTACCTTTTGCACCGGTATCGAAATCCGGAGTATCCAATATCACCAGGTTCTTCGTAGGGGAGTGGTTCAGAACATAGAGCGGTTTTCCCGGAACCGTCAGTTCTTCCCTGGCGTTCAGGGGATCTGGGACCGATTGGAAAGGTCGCGCCAGATCCGCCAGAAGATCGTTCTGTCCGGCCCGCACCGCCGGAACGGAAAAAAGCACGCGTCGATTCAACCCGGCAGTACCTCCGGTTGGTGCAATATAATCTCCGATTAGCGAATTGAAAAGGGTGGATTTACCAGAGGAGCCCCCGCCGCAAATCGCGGCAACCACCGGAAAATCGGGAGTCAACCGGGAAAGCAGCTTGGCATCGACGATGTCGGTCCAAAAACGAATGTGTTCATCGTTTCCGAATTTGAGCAAATCAGCTAAATGGGGTATATTTTCTCTGAGTTTTTTTAACGCGTCGTATAGTGCTGATTCCATATCGTTAACACGGTAAAGGATCGCAGGTTCAGGATTAGATTTCTTTGACTTTTCTAGTTTGATCTCAGACTAAATTCAACACCTTAATATCCTAAAATCATTGATTTTTCATGCGATTTCTATTCAAAGCTCACATGTTATAAGTTCAAAATTACCGTCATTCCCAGATCTCCGACCCTAAACCTTTAAACATTTGAACCCTTGAACCCTGAACGGCCCTATAATTTCTATAACATATTGACATTATTAAAACAAAAATAATACTAAATTTTTAACGAAAAAAATGGAATAAAATCCATTGTTATTTGCTCTAATAATTGAGAGATTATGTGGTCTCAAATCTGCATCATTGTGCTAAGGTAAATCAAAATGAATTGCACTGAATTTAAAATTTGGGCGCTCTATAGGAATGGTCACGATCAAGTTGCAAATCAAGAAGCTATCCTGTAAAAGATAAGATCACAGGATTGATATATGGGCAAATGAAGGCTTGATATATGCAGTAGTATATAGTTTGAATGACAAATGACGGTAACTCTCGCGGAATTAGAAATCTTAACTCTTGACTGTCAGGCAACTGGAGCGAATCCGGACAAAGGGCATCTCCTCGAGATCGGCTGGCTACCGACGCGGGCCTCTGCTGCCGATAATCCGGCGATGACCGGCCTTAAGACTTACCTGGCGTGTTTGCCGGCTGATGCAGCCATCCCGCGGGTGGTTCAACGGATCACTGGGATCTCAGACGGTTCCACTACAGCCGCCGTATCATCCAAAAATATCTGGCAGAATTTGATCGAATCGACAAGGAAAATCACCGCCGGCAGTCCGTCGGCAGCCTGTCCGGTGGTTATCCATTTTGCCCGCTTTGAAGAACCATTTTTACGCCGACTTCACCAACAAAATAACCCCGAAGGCCCTTTCCCCTTTCGGATCATATGCACCCATGAGATTGCAATCCGCTTGTTGCCCGATCTGCCGCGTAGAGGCATCAGAGCCATAGCTGGCTATTACGGCCATAGCATGCCTGAGCTAAAGCGCAGCAGCGACCATGTTGTCGCAACCGCATTCATCTGGAAAAAGATGGTCGAACTGTTAGACACAGCCTGCGGCGTATCCGGACTCGATCAGTTGGCTGGCTGGCTGGCGGCCACCAAGCCCCCCGGCCGATCCAAACGGACGTTTCCGATGAATTCCAAAATTCACATAGGTCTGCCGGACAAACCCGGCATATATCGGATGCTGCCTGCCAAGAATGGCGATCCGCTTTACATCGGTAAGGCCAAATCCCTCAAACAGCGTGTAAAAAGCTATTTCCGGCAAAAAGCACCCCACGCGGAACATACCCTGGAGATGCTGACCCAGGCCCGCGAGCTGGATTTTACCATAACCGGCTCTGCCCTGGAAGCAGCCATCCTGGAATCCGATGAAATCAAGCGCCGTTCACCTCCTTATAACATTGCCTTGCGCCGACGGGCGCGTGAGCTCACATTTTTCTCCAAAGACCTTTGCCGGAATTCCGCCGCTGTCGAAAGAGATTTTCCCGTGGGACCCCTTCCCGCCGGCAGATTTATCCAAACGGTTTCCGCTTTCGGCTTATGGCTGGCGCATGGTATGCAGGAAAATGACGATTACCACCTGAATATCGCACACTCAGTTCTCGCCCTTCCCCCGGAGTATACCCCTGAGACTGATTGCATGCGGGGCGGATTTAAAATTTTTGGGGAAAATTACAGCAGCCGCATAGTGCAGCCGCATCAATCTGCTCTGCGGTTTTTAACCGCCCTGGGTGCACAGCTTTGGCGCCAGCGGCTGGAAACCGCCGCACTTGCTGAAATGGTCGCAGAAAAAGAAAAGGATAATGGTGATATTGATAGGGAACAAAAAAATTCCGGCAAAAAGCACGTCTGGACCCCCGAGGCAGTTGCACGTTCCATCGAAAATATGGTTCTTCACTGCGCTCATCTGATCCGGCGTGCCCGCTGGTTCTGCCTGCTGAGTGAATCCTCCCTGACCTGGTCATCGGCCGATCATCGAGACAAGTTTAAAATGCTGCTGGTATTTAAAAACGGATCCATCCTCGAGCGAGATAAGGTGAAATCCGCAAAAAAAGCTCCGATACCCCCGGGATACACAAAATCATTTCGGACCCGACAAAAGGATATGAATCTGACAACCTACGATCGGCTGCGCGTCGCCACCACCGAACTGCGGCGGCTCGTCTCCGAAGGCCGGGTTGTCGAATTGCGCCTCGGTCCTGGGGTGACCCTGAGTCGTCAGGAAATAATAAAAGTATTGCGATGGGTATAATCCGCATCCTGTTTCTGGCCGATACGCACCTGGGCTTTGATCTTCCTTTTCGTCCCCGAATTCAGCGGCGCAGAAGAGGACCGGAATTTTTCGCCAATTTTAAACGCGCCCTGATGCCCGCCTGGCAGGGTCGGGTGGACTGCGTCGTACACGGCGGTGATCTTCTCTACCGCAGCAAAGTCCCCCCGCAACTTGTCGCCATGGCATTTGAGCCCCTCAAACAGGTTGCCGATCTGGGCACCCCGGTCTATCTGGTACCCGGTAACCATGAACGTTCGGCCATCCCCCACAGTCATCTGGCCGCTCATCCGGGGATCTTCATCTTTGATCGGCCGCGGACCTATCTATTGCGAAAGGCTGATTTCACCCTGGCACTGGCAGGGTTCCCTTTCGTGCGACATGGAATCCGCAACAATTTTTTGCATCGGCTCGATCAAACCGGCCGGCTTCATGTGGAGGCCGATATTCAGGTTCTATGTATCCATCAGTCGATCGACGGGGCCACCGTAGGACCCGCCGGTTACATGTTTCGCTATGCACCGGATGTTATCAAAGCATCCGATTTTCCGGCCGCCTTCTCCGCTGTCCTGTCAGGCCATATACACCGCTTCCAGGTCCTGTCAAATGACTTAAAGGGAAAACCTTTGAACTCCCCTGTATTTTATCCGGGCGCCATCGAGCGCACATCTTTTGCTGAAAAAAATGAAAAAAAAGGGTATTTGACCCTGGAATTCGAAACGGATGGCTTAGGGTCCGGCAGGTTGAGGCAGTGGCAGTTTCACGAACTACCCGCACGGCCCATGATTCAGCTCAATCTGCATCCCCGGCATATGGAAGCTGCAGAGCTTAGGTCGTGGCTTGAAAGCAATATCGGCCAGCAGCCTGAGGATGCCATTGTCAAATTGAAGATACACGGCCGGATTTCTCAGGATGCCATGGCGGTTTTACGGGCCGCATCCCTGCGTTCCCTCGCCCCGCCGACTATGAATATCGATACTGCCTTCAAGGATTATAATTTTTTTTAGCCGCACAATAAGGATACCAGATCAACAAAATACATTTGATAAAAGGTTTTAGATTCAGGGTTTTACAGCTTCTACTTCCAAACGCATCATGGTTACATGAACGATGCCCTCGTTGTCCATTGGATGTATATTAAGATATTCATCAAGGAGTGTATCGATAAACTCTTCCTTCATATTCGCCGGTATTCTTTCTAAATAAGGCAGCCAAGTGCTTCGGATCCAGCCGGCGAAACCATCTCTTGCTTTATGTTGCATATCCTTTTCAATCAGCTCGATCCGGAGGGGATCCAATCCTGCATCCACCAACCACCTGGAATATTCTTCCGGTCCATAAAAACCGTATGGAAACTTAAAATTTAAAAAATAAGGGGCCCATTTCCCTTGAATCATTGAATCAAGAATAGACACAACTTGCCCTGCGTTTCCCTGACCCCCCATTTGGAAAAATAAGCGTCCGCCTTTTTTCATGGCCTGTTGAATGCGTCGCAGTACCGGAACGTGCCGTTTGACCCAATGCAGCACGGCATTGGAAAATATTACGTCAAATAGATTCTTGTGGCTAAGTTTCCGAACATCCATATGCTGAAACCTCAATCGTGAATTTGAATATTCAGTATGCCGGCGCCTGGCCAAGGCGATCATATCTAAAGAGCTGTCGATACCGATAACTCTGCCTCGGGGTAGACGATCGGCGATTGTGGCCGTGACTTTACCGTCTCCGCAACCGATATCCAGTAAGGTTTCATCACCCTTGAGTTTTAACTTTTCAAGAAGTTCGAGGGCCCACGCAAATTGCGAAGAAGAGTATTGCGCATACTGCGCCGCATCCCACTGATAGTTTTTTTTATTCATGTCCATTCTAAACAATGAGGGCTAATTATTAGTTGAGGGGTCTGGGAGTTTTCAGCATAAGCCTATATTTATAGCGGAGCGGATGATCGCCACCGAAAGCGAATGCTGTCTGAGACCATTAGGGATCTTTATGGATGAACAGCTTTGCTCTGCGGCTCTTATTTAACCTCCAATCCCGGCATTGCACACAATTCTCCCTTTTCATTCTGATCGCTGTTCATTCATTACGAGGCCTTAGGGTCGAGTTCATGCGGTTTCGGTGGCGATTATCCATGCAGCGGGTCGGCTTTGAGAAACTCCCCGAATTTTCAATTATTTGGCCGAATGCCTTTGATTCTGATTGCATCACCTGCACGGTCCGGAACCTGTGAGCCAAAGGATCTTCTTGATCCAGCTAGCCCTCAAAGGACGTTTCCTTGAATACCCGCTTTACAAAACGGCCACGTTCTGATCTAGGCCTTGGACTCGACTGTGCCAGTTGTGTCGCAATGGTAGCTGCCAAGCTCGGCATCATATTCGTCGAAACCGACGATTCGCTGCAATTTTTGAAAATCCATCAGGTCCGGTACCGCCATACCCTGTTTTAAACACGTCAACGCCTGCTGCATGGCGCCGATGGAGGCATTGAGCAGGGTCAGCGCATAGACCGCGATCTTAAACCCCATCTCATGCAAAACACCCATCGGCAGCAGGGGGGTCTTACCGTTCTCGATCAGATTGGCCATCTTGAGTCCAGGGACGTTTTCACAGTAGGAGCGCATCTCCTCCTCGCTTTGGGGCGCCTCCAGGAAGGTGATGTCCGCGCCTAGTTGAGAAAAGGCCCTGCAGCGCTCAAGGGCCTCTTCCAACCCACGGGTTGCCCTGGCATCGGTTCTGGCCATGATCAGAATGTCGGCGCCCTCTTTGCGGGCATCGATGGCTGCTTTTATCCGCTTGAGCGCTTCATCAAAATCTACCACTTCCTTTCCGGCCGTGTGTCCGCAGCGTTTGGGCATCATCTGGTCCTCGATCATCACGCAGGCAAATCCGGCCTGATGATAACCGCGTACCGTCCGTTTCACGTTCATCGCATTGCCGAAGCCGGTATCCCCATCCCCCAGCACGGGTATGGAGACAGCACCACAGATATTTCGTCCCTGGTCCAGTAATTCACCGTAAGAAATCAGCCCTGTGTCCGGCAGTCCCAATCTAGTGGCAGCCGCCCCAAAGCCGCTCATGAAGGTTGCGGGGAATCCTGCAGCCTCAATCAGCTTCGCTGATAGGGCGTCGTAACAGGCGGACATCACAATCATCTCCGGTTTTTTTAACAAGCGTCGCAATTTGTCGGCTGCCGAAACTGTTCTGTCTTTTTGCATCGGCATGGTTCAATTCCTCCCATAACGTTTTATCGCCTCACAACCTTTTGCCTACATGCTTATCCACTTGTAAGGCAGGTATGTGACCAAATCTGGGAACAGTATCAGTACCAGGATCGTCAACAGAATGGGCACCAAAAAGGGAATCAGAGCTTTTACGACCTCTTCAAAGGTTAGGTTGGTGATGCCCACCAGCACGTAAATGACGTTTCCAAACGGCGGGGTGATAACACCGACGGACAGGGAAATTACCATCAGCACCCCGAAAAAAATAGGATCGATTCCCATCATCTTGACCATGGGCACCATGATCGGTGTGAAAATCAGCACTGACTCGATCACCGACATAAAACATCCCACGATTAAAAAAAATACCAACAGTACTACCAGCAGGAGCTTGGGATTTGTGGTCAGTTTGATTACACCTTCGGCCAGGGTCATGGGGATTTGGAGCCGAACCATCAGCCAGCCGTAAAGTCCGGCTATGGAAATGATAAACAGAATGATCGCTGTAAATTCGATAGTACTTTTAAAGATTTCGAGCAGCTCTTTAATGCTGATTTCCCGATAGACTAACATCCCAAGAACGATAGCATAAGCGGAGGCCACTGCTCCGGATTCTGTGGGCGTAAATGTTCCCGACCAGATGCCGCCCACGATAATCACCGGTGTCATCAGGGACAGGGCGGCCCGCTTGGACAACCTCAAGGTTTCGGCAATGGGAGGCCTTGGCTGCATGGGCATGAAAATGCGATAGGAGAGAATAACGGTCATGATCATGATTGCCAGGCCGAGCATGACACCGGGGATCAGACCTCCGATGAAAAGAGCGCCGACACTGACATCGCTCAACCAGCCGTAGATTACCATGGCCACGCTGGGCGGAATGATGGGACCGATGACCGAAGAGGCGCCGGTGACTCCCGTACTGTAATTCAGCGGATAGCCCTGGTCGCGCATTGCCCGAATCTCCAGGGTACCGAGACCGGCTGCGTCGGCTACTGCTGTCCCGGACATGCCGGCAAATATCATACTGGCCAGCACATTGACGTGGCCGAGCCCGCCGCGAAGATGCCCTACCAGCGAATTGGCAAAATTAAAGATGCGCGGGGTGACACTCCCCTTGTTCATGATATTGGCGGCAAGGATGAAAAACGGTACGGCCAAAAGCGGAAAGTTGTTGATCCCATGCATCATTTTCAAAGCAAGCAGCGACAGCGGTATGCCGGTCAGACCGTTTTCGTACCACAATACCGCCAAGCATGTGAGACCAATGGAGGCACACACCGGGATACCCAGAATAAATAAAATAATCAGCAGCCCGATGAAAAAAAGAAGCGTCAGCATAAATTCTCCGTCTATCCGTCCGTCGCTCCGGTTTTCGCCTGCTTGCGAAATGTTCGAATCATTTGATGCAGGTGAAATATCAGCATCCCGCTGGCTCCCACCAAAATGCCGAGATAAAACCAGCCGATGCTGATTTCCAGTGCCGTTGTTTTGGCCACGTACTGCTCGATTATGATGTAGATTGAACCCACCCAGACACAGAGGATAAAAATGCCGCTAAGAGTTTGATTCAGCATGGTGAGCATTCGCTTGGACTGTCCTTTGAGCCGTCGGGGAAGAATATCGATAACGATATGCGTGTTGCGAGCCCAAGCTGCAGCTGCGCCGAGAAATACGGTCCAGACGCACATGAATCTGGATAGCTCCTCGGCCCAGGTCGTGGGAAAATGAAGGAGGTTGCGGGCGACCACCTCCAGCAAAACACAGCCCATCATGGCGCAGAAACAGATTAACGCGCCAGTATCATATACCCGAATCAGGGTCCGCATAGATTCTCCAAAATCCGGTATTATCTAGCAAAAAAAGTGCGTCTGAAATATGGCACGAGCCGCTCGATGACCCGCGTTTATTGGACAGCGGATAATTTCCCTTATTGCAGATAGTTGCGATAAAGTCGGCATAGCGCCCTGACAAAAACCGCGCAGCGCGCTATTTCCGGGGATTAATTAGAAAGCCGCTCGACCTCGGCTGCCACTTCTGGTGTCAGTTTATCCACTGCACGCTTGATGGCCGGCAGCGCCTTCATCCTAATCGCTTTGTTGTCCGGCGTGATGAATTCCATGCCATTTTTCTTCAGCTCCGCTGCGTAGAAGGCATCCATTTCATCTTCAACCTGGGTACCGTATACCCGTGCTTGCTGAACGGCGTCGCGAATAAGTTCCTGGTCGGCGGCGGAAAGACCGTTAAACCATTTCTTGCTGGCCACCCAATGCCAGGGGAAGTAAACGTGGCCGGTGAGGATAATATATTTCTGTACTTCCCACAATTTTCTGGAGTAGGGAGATACCAGTGAATTTTCGTGGGAATCTACCTGGCCGGTCTTCATGGCCAGATAGATTTCCGGGGCCGGAATCACCGTGGGGAGCGCCCCGAGCTCCTTCCAGACGTCCACCCAGATCGGAATGGCCGGCAGCCTCATCTTCAGACCCTCAATATCATCAGGACCCATGATTTTCTTGTTTGAGGTCATGTGGCGCGCAGCCCGTTTCTGGGGACCGAGGTCGATGACACCACCTTTTTCCGCGGCCAGCTTGCCGATCTTTTCTCCCATGGGGCCTTCAAGATAGGCTTGAACCACCTCCCAGGTGGGCAGATAAAAGGGAATGGTGATGGGATCGTATTGCTTGGCGAACATGGTTCGGAAGATACCACCGGTCAGTGCCATCTGGGTCTGACCGATCTTCATCAGCTCTAGCACCGCCTTTTCCTTGCCAAGCTGGCCGCTCATGAAGATCTTGACATTCATTCGGCCGCCGGAATTTTTCTCGACAATCTCCTTGAATTTTTTAATGGCCGCCTCTTCGGAGCCGCCGGGTTTCATGGTACAGTTGACATCAATGTTGAACTCGGCCGCCAGGGCGTTTCCAAGGCCAAAGACCAAAACAACTGCAAATGCCGAAACTAACAGTAATGTTTTTTTCTTCATTCTATTCCTCCTTATGTTATGGGTTAGGCGAATGGTTACGCGTTTTTGAGATAGCTTCTATTTGCTTTTACGCACATAATCGACCACCAGATCGCCGACCTCACTGGTTGTGTAACCCATCTTTCCGGCGGAAAGGCTTTTGATTTTGGTGCCGGTCACTTCCTTGACCGCATTTTCGACAGCGCCGGCCGCTTCAACTTCCCCTAATGTTTCCAGCATCATGGCTACTGCGCAGATGGCGGCCAGAGGGTTGATGATATTTTTGCCGGTATATTTGGGGGCAGAGCCGCCGATGGGCTCGAACATGCTGACCCCCTCCGGGTTGATGTTGCCCCCCGCCGCAATGCCCATGCCGCCTTGGGTTTCGGCGCCCAAATCTGTGATGATATCGCCAAACATGTTGGAAGTCACCAGTACGTCGAACCACTCCGGACTCTTAACCATCCACATGCAGGTAGCATCCACATGGTAATATTCTCGTTTCACATCGGGATAGTCTTTCTCACCGATTTCATGGAACACTCTTTCCCAAAGATCGAAGACGTAGGTAAGCACGTTGGTTTTACCCACCAACCCCAATGTGTTGTTATCCCCCCTTCCTCGCGCTTTTTTACCGAATCTTCGGGCATACTTGAAAGCATACCGAAGGCATCGTTCCACCTGAAAACGATTATAAACCATACCCTGAACGGCTGTTTCATGAGCAGTCCCTTTCATGGAAACACCGCCTGTCCCGGTGTAGATACCGCCTGAGTTTTCACGGATCACTACATAATCGATGTGCTCGGGCGTTTTGTCTTTAAGCGGTGTCTCCACGCCGGGATAAAGGCGCACCGGGCGCAGGTTGATGTACTGATCCAGCTCAAAACGGAGTCGCAGTAAAATGCCCTTTTCCAGAATGCCCGGCTTGACATCCGGATGCCCGATGGCACCCAGATAAATGGCGTCGAATCCACGGAGCTCGTCAACGGCATTTTCCGGCAGCACTTCACCAGTCCGCAGGTAACGATCCCCGCCAAAATCAAAATCGGTCATCTCCAAATTGAATCCATATTGTTCGGCCGCCGCTTGCAGCGCTTTGCGCCCCTCATTGACGACCTCAGTTCCCGTCCCGTCACCCGGAATTACAGCAATCTGATAGGTATTTGTCATCTTAGGCCTCCTGTCACATGTTTTGTTGAACATAAGGGATGAGTCCCCCTGTTTTTAAAAATTCCTACATAAACTCCGGAATCGAATACCTTTATGCCCCCGCCCTCTTTAAACACCTGGATAGCCAGGGGCGCGGTGATGTCGTTGCCGAATACAAAATCCAGTTCGGCCTCAATCAACTCTCCCGGCCGAACTGCCTCTCGAGAGGCATGTGCAGCCAATATCTTTTCACTTATGGTGAATGGCATCAAGCCCTCCTATGTTTAGATGCAATAAATCTCTAATGATTAGAAAACATTGTTTTTCGAGTTCTGTCTTGCGCAAACATTGCGGTTACAAACTCCTTTTGACAGTATAAACGTAGCGATCTGAGCGGTAATACATATGAGTGACTGCCATCGGAATTCCCTTCTCTGAGTAATATACGTTCTGCACAAAAAATAGGGGAAAGCCAAAATCTACATGTAAAATACCGGCCAGATCCATATCGGCGCTAGCTGCCCGCACCCTTTGTTCCATAGATTTCAGATTGATCTTGCAAACCTCCTGGAATGTTTCAATAAAAGTCTTGCTCTCTATCTCCCGGCTGGAAAGCTTCGTAAATAAGCGACTTGGACCGTAATTAACATAATATGATATTGGATTTTCTTTTAGTTTTCGAACTCTCCTGATTCGCTCCACCTTCTCCGCAGGATCAAGAGCAAGGATCTCACGAATCGGTCTGGGACAGGCAATGACCTGTCTATCTATAATCTCGGCAATGATTCCTAATTTTCGTCCAATCGCCATATCAACCCAGGCTCTAAAATCACCAGCGATCTCAATTTCAACAACATCGTTTATTTGCTTAGCAACCTGGGCTCGCATACCTCGTCTTGGTATGATGTAATCTTCCCTTGAAAGCAGTTCCATGGCCCGACGGATCGTGATGTTGCTGACATTGAATTCATTTTCCAATTCTTTGGCTGAAGGGATAGGGTCGCCTGGCCCGTATTCATGGTTAAATATTCTGGTCTTAATGGTTTCAGCAACCTGAACGAATAATGGTATTGATTGAATTTGCATGATTTAAATATCCACCTTTCAACTCTTGCCGGATAGAAATTGCAGAGCGCGGATAGGTATACTCTGAGTATATGAGCATGCTAGTATGTTTGCATACTATTCAGCAAGAAGGGATGTCAAGAAAAATGATGACTTTGAAAAAACGGATTCAGAATTTTATCACTCTCCCAGGTCTAGTCTTACCGTTCAATGCCCCTTTCGATGAGATTTGAAAAAGATATGCAGGCTTTCCACCAGCTCGGCCATGAAGCGGTAGTCTAGCTTTTCCATAGTGTCCGAGGGTCGATGATAGTGGGGGTTGCGGAAAAATGCAGTGTCCGTGATCATGACCCCCTTAAATCCCTGGTCCCAGAAAGAGGCATGATCACTAAGCCTGACAGCCGGAAGGATCCTCCCATTGAATGGAATCCTTAATTTGATTACGGGAAGTTGCGGGTTTTTTTGAAATGCTTTAAATAGGGCTTGGGTAAAGTCTCCGGACTTGAAGTTGCCGACGATACCCATATAGTTGCCTTCTTTAGGATATCCGAAAAACCCCAGCGGAAACGGATAGTTTTGGCACCCCGGCTTATAGCAGGCGTAGCCCACCATTTCTAGGCAAATCATACCGTCAATTTTTTCCTGTTTTTCGCGTGCCTTTTTTGCATATACCCGGCTGCCCATGTAACGGGTGCCATAAGCCGGCGGTTCTTCCAGGGCGAAGGAAACAAAGGTCACCGCCAGATCGAGGTCTTTCCGGTCGATCAATGCTTTGAGACTCCTGGCGGTCTCCAACTGCACGGCAATCGCACTGGCGTTGTCATCCGCCCCCACAGTGCCGGAAACCGAATCGTAATGGGCACCCAGCAGGTATCGACGGGTAGGCTGCGGGCCGGATGAGATCTCTGCGACCACGTTGGCAACCTTAAAACCGGAGTAATCGTATGGTTCTGTGTGCACCGCAATACCGATGTCTTCGTAAAACGATTGGATATACCCGGCGGTCTTTGTAAGGTTCTCAGGATAACGAACGCTGCGTTCCCCAATGGACTCCGTTAGGGCTCGAAGGTGCGCCTCGAGTCGTTCACTGGTCTGCTGGATATTGATCATGGAACTTCTCCTAATCTCCCCCCTGTCAGCAGCATGTAACTGATATCTCGGAATTACGAAGGTAAAAGCAGTATACAAAATGACTATATATTTCATCCTTGAATAGGACCCGGGTTAGGAATCTAATTCGGATTGTTTCTTTTTTATAAAATCAGAAATCCACACCAGACTCACCATTGTACTACTCCGCATCGAGATGTCTAACCATGCATACCGCGCTCGCAGGACATAGGTTTTGAAACTCGGCAGTCTCTTGAATTGCGGTCGGGGCGGAATCCCGTGCAATTTGCCGGTAGCCGCATTTTTTAAAAAAGGCCTCAGCCGTCATGGTCAATAAGTAAAGGGTTTCCACTTCCATTGATTTAGCATAATCCTCTATTTCACCGACCAGTCTGGTTGCAATACTGCGGTTGCGATAGTCTGCATCAACTGCCAGCGAACGCAGCAAAGCACTGTGTTTTTTTATCTCAAGGCCGATCATAGCGACTAACTTGGGGCCATCCCATCCCAGGAGGAAATGCTTTAATTGAGCCTTGGTGATATCCTCATGATGCAGATCACTGTCTGCCAATAACTGCTTTATTTCAGGTCCATTATCCTCAGTGGCAAATGAATAGTACATCATTATAAGTGTGTAAAGTTAATCAGGGTCGATTGGTTGATAATCGGGGTGAGACTATTTCTGACCATATACTGATGTCCGTGTCAACTGATTCCTTTTGCGGATGATTATCTGATTCGCGGCGGATGGTTCGATCTTGAGGCTCTCGACAGGTTATCCCATTGACAGCTGGAAAAAATAAAAAGGCCTATACGGTTCTAACAGGATAGCTAGGCGCAAAAATGCCTAAAAACGGAACGATTTGCGATAATAAGGGCAAAATCAGAAATTGACTTTTAGTCACGATAATGCTTAAAAAGTGGCATGTTCATCAAAACCTAAATATTTTTCTGCCACAGGGGCAGAATCACAATTTCAATTTTTCAATAGACTTCATTTGAAAATGATTCGACACCCATTGCAAGGGGACGACCGGACATAAAAGACCTGCAAAAAGCGACGGAATTCGGAAGGACGATTCGGAAAAATTAATGATTTTTCTGATAGTGTTGCTTCAAGATGTCATCGCCGAAGTCGTTGGTGAGGTCACGCCAGACAGCATGAATGTGGTTGGCTTCGTTTTGGGTGCAATCGTATTCGGCCAGGAAGGTGGAACCGAGCAAGCGATAGTAGTGGCCTTCGCCTCGGTTGACACCACCCGCCCAGGCAAAGGCGGCGGTGTCGAGAGAAGTGGATATGAGTTTTTTCTGTTGGGCCTCTGCAATGAATTCGGGCAGGCGTTTGACGTACACGTCGATAAGAGTTTTAGCGAGGTTGCGCTGTGGTGCAGTCATGTCTTTGAGAAGCAGACCTTCGATTTGCACTTCGTCGCTTACGCGGGAAACATTGCGCGTAAGGATATCATCGGGGGCATCGGCGCTGATGATGGCCACTTTTTTCTGTTCGCCGTCGAATGAAGCCAACAAGTCACGAGCCAGGTCTTGTTCTTCTTTGAGCGCACGGAGGCCAACTCGGTCACCATGGCGAACCTGTGCGGGGTTGGCTCCAAAGAAGATGGGTGTAGGGGCAACGAGGGAGCCGTTGACGATGGTGTAGTTGACTGAAATGTGGTGACCTTCAAAACGCCAGCTCCAGGCAGTTTCAGCGCCGGGCATGCCGAAGATGACCAGGTCGTAGAGATCTGGATCGCGCGAGAAGCGCCGCCCTGGACCTTCTACTTCGGCGAGGATAGGTTCGAGGTTAATGATGGTGCGTGCTTTGACACGGGCCTGTTCTCCGAGACCTGTATCGAGCAGAGCAAAAGCTTTGTCGCGCTGATAGGCTTCCATTTCTTTGAGTGAAAGACCCAACCTCTCGCGAGGGATGTAGTGCCAATCTCGGCGCGCTGCTGCATCATCGAATGTCATTTGTGCCTTGGCCGCTTGATCCGGGCGCAGCGATGCCAGAAAGGCGGTGGCTGCTTCAGCCATCCGATTGGCGATATCGATCTGTGTGTACACTTCTTCAATGTTCATGGAACGACTCCTTTTTGCAAAAGCGATTGAGGTCACAAATAAATGCCGATGAACACGGATGGTAATAAATTTCGAATCATGAAAATGTCGTTTCGCGATTCATGCGTCGAGTTTCGCAGATCAAAGGCTGGAAGGCCGATTTGATCATCGGCGATGTAGGTTTTGTGAATTTGATATCAAAACTAAAGGATTTAGAAATGCAAAGAACCTTGCGTTAATAGGATCACACAACAATCGCCAGCTTTGGGTAATCCCTGGAAACTGTGGTTTCAAAGAAAAAAGATATGCAGCAGAACAGAGCCTCGAGACTATTCACCAAACAGAACTTGACCTCGTGCTCGTAACTCCATGGGCAACAAACTTTGATAGATAAATGTGAAAAGCGGGGTTGCCACATCAGCTTCCTGTCCGAAGCGCACCACGGCTCCAATCTGTGCCTCTAACTCCGAGAGACGTCCTTGCATCACGTCGCGCTGCATGGAGGCGGTCGACTGTGGCGCAAGACCATCATATATTGCCATTGTTGTTTGCAATGCTTCTTCCGGCAACAAAATATTGCGAGCCTTCGCCACGGCTATAATTTCCAGCAACCCCTGTTCTGCCATCCGGCGAGTCTCCGGCAGGCTGCGCCATATTCCAACTGGAGCGCGCGTTACCGCCCCTATCCCACTCCACACTGTAATTGCCAGAAATTTCATCCACATGGCAACCTGGATATCTGGCGGGATTTCTGCGTTGACCCCGGCCCTTTTAAATGTGTCAAGCAATATTTCAACTCGTCGGCTGCGAAGGTTATCCAACTCTCCAAATTTTACGAAAGGATCTGTTCCGGCATGGACGATATGACCTGGCCCCGCCACATAACAAAAGAGTCCACATAAGCCTCCCAAGACATGTTGGACTCCTAATACTTCGGATAATTGTGCCGGAGCCTCAAGTCCGTTTTGCAACGGCAGGACAAATGTTTCTGGTCCGATCATTGGTCGCATGACCTCAGCCGCCTCGGTCACCTGCCAGGCCTTAACGCCCACTAACACTATATCAACTTCCCCTGTGTTAGATGGATCGTCAGTTGCTTGAACCGGCTGCACCGCAAAGTCACCATTTACACTATCCACTCGCAGACCATTCGTGAGCATTGCGTTCAAATGCTCTCCACGGGCTATGAAAACGACATCTTCCCCAACCTGGGATAGCCGTCCTCCGAAGTAGCCGCCCACAGATCCTGCTCCAAAAATAGCTATTCGCATAGAACCCTCCAACTGAAAAAAATTATTATCTATTTCGGTTAACTATATAAATCAACAATAAAACACCTACATTCTGCAGGGAGGTGCCATTCCGACTCGATCCTTCTTGGCCAGTTAACAAACAAAACACCAATCCCAACAGTCACCAAGCCAACTACAAAGACTCCAGTGAGTTTTTCAGCCAAGAGGACTGCCCCCCAAATTATTGCCACCATCGGGTTCACGTTCACATAGACCGCTACTTGTGTCGGTGTCAGACGAGTCAGGGCATATGTCCAGAAGAAGTAACCAAGGGCTCCACCAAAAATCCCCAGAAAGAGGATCAGAACCGCTACCTTCCCATCTATCCGAACGAACGCTTGAGGGAGACCTTCAACAAGGGCGGCTGGAAAGAGAAGCAACGTTCCGAACGCCATTGCATATGTAGTTACGGTAAGAGCCGTATAGTGAGCCAGCATCCGTTGAGCTAAAACGCCATATAATGCACCACAAAAGGCTGTCAGGAGCATAAACCCATCTCCGACCAACGCCAACTTAGTCCCCTGCCAATTCAGTCCTCGCTCAGCAAGAACTATCCCCACACCAGCGAATGTTATTAGGATACCTGCGACCTGCCGAAGGATCAGCCGTTCCTTTCGTGCTGCGCGAGCCAGCCACGCGCTCCATATAGGCGTGGTGGCCAGCATCAGAGCCCCTCTTGAAGCCTCGGTAAGGCGGAGGCTAATATTAAAAGTCACCGGGAAAACTGCAAAGAGAATGGTCCCGAGGAGAACGAAGAATGGTAAATCATGCCGCTTAACATTAAGGAGATCCCTTGCACCAATGAAAAGGCATAGGAACAATATCAATCCTCCTTGACCAAATCGGAGAACCGCTAAGTTCAATGGCGGAATTTCCTGAACTGCCACACGGGTGGCCACTACCGAGGCGCCAAACAGGCCCGCAGCAAGGAATGCTGCAAAATTTCCCGAAAAATTGTGTATTATCATAGTGTGATTAATACCCTACCGGTTTAATCAATCCACTTTACTTCTTGCTTTGTAAATCCACTGATCTCCTTTCAAAATATCAGGCGTGTAAATTAGCTTGTACTTCGCCGTTCGAATTAAAAATTTCATGTTACGGGCCAGAAAACCAAATATCACGCAGCTACTGATATATTGAGTATCTAATATTGAGAGAAATTTGTGATATTTGCTGATTTTAACCGTAATTTGAGCCTTTACGAAATGTCAGTTCTTGCCATTATCGTAACATACTGAAAATGTTATATTTCAAATGGATATCATAAAAATTTAGGTGATGTCAAAGGCTAAGATTTATAGCAGATGTCGTCACCGACAGTCTGAAAACCGAGAAAGATGATATCTTAAACTTTTATGACCTCTGATTATTCAAGCTTTGTTGGAGTAATCTGCAAATCAAGAAAAAGGCAGCGCCCTGCTCGGGTCCTGCCTTCAATTTGAAATGATTTTGTATCTCTTTTATAGTTGAAGACCTAAATTATAAATTTATTTTTTCCCACCGCCATTGCCGCCTCCGTGACCACCACCCTTGCCGCCTCCGTGACCACCACCCTTGCCTCCTCCGTGACCACCACCACGATTGCTGCTGTTGTCTTTGCTGTGTCCTAAAGCAAGACCTTGGCCCTGATTATTTCCGGATTTCATACGTGAATGCTTTGACGAATGAACAGCTTTTGAAGATTTTTGGGAATGACCCAATCCCAGCACAGAAGGATGTATTTCGAGGTCATACTCTGTATTTAAATTATGCACTATATCCCCCCAACCCATGCCAGATTCTCGCCAATTATCAATCAGATCGGTATAAAAACCTTCATCATGGCCATCTTCAGGGTCCTGCAATGCAGCCTCATTGGCAACGTTTTCTGCACGTTGTTCTTGTGTGATATTTTGAAATCCCCCTTCAATTTTATCCGTATTAGGTTCAGGATCATTCCCATCCGCCCTAAGGTCAGATATTCCAAGCCACGCAACCATCGAAATACAAACGAAAAAGGTTAAAAGTAAATATCTAACTGAAATGTTCTTTTTGTTTTTTCCAGCTGATAATAGTCCGATCATAATTTTCCTCCTTTAGTATCAGTGCAAGTTTTTGCTAAATTGAAGATCAAACATTTAAGTTACGCAAAAATCGTGCAAACATCAAATCGAAACCGGCTATCATTTAATATCAGTCGGTTAGCTCATAAGTGCTGAAATCTATCGAATACAATATGAAAAAAAAAGAATACAAAAAGGATATATTTTTTCACAACTGCAATTTAGATGGTTCTGCTTATTATTAAAATTTGGATTTCAAAATGAATTTGACAACCTAAGGACTTTTTTCAGTATCACATGTTGGCGTCAACCTTTGATACATTGAGATTCTCTGAATTTCGGCAAAATTAATGATATCCTCTATTTTTTCCCCTATTTAGCCAGACTCCCGGCGGTAGATTTCTTGCCGGATATTTAATTCGACAATTATCGACATCTTTGATGATATGTAGCTGATATCATATAGTTTTTGGTATCTCAAGAGTGAAATTAGATCGATAGCACCACCGGAAACCAAAAAAATGAAAGGATTTTTATTTCTTATTTAATTTTTCGCTTTTTTTGTAAGCCTTCTGTGCCTCACTTTTTCAACCTAATTTTTCAAGAGAGTAGCCTTTCCTATTCCATGCTGTGGTAGAATCAGAATCCATCTCAAGGGCCTTATTAATGGCTATAATAGATTCTTTCCACTGTGGCGGAATGATAAAATATCATCTGGTTTCTAATCGAAAGATTCCGGCGCCATGTCCCTCAGAAGTTATCAACAGCGCCCTGCTGCCGGCCACGAAACATATGGCTTCACGCTGGCGGAAGTCACTTCGATCCTGGGGAAGGGGTAAAGGGACTGTTTCTGGGTGCCCGCTTAACGCTGCTGCCCATGAATCATGGCTTTCGCGATTAAATATATAGGCATGCTTGTAAGTTAGCACGACCGCTTGGCGGCCATCGGGAGAAAGATCCAGCGCGGTTGGCTGGGATCGATATTTTCCATTTTTCTGCAACAGGTCTTCATCTGAAGGTGGCGGAATCTGCCTCACCGCCGCAACTTTATTAGCAACGATAGGGTAGTCCGGCGGTATCAACGGCAGCTCGAAAAGCAGAGGCGGATTATCATGTTTGGTCAGAATAAGGACCTTTCCGCCGGCCGCATCCACGGAAACGCCTTCGGCATCGTGCTTGTGAACCGGGTATGAAAAAACAATGCGCCAAGCCAATTTGACGGCAGATGATTCACTATAACGTTTACCCTCGAGTTCGGGCTCTTCGACGATATAAAGCGTATGGGTATCGTGCTGCTCTTGATTATCACCAAAATCGGCGATAAGGATCATGGGACGACCTTGCCAGAAAAAGGTATCCAGCCCTTCCCAATCACGGTTTTGTGCT
>CALZJV010000006.1 GCA_945787595.1 uncultured Desulfobacterales bacterium | reverse complement strand
CAATATGCTTGCGCAAATGCTGAAAGCATGCTAATAAGTCCGTCCGAAATCGGGGCGTGGCGCAGCCTGGTAGCGCGCCTGCTTTGGGAGCAGGAAGTCCCCAGTTCAAATCTGGGCGCCCCGACCAATAATTTCAATAAGTTATATGAATATTATTATCTATCCATGGCTCCGTTTATAAATTGACCCACCCTATGACCCACCACAAACTTGTAAATCAGAGTAAATCCATGTAAAAGGACATATAAAAAACGCAGTATGTTTCGAGTCATATAACATTTTAAAAGAAAATGGTTGTTGCCTCTAATTGTAACGATTTTTCAATCTTAAAAATATAAGGTTGCGGACCGGACCGGGCGCTTTGTATTACCGTTTTCAAATGGATGCCTGAGGTGAAAATCCTGTTTGCATTGACAGTCTGGAAGTTGATAATTCGTGTAAGTGACCAACTAAAAGCCGGAGAGATTAGCCTCATTGAAACCACGCTGCAGGAATCCTTTGCCGCTAAATTCCGTCTTGATAGTCATCGTATAAAGCGATTGAATCGTAACTCTCAGTATAGGAAATAAATAACAAGCTATTGTTAATACTTTACTTTGTTTGATTTAATGCTATGATAACGAAAACTGTTTAGATGTTGCAATACTTGCCAATCGGATAATTTCCTGGAGATTCTGAAGATTACCGCGGAAATATCAGTGAGCCTCCAATCTCCTGATTGACGAAATTCAATGATAATATCAAAAATACATATATAATTCAAATATTTATGCAATTAAAGCATGTAAGATATTTGCATCATTACTAATTTTTGTTAATTGTCTTGACGAATTGACAATTTAATAATTACAATCATCGTAAAAACCTTTATACCCCACTGTTAAATATTGGTAAACAAATTCGATAAGTCAATAATAAAACAATAACTGGGGGTTATGATGAATGCATCTATAAAAGAGTTAGCAGCAACAATTGCAGGAAACCAATGTGCTCTTTTTGTTGGGGCTGGAGTGACCGCCGCGAGCGGTGGTGCAACTTGGGGCGATTTGATACATGAATTAAAGCAAAAATTTAACTATTCAAGCCCGTTAAAAGATTATTTTGAGATAATAGGTGATCTATCAGAAATGGTTGGACCAGAAAATGTATATGAGAACATAAGGCAAAGGCTATCAACAGCAAAAATATCCGAGCCTTTACTCGACTTATTTCAATTTAATTGGTTTACAACCTTTACCACAAACTATGACCTGGCGCTTGAAAATGCTTTGCATGAAAAACAGGAAAGAATTATCCGTACCATCCTAACTGGAAACGAATTTGCTCTTGTTGGAATCCAATCAGAATTACTATGTGTAAAGTTAATGGGCAGCTTAGATGTGACATATCGTCATGCTGGCTCTATGGTTATCACTCCAGAAGATATGGTGGTCGCAAGAGAGCAAAGATCAAGAATTTTTGATATTTTAGCATCACATGCAGCAAATTTATCTTTTCTATTTTTAGGCTACTCATTTGATGACTATATTTTTTTTGAGATGGTGCAAAAACTTACGAACTTAATTGGGAAGCCAGATAAGACTTATTTTGCTGTATTCAGAAGTGAACCTGATGAGGAAAAACAATATCTGTTAGAAAGATACAATATAAAATATTTCATTTCTGATCTCAATGATTTTTCTAAGAAACTTTCTAAAGAAGTAAAATTAAGAGATCCAAAGGATCTCAGATATAAAAGGATTGTAATAGGCGATGAATTATTGCCTGTTGATTCGAGGGGAATTGGTGATTTTCTGAATTCCTATGATCCTGTACTCTTCGAAGATTTTCATGAAGAGGTCTCTGCAAATTCATTTTTTAAAGGATATCTTAACAGTTATAAACCGTTTGCCATGAAATGGCACTTTCCAAGGAGTCAAACTAACGAACTGGTAAAATTAATTAGAAAAAAGAATGCAATAAAAGACAAGTCAAATGTTATTATAGTTGAAGGAGATCCTGGCAGTGGTAGATCGATGATTATTTTGGCAAGCGTTTATAAATTAATGACTTCTCACAGATCAATAGCTATAAAAACCTCAGGGCGCTCTTATAAAAAAATACCAACGATCGAGGAAATAGAAAATTTTACAAAACAAATCAAAAAAGACGCTGATAACGCTAAAATTCCCGAGCCTGAAAGGATTTTATTGTATTCGCTTTCATCTGTAGACGAAGCTGATATCCTCAAGTTTCGAACTATAGAGCCTACGCATAAACTTAAATTTGATCAGATATAAATTACAAAATTGTAAGCATAAAATTTTAATTTTGGTTAATGTTCTTTGAAAATTTGATTAAAGCAGCAAGCTGCTGTACTTCAGGTTAAAAAACCAGAGAAATTATGGATTTAGGACGTACTTCTGCTTTTTAGATTTTTTCTTGTCGCAAACTCGGCTTCAGTTCCTAAGAAGAATGTGAAAAGCAATCATTGTTTTATCAAGATAAGCTTGAAACGATGCGTTGCTACGTTTTTTCAACCTGTCACCACCCAGATCGCATTTAAGCCGTTTTATCATTCGCTCCACCGACGGGCGGCGTGTCATGATCGCTTTGAATCGCTTGGCCATCGGAGGATCTTGTGAGTCGATATGAGGCAGCATATTAAATGAGACTTCCACCACCCGTCCATTGCTTGCGTTGGGGCAACACATTTGCTTTTGCCCACAGCTATCGCAAACACTTGTCTCATTTGCATCCAAAGGTGCTCGGTAAATAAACTTCTCTGTTTGGTATCGTGCTCCTCTGTAATCCATCTCATGGCCGGCATTGCATACCAAGTTGCCATAGGCTGTAAGCTTTTTCATTCCTCTTGGCAAGTTTTCCGTCACTGTTGTTTTCCTGCGAGGGTTAAGCGATGCCTTCAGCTTGATGCCTAATTCGTCTCGGAACTTATCCTTGAGTTTCTGGCTATCACAGGCACTGTCATAGATTACTGTTTGAATCCATGATCTTATATCAGGATATTGTGCAAACAGACTAACCACATGCGGGAAGAATGTTTCACCATCATAGGTGGCAGCATCGGCTACGGCAATTGCATCAAGAGGGATGCCTTGCAATGGTAGACCAAGTATCGATGCTTTATGGCCCCAAATATATTTATTGAAAGCTTTTACAATCGTGCCGGCGCCATCATCGGCAAGTTGCCATGGGTGTTCGCAGTTGTCCCTGTCTTCACAGCGGCAATTTTTTGTGGTTTTCGATTGTGACTTTCGCTGTTCTTTACCTTTTTCATTAATGTAAGTGACGGTCTCAAAACCCGAGTAAGCATAAAAATGCGTGGTATCGCCAACAAGCTCTTTTTCTTCTTGAATGATGCCTTGTTTTAAATTTTCAATGACTTCATTGATCTTTAAGCGATCCCACAGACCATAGTCGGTCATGATCTGATCAAATTGTTCAAGTTTGCGAATGCTCGGAACGTATTTGAACCAATACTGATCATTGTTTCCTTTAGGGACAAACCCGCAGACCCGAGCAAAGCCAAGATTGGAAGTCAGTAGCAAATGAACTTTTTCAGGGATAGATTCAAAACCCATTAGTGAAACACCGATAAAGCTTTTGAACAGAGCAAAAAAACATTTAGGTTTTTTACCACCAAGCCGATCCGGCGTCTTGCCGGGTGCAATCATCGATGCCGAAACGATTGGATCTATTTCTGTTATGAATTTTTCATCCAACAATACGGAGACGCTTTCATCCATGGTAGCACGATCGAACAGCAGACGCTGAGTGGCTGTTTCTTTTTTCTCATTTAAGGAGTTTTGGTCTTTTAGGCTATCAACTCTTGATTTATTGAAGTGGTACAGAGCATTGTAGTAATCAGCACCTATGCAGCGATATTGTTCCCATGGCAAATTTTGCAAAATTTTATACCACTCAGCTTCAGGCGAGTTTGCAAGCAGTTCATCGTCTTCATTGACAACATGAATCAGAGGTATCTGTTGATGAGCGGTAACGGTGTTTAAATTGAACACGATTTTTGATACTCCTATCCGGGTCGGATTTGACTATTTTTGTAAATTTTACTACCAAAAGTTCTTTGATTTTTTAACAAAAACCAGTTTTCAGAGGAATATGATCTTAAAACTAGAGCATTTAGTAGTATTTAAAACAAAAAAAGTCAAGTAGTATTCCGTCTTATCATGCTGTTTTTATATCATATTTTACGTTTATGCGTTAACTCTATAGTAAAAAACTATAAAAATTATCCAATTTTTCTAATTTTCGAAGATACAATAGGATTTCAAACTTTTGGGCATAAAATTAAAGTTGACGTAAAGTTGAGTCAAGATGAAAAACAAAAATTGGCGAAATATATCGCAGATTTGATTAAAAATCAAAAATTTCCAGAAATACACCAAACTGAGATATCAAACATAATAAATAGCGAAATCAAATTCTTACCGATAATTTATAGATCATTAGATCCAGCGCGAAGGTCGATTAATAATATTGTGAATGAGGAATTTCAGAATATAGATTCTGCAGAAGCCAGGGATTTAGTTGGAATTTGTTCCGTTGCCACAGCAATGGACATTGATATACCTGTTGCAGTTCTGAGAAAAGCTATTAATAAATTGCTAAACCAAAGATACGATTATCCTGAAATTTTTAAAATGGCAGATGGAAAAGCATCATCATTTTTGAAACATACAATGGATGCGAGACTAAACCCGATGTGCGCAGTGTATCATACCCTTATAGCAAATTATATAACAGGATTATTAGATAAAACTAAAATAACAAGTTATTTGCAAAGCATTGCAGAATCTGCAGATATAAGAAGTAGGGTTGAAGCCGATTTTATTGGGGATTTATTTATTATGAAGGGAGTAAATTGGGTACATCGACAAAACCTGAGTAGACCATTTGATGACGATGCTTTAATCGATGCTTTTAAAATTCTGCGAAAACAACAACCCGCCAGACCAATTTTGCATCACTTAGCGAGATTATTATTTAAAAGAGATAAAAATGACAAAGAAGTGATACCAATATTGGAAGAAGCGCTCGCAGAGCCGCCCGAAAAATACGCGTTAGAAGAAAGAAAAGAAAATATATTAACAACAATGGCTAACTTAAAATGGGATCAGAACAAGACAGAGCTTGAAGGCAAATCTATAGACAACCCTAAAGTTCAAGATATATTTATCCTGCTGGATACTGCAAAGATAAACAATCCAAATCTGCCTCATCCTTATGATGTAAGTGCTCGTATAATGAGAGATATATGGCAAAATAAGACGGGTGATGAAAAAACAGAATTAGTTAATATGGCCATCGAAACTCTTAACAATGGACTAACAGCCTGTGAAGGAGATGTTGACTCACAAATAAGATTAAATTCAAGACTGATTGAAACGCTTTCAGAAATTGATGAGGGTGCTGCAAGAAAAAGAGCTACAGAATTGTTAAATTCCGGTGATGGTACAGGTTGTTATACACTGGCATTAATGCATTTGCATAAATCACAGGATACGGATGGTGCGTTAAATTTACTCACAATGGCTACTAATGCTGAAAAATGTCCTTTAGGAGCGTTCGGACTTCAATTAGAAATACAAATTGAAAGGAAATATCCTGATTATGATAAAATGATGGAATTGGTCGAAAATATTTCTGAAGCGACTGGCTTTGTAGATAATTGGAAAAGCGCATTTAATAAAGCAGTAGTGTACACAATTAATGGTAGATATCGTAAAGCTTTAAAATATTTTGCGATAGCTCATAATTTGATACCAAGATATGTTCAAAGAAGAGTGTTGCACTTTTGGATGGAAGATGGTCGCAGAAAGGCCTTTAGTGGCAAGATAGGCACAAAGACTACTAAAAAAGAAGGTTTTATCTATGCGCATAATATAAAGGGATGGAAAGGAGATATATATTTCAGCCCATGGCATCAAAACAGAAAACATCAATTATCATCTGGGATTTCGGTAAATTTTGAATTAGGTTTTTCTTCAAGGGGTCCTATTGCATTTGATGTTAGACCGGTCGATTAGAGTGTGAATTATTAGCCGATTCTTCCAATTCGCTGATAAAAGTATAAATTATTTATAACCATTAAATTGTTAAAAGCTACCAATATACCTCAACACATCGAGAGCAGAGTCCGCAAATGGCTCTGCCTTTTTCAATTTTTAAATGGTGGGGATAGTGGTGGGGGTTGGATAATTCAGACATGAAAAAAGGGCTTACAATTCATTATAAACCCTTGATATTATTATTGGTAGTCCCAGCGGGGTTCGAACCCGCGTTACCGGCGTGAGAGGCCGTATCAACCAAATCGAGCAAGAGCAGGAAATCATTATAAATAATTGTAATCACATTAAATTAGTGGATAATTCGGAAAAACCTAATCATACCTCAATGTACCTCAAAATACCTATCTGAAGATGGCGTCTACTTCCTATGTACTTCCATAATTAATTGCGCTATTCATCGTAATTGTTTTAATAATGCCAAATAATGCTGCAAGAAAATCCGACCCTGTTACAATGAAATGGAAGAAAAACGATGAAAAGTTATAGAGAAAAAAACTGAGGCAATATTCAAAAAAGCTGAAGACCGAGAAAAAGCTGGTGGGAATTATTTTGAAATCGGTTAACTATAGAATTTTTCTGCGACTTCGGGGTTCACAAGGTTGATATCCTTTCCAGGTTCACAGTCGAACATTTTTATAAATTTATGATCACCGATTTCCTCAGCAATTTCTCTAAGTCCTTTGTTATTAACCCTGTTGATCTCATAAGCTATTCGGTCTGGTGAGATTTCACCAATCTTTAACTTTTTTAGAAGATTTTCTCGCTCTTTATCAATTTGCTCTAATATTTCTATAATCACAAATCGGGTGTTGTCGTCCGTGTCCTCACCAAGGCGTTCATCTATCAGTAGGTTACGTTCCTTTTTTCGAATTTCCTCGTCTGAATACCCCATCCTGATTGCTTCTTCATGTAGTCTGTTAACCTTATCGATGTAACTTGCATGTGTCATATTTTTTTTCCCTGACGATGTTTGTTTTTTTTGTTGGGGGTAGCAAAGATTACTTATTTTAAGCCAATCATTTTTATTCAAACCATAGACATTATAAATTGCGTATGAATTAACACTTGCTCCAACGCCCTCTACATCAATTTGCGGTTTTCCTGCATATAGGATTTGGTTTGTCACTTGGTGACAAACACCGTCAATCCCGTAGCTTTTAATGGTTCCTGTATATCTTTTCTGGTTAGGACCGCAGATACACTTTAACACGTCCTCGTCAATTTTGACTTCCGCAGTTAATTTAGGTACGAGTTTTGAATTATCTGAATGAAAATCACCATAGCAATACCAAAAACTGAGCTTTTTTTGTCTAACTTCTTGAATGGACGTACAAACCGATTCCGGGCGGTAATCCGTTACGTATGTATGTTCAGCATCAATGCCAATTAATTTTGTCAATAGGTTTATCGCAGGATTATCAACGGGTCTCGCCCAAGCATAGATTTTCTTTATGTTGCCCATCTCTTACCTCCTAAAATTATGCATTTAATGTGCCAAAAAAACAGAATGGCATGATTTTTTATAACTATATAAAAATAATCTAAATAGTTGTTTTTGATGAAGATTCTGAAACTGATTTTTTTAAAATAAGTGACAAATTGCGGCTCATGGAACAAATTATGTAATTTTTTGGATTAACTATTGAATAATCTCGAAAAAATGGCTGTATCGAAGCTAATCTTATTAAGTCATTTAAATCAAAGATACTACTTTTGCAAGAAAAAGAATGTCAATTTGGGCCTGATTTAATTATTACATAAAGCGTGAATTGACCCAATCCGGAAAGCCATGTAAGTATTAGACGGTTAATTTCGTGCATACTTCTAACTGAATCGTTGTCTGCCGAAGAATTAAGAGGATGCCCCTTTATTTCGAACATGCAAAAGCTAAAATCATTAGAGATAGGACCATCATTAAATCATCACAGACAGCACCTTATATGCTAATTTCAATTGATCCTCATCCGCCTCGTCCAACATTTCAATGATCATGGATTTTCTTTTAGCTGGATCTTCAATTTCAAGATGGGTAAAGAATTCATCCGGCATTACATCCAATGATCGGGCCAGTTTCAAAATGGTATTAAGCGTTGGATTTTCTTTTCCCTTTATCAAATGGATCGTCGGGGTGAAAATCCGTTTACAGTGACAGCATGGAAGAGCTGGAGAAAAGGTTGCTTGAGGATATTTTGAACCATAGTGATTGCCAACCGTGGGCCGAAATGAAATGACCGGTGCTGAATTGGTAGATTGGTAAATCAGGTATGGTTGTATGGGTGAACCGTAATTTGGAGACCGTTTTAAGATCCTAAAACAGCGTTAGTGAACGTATTGGATACGATATGAATATTTGCAACAAATTAAGTTGGTTAATAGTTCAGATAGATAGCAGATAGCACCACCGGCAGCCTGAGGACCGGGAAAGATGATATCACAAACTTTTTAATGGCACTGATATTTCCATTATTGTTGGAGGTATCACAGTTTTAACACTGCAAATAACCGGTTGCCAGAAGCCGCGCCGCTTCGCTCTGCTGCTTCTGGCAGTCCGAGTTAATTTGCCTTGTTAGGCGGCCTCAATTTCATTGACCTGGACAAGTTTGTTGGCGAAACCTCGGCCGTCACCAGGGTCCATGAGGAACTTCACCGCCAATCGATCCTGGCTCCATGATACAATGTTCACGGAGAGTGGATGCTCACCGGTCCCGGTTGAGGAGCCACAACCAACAGAATCCACCTTACGATGGCCTGAATCGGTGCGAATCCAGTCACGATGATGAATGGGGACATGTTTGTGGCCGTGCATGATGAGTGACACTCCCCTATAAGCGCACCACTCCACGAACTCTTCGCCATCATCCATGCGTAGGAACTCCTCCTCATTGATGCCCGTCATTTCGAAGAACCGCCAAATGCCCTTGGGTGGAATATCGAATGAGAATGGATGATGGTGTAAAAGCGCAATTTTCATATAGCCCCGGAGGGTGGGGTGTCTCGCTTCCAAATGATCATGTGCGTTCCCGACCGATAGCCTTTGATCCCTCGTGACCTTCCCCCTGGCGAGAGCAGCATCCTTGGATGAGTCGAAGCACATAAATACTGCCTCAAGGTAGTTGTCCGGTACGACAGAGGACCATTCAAGTTCACTCAAAGGCCGTAACGCCCAGCGAAAGTTCCCAAACGCCCTTTGATCGTGGTTACCCGGGACGACGATCGGGTCTTTTCCAGAGTAGCGAGCAATCTCTTGCCTGAAGTTCTGGAATTGGAGCGCGTCCTGCTCCGTTGGATTATTGAAAAGGTCCCCCGTGATAACAGTACGTCCGACATGATTCTCGGTGATCAGGCGGCTGATGTGCAGGGAAAGGTAGCTCTGTCGTCGAAGGGCCTCGTCCGTTCCAAAGTGAAGGTCGCTGAGATGAAGAATCGTAGGCCGTTGGTGCCGCCGACTTTCATGTCTTTCGAGGACATCATCAACCGCTGAAGTTCGCGATAAAGTTGGTTGGTCGTATCTCGACATCCGTGAATGTCGGATAGCCTCGCGAAGCTCCATGTACAAGTCTTCCACTTCATTTAATTCGGCGAAAGCAATGGTGCCATTACGAGTCCAGAAAACGACTCCTGGCCAGCTCGCCACAGCATCTGTTAGACGGGCCACTGCTGGGAATGGGTTTTCCAACTCTATATTGTCAAGCGCCCAACGGTCAGGGATCATGAACAAACCCGAGCTTTCGGTAGCATGCGCTGCGTGGTGCATGAAAGCTTTTAACCTATCGTATTGCCACCTCTCGGTAGCAACCGCGACGGCAAACACATCAAATGGCGAAAAATGGCGAAGCAGCAAGTGCAGGCCGTCGTGTAAGAAACGCGTTTCATCCCAGCTGGCGTCGATAATCCGTTGCCTATCTCTTGCAATGTCTTCGATCCAGGACGGGTCATCGGAGATGAACCCAGTGTCTTCAGTCCCACCCCAACCAAGACGGTCGAGAAACATCCGGATCTCATTAGTATCAAGTTCATCTGCAGGCGGGCGCAGATGATCAGGAGCCGTTAACCAGCCTACTATATTCGCCGTTTTCATGTTAAAGTTCCAGCCCATATCTCCTCCAAGCTTGCCTGCCTAACGCTGCGTGTCAGTGGCGGCAAGACCCTCGCGGTCCACTGAACACGATTGTTGGCCATTCAAACTTTTTTTAACTTGAAGTCTTTATTTTCTTGTTCAATGAATTTCAATATCTTCTCTTGAACTGTAGCCGTCTGCTCACGCCATTGGTCATTATCTGGCACCCGAGAACCAACATTCATGATTGATATTCCAGCCCACAAGCATATTGAATAGGCAGAAGTCCTGAATAAATCCTTCTTATAAGTTGCTCCGAATTGTATTGATGTTTCACCCGGTACTTCAGACGTTGAAATTTGGGATAGCAAGTTAAGTGGATCAGTATGAGCGAAGCTACAAAGGGTTTTATACCAGCCTTTCAATTTACCTTTTAGAGAACTATAGTCATCATCTATTTCTCGAAGCATTGCCGCATGTCCCGGAGGTTTTTTTCTTTTACTTGAGCGAATCCAAAGGATTGCATTATCAGGATTCTTTTCCAAATATTTATATGCAACCCAATTTTCATACACTATTCGAAGTAAATTCATTGATTGAACATAGTAACCACGTAACGCTGTATCTACTGAACACTTCAAGGTTCCAAAACTATGAGATAGCAAACTCATTTTTGCTAACGCTTCATCCGATGAATCTGACCCTTTTGCAGCAGAGAATCCGTCGGCAAAAACGCCGATAGAATCCTTCATCAAACTTACTATCTCCGGTTCTTGTTCACAAGTGGTTTTTTCAACAAAGCTTGCTTCATTCTCGAAATCATCCCAAGTATTCATAATGATTTACCTTTAGCCAATCAGTTAGTATATTGACCAGTATATCATCAAATTAGGTATGTTATACAGAAAAACGATGATTGAAGCGGACTTGAGATATATTGAGACTATCCCTTTCGGACACCCCTTGTGATATATACTGTATTTGAGCCTGGATTTGATAGACCCCAGCCTTGATGTATCTTGCCATTATCAGCAATATGCAATAATTTCAGATACTAAGATGATATCTTAACCCGTTATTGATATTTTCAGTGTTTGATTTTCAATCTCCTTCAATACGTATTATTTCATAGCACTAAAGAAAATTTACATCAACATGTTCAAAATGCCCTCTGCCGCTCCCCATCCACCGCATGGTTTTCGAGTTGAAACCTTTCTGGTCCTGTATTCAATCTTATCTCTATCATCACATTCTATCCTTCTCGATACCATGCCACTTTGATATGCACCCCCGGCAACATGTGGCGGTGGCATGCTGGGCGATGAAAACTGGATGCCTCTCATCGGGGTTTGTTTGCCGTCATATTTGGGAAAAGCGAGCGCAACCCTGGAATTAATAAATTGATATGCGTGATCCTTGATGGTTTCGAGACCTATGGTGGAAATGTAATCCCGGTCTTTCTGGATTAATTTGAATTTGGATTTTCTAAGGGAGGCGAGTTTTTGTTGTATAATTGAATCTGGTAATGTCATTTCTCATAAATTACGTAAAGAATGTTTTCAAAATCCAATATGCAGCGTAACCTACGCCCCCGCCAATTGGCAACAAAACTCACGGTCGACAATAGGGGGTTTCTTTAAATTTCCATATGAAAAATCCGACTGCGACGAGTCCGATTATGATGCTGATTATTTTTGGAATCATAAAAATACAGTGTCAGTTTAAATCCGTTAATCAATAATCAACCCTCCTCTTCAATTCCTGCCCACACTTAAAAAACGGCAATTTTTTGGGAGCCACAGTAACAGTCTCGCCAGTTCTGGGGTTTCTACCGGCATACGCTTTGTATTTTTTAACATAAAAAGAACACAGTCCACGGATTTCAACCCGATCACCTTTAGCAAGCGCATTGGCCATCTCATTAAAAAACAAGTCTACAATAGTTGCAGCTTCTTTTTTTGAAATCTGACATTCATCTCTCAATGCGCTAATGAGTTCAAGTTTATTCATGGCTCTCCCTGTATTTATCTGATTGGTACCTTTTATTCTATAGACGCCATCCTTTGTCCGGCGAAAACAATTATGGCCACCCCAATAATAATGATGGTGCCACCGAGCATAGTACCTAAATTTGGTCGTTCACCCAAAAAGAGTACGGCACCAATGAGTGATGAAACCGGCAACAGGAGTAGAAAAGGCATTGCCTGATTGACATCATATTTCTTCAAAATATGATACCAAAGACCATAACCGACCGCGGTCATTATAACTCCAAGGTAAATAACGGTTCCCCATCCTATTATCGTCGCATTTTTTATAGATTCGAGATGTCCGTTTTCAATCAATAGTGAAGAGATAAGCATCTGCGGACCTGCAAAAAACGAAAGCCATGCAATCAGTTGAAATCCTGTGATCGAAGTCATCTTTTTTATCATGACTTGGCCGAGAGACCATGTGAGTGCACCAGAGACAACCAAGAAGACTGAAAACAATTGATTTCGTATGCTTGGTGCTCCGGCAATCAATCCAACTCCAAAAAACGCAACAGCCATTCCAAAAGCACGTAACCATCCCAAGTTATCTTTAAAAAAGATTGATGCCAGCAATGCCCCAAACGGAACTTCTAATTGAACAAGAAAGACAGCAGTTGATGCATCCAATCCTTTTAGGCCAGTGAATGTGAGGCCATACTGGATCGTAGCACTGACCAGAGCCAATAGAAAAATAACCTTAAACTGTCCTACGGGGGGCGGGAAAAACCAACATAGAATTAATGCAGACAGGGCAAATCGTAAACTCATTAAAAATAGGGGAGGGAATTCATTCAAACCAGCTTTTGCAAAAGTGAACCCCATGCCCCATATGACGGGTACAGATAACGCTAATCCAAAATCTCTTACAGTAAGGCGCAATATAAAGATCTTTCTATCATATTCAAGGTTTGAGGTGGTGTTACGATTTTCGATCGAACAGAAATCACATTTATCGGTTGCCAAGTCAACAAAATATTAATTCGAGTATACAATCTTGGATGTCACTATTTTTTTATTCCCTTTCCCCAGTGGACTCCGAGAAACGGTCCCTTACCAAATTTTGAAATCATTTCTTGTATCTTTGATATTTGGAAATTTGAAATTCAATTTTCATATTTTTTCCTGAACTTTGTCCGGATCTGTCAAACACATATGATAGTATAAGAAAATAACTGGGAAAGGAGTGCGGTTTTATGACAGAAATATTGAAGACCCCTTTTAATCGGTCATATTGGGTTGTTCCCGGAAAGCTTCTCGCCGGTTGTTATCCCGGATCAGAAGATCCAATCGAGGAAAAAAGAAATCTCAAAGGTCTTATTCAAGAGGAAATCAGGCATGTTATCAGTTTGATGGAACCTAAAGAATACAATAGCCCGAACGATCCATTCCCGCCATACGTTGACCACATGGAAACTATTGCAGATAAAATGGGAATCACCGTTACGTTCGACCAAATTTCCATAAAGGATTTCTCCGTCCCAACGGAGCGTCAAATGGTTCGGATTTTAAATCAGATTGATATGTGCAACAAACACGATAAACCGGTATATGTGCACTGCTGGGGTGGCAAAGGAAGGACCGGCACAGTTGTCGGTTGCTATTTGGCAAGACACGGGATGGCCGCTGGCATTGATGTGATTGGAATGATCAGGGAACTTCGAAAAAATAATGAGGATTTTTCAGATCCGTCTCCCGAAACCAAGAAGCAGATTAACATGGTTATCAATTGGAAAAAAGATTTATGAATCGACAGAGAATTAATTGAATAAAATATTCAGATTATTAAGTAAGGAAGGGTGATGAATCCCGTTAAAGAGCTCGGAGTCGTGGATAAGAAGCGAATGGTATGATATCTAAAGGTGAAATGATCAAGATTCAATCTTTTATTTTACAAATTAAGTACAACTTAATCTGTCAACGCGCTGAGTTGCGATACGTTATGCTCATTATCTCCTGAAACTTCATTAGTACTTCCCTTTGATTCTTCTTGATAAGTGATATGGCCTCTTTTATTTCAACTATGATACGCTTTCTTACATTCATTTCATCCCATTCATCAAAAATGTCTGTGACATGAAGTGGAAAAACTTTCACTTTGCAGGTGCCACCCCATTTTTCATATTCATAATCAGCAATCATTTCATTAGATACCTTTCCAATTACCCCCGCCTCTTCAAATGCTTCCTTGGATGCAGATTCCTCTGGAGACATAGATTTTTCAACTACTCCTTTGGGTATACCCCAGGCTCCAGAGGTGATTGACGTTATTAACACAATCTCTGTCATTCCTTCATTTGTTTTGAAAGGGATCACTGCTGATTGATTGTAATACCAAGATGGTTTAGTTTTCATGTTTCCTCAAAGACCTAACGACAATTATGAGTAGGTCCGGATAAATTAAGTAATTGCTGAAATAAAAAGTTTTCTTATGAGCCAATTCAAAAGTGCTGTTAACCACATGCTCAGCAGGAAGGATCCGCCAGCCATTACTTTAAACAAGAAAGATCGCCGGTCGTGGTCAGGTTCGTGAGAGCTGTCATCCATTTTTCCCCCACTTTGAATTGTATATAGGAAAAATCGGCAATGCCGCATTGGCTATATAAAAATTGGATGCTTTTTACCAAAGCTCCCCAGCCTCGTACCTTCTTTGCAAATCAGCCAGCGCAGCCAGCTTCATGACCTCAATGACCTTTGGGTCATATCCGGTGTGACTAATGAGGAATAAATACGTCTCAATAATCTTTTTCTTGACATTCTCAAGTTCATCTTCGTTCATTGGTTTTGGCATCATCGGATTGGTGTGCATAATATTTCCTCCTTTCCTGGAGAATATATTATCAAACACCTTTGTCAGATCCGGTCACACCTTAAATTATTTTTGGTAAACGTTCCAAAAAAGATAATTGACACCCCCAGTTTTTTTTAATTTCTAATCACAAACCTTCCTGAAATTACATCTATCCCTGATCCGATCATCCTCGACTTTCCGAAATACTGCCTCCTCTCTGGGCACATTTTCGTCAACATCAACCAATAACGACTGCATGTCAGCAATACTCCCAGCAATATACCCCTTGGTATTTTCAATCTCGACACCGGTCACAGTAAATTCCGCACCCTGGTTTGCCATTAGATTATATTCAATTAGTTTTACCTTCTCCGGATCGATTCCCCACTTTTTCATGGCATACATGGCATAGCAGGAAAGCTGCATGGAGACATCCTCACTCATGCTCCGACCGGTTTTCCAATCAATGATCGTGATCCCACCATCCTCTGTCCGAAAACTGCAATCCAACACCGCCCAAATTTTGGTGTTATTCAAATTAAAAGATGAAAAGTCCTCAACCTCCAACCACATTTCTTGGGGGAGTGCCTTGAGTATGACGAAGGTTTCTGAAGCGTAAAAATTCCGCAGGCATTGTTCCATATTATCAACGGTTTTTTTCCAATCGTCGTCTGAAAGGGGTATATCGTATTCATGCTCGAATAAAGCGCATGTCTTTGGCTTTGCGTGATAGCGTTTTTCTCGGGATGACCTGAACTCCTCTCTCATCTGGTTTAAGGTGATGTCAACGATCTGGTCAACATCAAGAACAGAAATGCAGCGCTGGATGTTTGTCAGGGTGTGATTTATGCAATCATGAACCTTTATCCAAATCACACGCTATTGTTGTAAACACACTATATTCTATATATTGAAGATGCAAATTCGACTCCCGCTGCCTTTACCATTTATATAAAATAAATTCAATAGGTTATATTTTTTATTCCGGTCAGTAATTAATCTGTAAATTTTTACAATTTGGCAAACCAAATCCCACTCTTAAAAAGACGCAAACACAGCAATTCTAATCTGCTAATCTGTCTTTTTTCTTTTTCTCCAATTTCCTGGGATCTTAAAGCTTGATTAAAACGCTGCCCGAAAAACTCGAGCCTAAAAGCTCCTTGACAGCTTTTAGCAGTCGAATTAAGCTATCTTTTAGCTTCTCCAAAGCAGTTTTCTATTTAGATATGAGTTTTTTTGATATTACGCTTTGATAATCCGATTAGCATAAAATTTAATAGATGATCCCTAATAAAGGAAGAATAGAGGCAAAAGCAAATGACTCTTGATGCAAAGCCGAAAATTGCTGTTTTTTACGGTAATCCTCTAAAAGAACTTTCAGAAATACAATTCCTTGATACATTGCGAAAAGATCTCCTTGAGCGCCAGGAGGACACCCTGATCTTTGCAAATTTTTTCGCGGGTCGATTAAAATTGCAAATCGACTTTGTAATCATTACATCAAACTGTGCTTGTGTAGTCGAGCTCAAAAACTATAATGTGTCGGTATTTGGGCAGATTAATGGACCGTGGGAGCTAAGAGAGGCTAACGGTACCTTAATTAATCAACTCGGTGAAAGGAATCCTTACCACCAAGCTCGAGAGGCGAAATACGCAATAAGTGATGAAATGCATTCATTCTTGAATAAGCATCCTGAATTGAAAAATCCTACCGGGAACAAAAGATATTTCACAACAATAGAAAGTGTAGTTTGTATATTTCCTGAGGTACCATCCGGGTCACAAATTACTTCTGGAGATTATAAAACATATGTAAAAGGCTACTCTGAATTTTTACAATTCGTATTTTCAAGCACGACTAACCCAGGATGGACAAATGATATCTGGTTGGAATTTGCCATGGAATTAGGTCTTAGACAGAAAATAGTTGCTGATGCTGCTCATCCAAAAAAACGAGAGGCGATACAACAGTCTGAAGCATATATAGGACGTTTCCTTGACTTTTACACAAGAAACCTAAACAAGCTCGCAGAGACTCAAATGACAACGAAAGGAGAACCCTGCAAGTTAGAATCTCTTGAATCTCTATTACGCTTAAATAAAAATTTTCAGCTCATTGGACCATCTGGTTCTGGTAAAACCCATTTGATAAAGCATCTATCTGTCAAGGCAATTTCTGCCGGCTTCGCCCCAGTTTTTGTACCAGGCAAGTACTTTTCGGAGCGCCTCTCTGATTTACTTGATAGAAGTGTAGCCCCCTTGCACCCAGGAAATGCTGGGCAACTTTTTCGTATTCTATCTGCTTCTGGGAAAAAGCCATTTTTAATCATCGATGGTGTCAATGAGTGCCCAGTTAGGAAACTCGGCTCACTGATAGAAACTCTTCAAGCCTTTGTGCTTAGATATAAGCTTTCTATAATATTCACTTCACAATCAGAACTTGATCTTCCCTCAGCGCTATCTGGTATGATCTTCCGTTTGAATTATTTGACCAATGAGGAAAAACTGAAGGTTGCGGCAATTTACTTAACCAAGCCTGAATCACGTATTGGGATAATGCTCGATGCTTTGAGAACACCGTTTGAAATCTCTTTGGCAATTCAAAGCGCGCTTGAAGCTGGAAGATATATAACAAAGTACATATTATTTAATTCATATTCGAGAAAATGTCTTGATCGTGGTCAGGATGGTTCGCTTGCTTTTAGAATCCTTGTGAAGATCGCTCAAATAATGTCTGAACGATTATCGACTACCATGCCTTTGGCAGAATTCAAACGAGTTGCTGAATCAATCACGGAAAAGGTCCACGCTAAGCCCGAAGCAATTGCAACTATTCTGGAATCTGGACTTATTGAATTGCAGCATGGAGACTCAGCTTTTTCTCATGAAATGATTCAGTGGTTTTTCGAAGCTGAAGCTATACTTTCAAACTACGTTTATGGAGATGCCCTCTTTATAGAGATGGAGAAGCCACGAAATCACCATCTTGCTGATTTTGTTCTCGGAGCACAAGCTGAAACAGAAAGTGCAAAAAAATTACTGCGCCTTAAAAATTTTCAAAATTTACTATCTGAAAGTATTGAAGGGCACTTTGGGAGGCACGTTAAAAAGGTTATTTATCATGATATCGACGAATTATTTGAAAAAGCAAATAAAGAACTGAGAGAAATAGATCTTGCTTTTGAGCCTGGGAAAGGACCATTCAGAAGAAATATACAACTTAACAATTTATTTAGCTGGACAGCTTATGAGCGAGCACTAATGGTCGTGATTGGAAAAGCTTTCATGAATGGAATTTTTATTGATCCTGTGCTCAAGCTCATTCAAGAAACAGACCATACATGTTTTAAAATTCTTGACGGCAAAGGATTTTCAGAGGACGCAAAAACTAAATTAAGAAATGATCTGTTTCCTATGCTCTTTGTTTGGACCTCTGATAAAAGCCTACCTGTGTCCACTATATTATCGGAAATTCTTATATCGCAAATTTGGTACGTCCCAGAAAAAAAATCAAAGCTCACAAATCTTACTCAATTATTACTTATAAATTATGATAAGAAGTCCTTTGGCACCCTTTATTTAATGTGTGAACTCATCAGAAGATTAGGTAACTCATTGTTATTCAGAGAAATTCCAGGATTGCTGCAATATTGCTGGGATACTGGAATATATCATTTGCGCCTTCATGCATTAGAAGCCATAAATGTGGTAATTAACCATTGTAGCGATTCACTTCGGTCAGACTTGATCGATATTATTGAAGGTTTAGATCATGAAGGAGACTTAGCTCTAAGTACTACTATTATTGAAATACTGTCAGGAACTGGTGCTATCGAGATAGGAATGACTGTAGAAGACGCGCGTAACGAAATTTATCGCCTTTTATACCCTACTTCAGATACAGATAAAGAGATTAAACAGCTAATGGAGGCTGAGCAAGAATGGATTGATACAATTAAACCATCATTGACGGAAAGGTTGCCTGAGAATCCGGAAGAATTTTCTAATCGGTGGGCTTACACTATTTATTCAAAAATATTTGAAGAAGTTTTTCAAGGCATTTATTATGAAGCGATTGAGCAATTGAGCAAAGACGAACTCACGCGTTTCATGACTATGGCGGCTCTCGGAGCTCCGAGCTATGCTTTTTTTGTGGATACTCTCTTAAACAGATTATTGAAAATAGAAGATCCAAGAACATTTCCAGCATTTGAAAGGTGGGCTGCAATCCCAGGCTCTGAATATGCAAATGTGCAGGATTCAATTAAATCATTTTTGTTAGCTATAATAGGATTAGGTCGGTATACCGAAGAACCTCCCCGTTTAATGCGCCCAATGAGAGATGATGAAGCAGCATGGCAATTTTATCGTGAGATTTTATTCTGGCTTCACAAACCATCAGTTGGAGAGGAAACTATTCGCAGTAAATGCTCGTCTTGTTGGCATAACCTTCTTAATAGATACAGTCATGCTGCAGTAGATCCTTTAATGCGCATTCAAGAGGAAATTCGCGGTGGAATGAGTGCACGTCTTGGATTCTATAAAGACTTAATCACCTTCTTTGGTTCAGAAGTCCGGTCTATTCTTGAATCTGGTATTAAAATAGAGTCTGAATTAACATGTATTTTTGGGGATCACCAGTATTTCAAGGAAAAACATGCAAGGTTTATGATCGAAACGTTGGAAGAGATAGGAGATGAGTCCTCGATTCCCCTATTAGAAAAGCTAATAGAGAGATCCGACATTGGACAAGCTGCTATTAATGCTATTAGGTCCATTCGTGCTCGTACAGTGAGATAAATTAACTCATTTATAAAGTACTTCATTTCCTTTTATGAACATAACGTTCTCTTTTTTATTTACGGCATGCATCAAGTCGGGCTTTTGTGGCTTCATCTTCCTCAAGCGTGGTTTCAATGAGACGGATCTCCCCGGCTTTCAGTTGATCAGACGCCCAGATGATTAATTGACGGGGTGAGCTGTTTTTCTTATCCTGCCCCTCTATATTATGACAGAGCCATAAAAAGGTCTAAGCTCCATCCATACCAAGATAGAGTTAGGGTTTGATCTGTCACAAACTCTCAATGTCCGGATCAAACCCCAACCCCTCATTTTTCTAAACAGTCATTCAAATCTTAAGTCGTTAACAGATTTTTCTCATCAATTGAGCATCCCCAGAATATTGCCACCAACTCGCTGCAGCTGATATGAATTCTCAGCAGAGAGATCCTTAAACTGTGAAGCTCTGGTGTAGGTATTTACCACTGCGAACATATTGTCCCCCATCTCCTGTGGCCACGCCCATTCGACTGCTTCCTTCTGGGGCTGATTCAGATTAAATTGGCGATTGAAGCTTTCGATCGTTTTCAAAGGATCATCCACAGGTGATTCCATTGATAGACCGATCTTACTTTTCTGTGCCCCCAATTCAAGGGAAACTTTGCCCATGGTAGCAGGAAACTCATCTAAGATTTTAGTTGAAACATGACGATAGGATACACTGATTTCGGTCTTTGAAACCATTCCGTTGGTGCAGATCAACCTGAGGATAAATGCCGCTATCGACAGGGATGCAAGACCCACCTCGGAATTAGATATGGAAATGCCTGGCTTGAACTTATCCCCGTTAATCTCAAATGATTTTTTGCCATCCAGAATGCTAAGCGACATAAATTCCGGGTCAAGATTACACTGCACCTGGGTGTCAGGACCGTATCCCATTGAGTCCAATCTTTCACAGACTTCAAAATTATCCACCGGTTTATATTTGGGGGTGAAGATCGCCCTCACTTCCTTTCCACTAAATCTGAAGAACAGCTGTTCATTTTTTTCATGTTCAATCCAGTAATTAAGATTTACGGATTGAATTTCCGGCGGGCATTTTCTCAAATATTGAAAGGGAATTCCCAATCGCCAACTAATGGATCTTTGCGCAATAGTTCTTAAAGGATGGGATTCACCGGCGATACTAACTGAATTAAGGTTCTCAAATGCGATATCAGAAACGTTTACATTTTGATCGAAACAATTTTGTGACAGTGCATCGACCCGGTTAAAGACTTTTTCCAGTGTTGTAATATTATTCATGGTCACCTCCATTTTTTACCTGTAATCTACAGGTTTCAATTTAATTAAAGTCGGTTGTTGAAATCGCAATCATCACATTTGCTTTTATCCCGGCACCCCTGACAGACTTTTTCTTTATCCAGAATAACCGGCATGTGATCGAATACCCTTTCAATTGCTTTAGTCATTGGTATTCCCAGCGCCCACGCAATTCGTCTCAACGTGCATGATGATCGGTAACTGAGCTGCGGTGTGTATGCCATTTCAGATCCTCCCTTGAGTTGAATTTTGTAACGCTGTGACGAATTTGAATTCCGGGAGGTGAATCTTTCACCGCCTGATGCACTATATTTTCCCTGACGAAGCTAACAGGGTGCGTATCCAAACGAGCGGACGGACGGCTCCCGGATTGCCTGATTAAACGAATTGAAGGATTTTGACTTAAAACGGTTATTAGTGGGGAAATTGTGGCTGGTTGGTTTCTGAATTCTGCGAGTTTGATTCTTTGGTTGATATGACCCTTGGGATTTCAAAAACGAACCGTGGTTCGGAAAATTTGGCTGTTAAGATAGAATCCTGCATTATCTGGGTCAGTTTCTTTAGCATTTCATTTGTCATCGGTAGGAATGGATGTGCCATCAATATTTTCCTCCGTTCCATTTGAGATTATCGGTGGACCCAGGTCAAATAACGCGATGCTGCAGGGTAGGCTGATGGTTGGATAAAGCAATTCAACCTCTGCCTCAGAAAGATCCCGACTGGTCCCATAAGATGAATTCTCACTTCTGGCTGCTGTTAGCATCAAAATCCCGGTCTCGATAATTCCCTTGTCAAAACCCACCTGCAGACGCAAAAGCCCAGTCCATAGATATTCATAACTGGCGAACGAATCACCTTCCAACGCAACGCCTTTCTTAAATCCTTTATACTGATAAATGCATATATGGACTGCCAGTCATCTCCGCATACCCAAAAACTCGTTCCTTCTTCCGAATTGTTAACCAGGATTTTTAGGATCTCACTTTGTATGGGATTAATATCCTGAAATTCATCGACCAAAAGATGCCTGAATGTGCCCTTGTATTTATCCCTGACCTCATCGTTTTCATTCAACAGCCGGTGTGTTTCAACTAACAGATCATCAAAATCAAAGAGCAGTTTTTTAGATTTTTCCCGGTCATACGATTCGTATATGTCAGCAACCTTCTGGATGGATTTATCCCCTTCATACAGTAAGCGAAATTCATCAGCTGTTATCAGGTTGCTTTTGGCCAAAGAGATTTCCCGTAAAATCATACCAATTGACAAATCCTTTACCTTAAGTCGTTTCATCACATTCCGCATAAAGATAATCTGATCTTTGCCAGATAAGATCTCAAATGTTTTCCCTTCGCATCTGAGCAGATAGTGACAGAAGCTGTGGATCGTTGAAAGTGTGACTCGACTGGACATATCATCAAGCACCGGAATCAATTTATCCCGCATGGCTTCAGCCGCATTGCGCGTAAAGGTCAATCCAAGAATATTTTCCGGGGCCACGCCTTTTTTCACCAGATTGCCAATACGATGAGTCATCGTTAGAGTTTTTCCTGACCCCGGCACTGCTACAACGACACAGGTTCCATTCAGAAATTCCGCAGCAGCCCGTTGTTCCTTATTCAATTTAAGCGGCATCTTTCACCTCCTTAGCGTTTTTAATTGTGTTGATGGCCATCTTGATTCTGAAATTCTTGGCCACCAGTTCATTGATCCGGGCATCGGTTTTATTGTTTTTAATCAATTGGCCCAGCTCCTTTTGATATTCACTGCGAAGCTGTTGAAGAAAAGCGATTACAGCCTCAGGGGGATGCCTTCGCAACAGCAACTCGACATTTACAATTTGATAAACCTTATCTTCCCCGACAACGGTTAAATAGTCCTGTACATGATTGATCACTTTTTTCGTCATGCCGCCCTCCTTAAAAACCATTCGTCACAGACCTTGCGATAGGCACAATTTTTGTGTTTCCATCCGGTATCGTTAGGGACAAAAGAATTATTTTGAATAGCTGCCCACACTGCCTGTATCTTTCTAATGGCCCGTAGCTCGTCAATTTCAGATCGTACCGTGAAATATTGCTCAAATTTTGGCTTCTTCGTTTTTATAAGTGTGTCGAATTTGAGAATGATCTCCCGGTCCGCATATCCGTTTGCCCTGGCTGCCATATAGTAGATGAGCATCTGAAAATTGTTATCGACCTCATCAGCGGAATAAGACCTACCGCTTGTTTTAAAATCTGTGATGATAAGCGTTTGTGATTCGTCTTCCTCAATTAAATCCATGGCCCCGATGATAGGCACTTCAACACCGGGAATAGTAAAACTGAAAGCTTCCTCGATACCCAGGATATTAAAACTATCATCCTTTAAATTCATGTACCATGCGGTGAGAAGATCCCGTCCCTCCATCAATAATGTGTCAAAATCTTTACCCTTGGCGTATTTGATATCTTCTCTGCCTTCAGCTGCTTCTCGCCACTTCTGTTCAAAGAATTCATGGACATCTCTAAGTGACATCCTATCGCCGATCATCTTCGCCTGGTAATAAGATTCCAATACCCGGTGAATGGTTGACCCGAACTCAAGGGCGTCAGCTACAAATTCCATAGGTATCCTATCAATCCGGCCAAATTTATATAAAAGCCCGCACTCGATAAAATCTCCTATGCTCGATGCGGATAGGTGCGGTGTCTGCCTAAGCTCACTTAAAAGCATTTTTTACCTCCTTTAGGATGCTGTTAGGTGCAGGAACTGCGTTCTTTTTTAAATAGAAAAGACGATAGGCACCGTTCTCTCCCGAGTTAGGTTCTGCCTATCGCCTATTATAGGTTGTAAGATAAGAATTTGAATTTATAGGTTACGCTGCTTGCTGCAGATTTCTGATAAAGGTGCTTGCATCCTTGCTGTTTAGGTTCTCCAGTTCACATTGATAGGCATCCATGGCCATCTGCTCCAATTCCTCAACAGAGATGCCACGCCTACGACTAAGATTATAAATTGCGCGTTTCTGGGCTTCTGACATTTTAGGTTGCGTGGATTTGTTCTGATCATCCGATTGCCCCTCAGTTTCCGAATTGGCAAATTTCTTAGGTTGCTTCGCCTTTGCCTTAGGTTCAGGTTTATCCTTCACCGGGTGTTTCTTTTTGGTATTGGTCTTTGCTTTAGTTGCCTTCTTATCCGTATTGCCAGCCGCCCTTTTACGGGTTGTCTTTTTAGGTTTATCGGAACCTATGACGTCATCAAAATCCGCCAACTCCTCAATACAGGCGATACCGATGTTACACATATCCCGAAGAGCCCTCCCCTTGGCGCGGGTAGATGCCATCCGTATTAAATGCTTCACTATCATTGCATGACAGTTTTGAGGGTTCGCGTCGCCTATATCAGAGAACACTTCACCTGTTTTGGATTCTGCAACCGCCCGGCATATGGCCTCATTCCCATTTTCTTTTGTCGGAAATTGCAGCAATTCAACCTCCAACTTCAAAAGACCTTTTTGTGTTGCCAGATCGAGCACACCGGCATAGAGCACAAAATCTTTACCTTTTATATTGGTCATGAAGCGATCATCGAGTTTTGGAACTGATTTTTCACAAAACCTTGCATTTTCAACTTCCCTTTTTGGGATCGCATTCATAACCGACAGGATGTGCTTGCATCTGAAATTGGAATCCTTTTTTGAATTCTTGGCAAAGTCCCCACATGTGCAGCTGGTTTCATCATCATCGAGAATAATGTTGTAAAGAATTTTCCCTTTTTCGCTTTCGACGAAGAACTGTCCGTCCTCTGATTGTAAAACTTTGAGACTTTCAGCCTTTTCGTTTCTTTTCTGGATTTCTTTTGCTGTCATTGGTCCCCCTTTTTTCTTTAAGTATGATTGATATCCATTCAACAATTTCTATTCCGATCCTAATGATTAAATCTACAGTGCGTTTGGTCATTGGTCCCTTTCTAAAATGGAGTGTCGTCGTTATCCTGCCCGTCTTCAAATCCTCTGCCATCTGTTTTAATGAATTCCAGGGAATTGGCAATCAATTGAAACGAGCTTCTTTGAACTCCTTCATCGGTCTCCCATTTTTGCTGATCGAGCGTGCCAACAATTCCAATACGGGCGCCCTTGTGAAGATATTTCTCTGCGATTTCCGCCAGACGACGGAAACAGGTGACTTTGATCCATCCAGTCTTTTTCTTTGAACTCCTGAATGCCAGATTAAATGACGCTACAGCTTCGCCTTCAGAAGTATAAAAGATTTCCGGGTCAGCACCTAAATTTCCTGTGAGAATGCAATTATTAAGCATACGACCTCCTTTTTTAATGAATGGTTGATTGTGAAATAAGCGAGTATTTTAAATATGCTGTTAATCTATGAATAGGTTGTTGGAAAAATGGTTAGGTTGGTGACGACCATACGAAGGCAGGGACAATATCGGATATTGAATTCCAGCTAACCTATGATAATAGGGAATACATTTGTGTGCCGGTTGAAGTTTTCAGATTTGTTTTCATTTATCTACTGGTCAAATATAGTGTATTGTCATTTCAGAGACCGATTATAATTCATTCAATCGTCCTTTTCGCGATCACAACGCTTTATGATCTTTGACGTAATTGCTGAAAGGGTCAGGGTTGCCGCCACACACAGTGTAATAATTATCAAAGATGATTTTTGCATTTTTTTATCCTCCTATTTAGAAAGTTTTCCAGGTTATCATCGAAATTAGGGTATGATCCTCAGGGCACGTGTATCCTTCGCCACCACACATTGAGGGTGGTTTGCGCCTCTTTTTGAATAGCTCTCTGATTCCTTTTTTCTTTTCCTGCCTAATGAAAAATGGCTTTGCACCGCCCCCGACCTTTATTGATTTCAGTTGTTTTACGGAATACCTTTTATTGCATGTTTTACAGAACACTGATCCATTGCTGGTGGCGATTTTAATTAAATCAAGTGCAATAGAATCGAAATAGACGGGCTCCTCCGGAATCACTATGGTTTCATTACACTCGGTTGAAATTAGATTCTGTAAATTCGCAACCTGATCAAGATCATACTTTGACCTATTGCACAGGATAATTTCAATCACCTCCTTCTGGTCAAATTTAAATACCGCATTTGGGGTCTTAAAAATAACAGCCCTCATAGGATTTCCTTTCAAATTTTTGATTAAAAGACGAACGGATGGGTCGGGACACCTCATAAATCAATATATATAGATCGACAGGGATATGATGGATTTGTACAGCAACCGGTGGGAAGAATTGCTTGAAAGGCTGGGAAGATGGTCACATTAAGACTTGAAAAACTTCAAATTTGTGCGGTAAATAGAATAGATGCGGTGGTGATATCGTTTTTTTATCTGAAATTATTGCATTTTTCATGTATTCGCAATTTATGCAATTTTTTTATATTGAGCGCAACCACAACATGTGGCATTCACCATAGTTTATGAAATTGAGCAATATTTATGAAAAATTTGCCAATGAAGATAGTACAATTAGGTTTCAATAATTGGTTTTTTGATAGAATTGATCCTACAAAATTAATTGACCACCAAATTGCAAGGGTTATTACCGTCCATAAGGATAGTTATACCATTAACAATGGCAAAGGTGATGTATCGGCCGAAGTAACTGGTAAACTCATGTTCAGTGCTGATTCTTCGTTAGATTACCCAGCCACAGGAGACTGGGTGATTGCTCAGTACTATGATAAAAATTCTTTCGCCATCATAAGTGAGATTGTTACAAGAAAATCCGTACTAAAACGGAAGACATCCGGTAAGAACATCGAGTTTCAATTAATGGCCACTAATATCGACACTGGTTTAATCGTTCAGTCACTTGACACCAATTATAATCTCAGACGATTAGAACGCTATTTGGTCATGGTAAATGAGAGCGATATCCAACCTGTTGTATTATTGAGTAAAAGTGATTTGCTGCCCGTTAATGAGATAGATAAAAAGATTACAGAAATTCAAGCTCTAATACCTGATATTCGAGTAGTGCCTTTTAGCAATAAAGATCAATCGGGGCTGCAACATTTTAAAGAGTTATTAGTTCCTTGGAAAACGTATTGTTTGCTTGGATCATCAGGGGTTGGTAAAACTACCTTAATAAACAACCTTCAGGATGAAGTGCGACTTAAAACTCACAGCGTTAGAGAAAAAGATGGAAAAGGAAGACATATAACGACCCGCCGTCAATTAATAAATTTGAAAAACGGGGCAATGATCATAGATACACCAGGTATGCGAGAACTCGGAAATTTTGCGGTTGATACCGGTATTCATAGTACATTCGATGAAATAGCAGAGTTATCAAATCAATGCCGCTACAATGATTGTTCCCATACACAAGAGCAAGGCTGTTCAATATTGGCTGCTTTAAAAGATGGAATAATTTCACAGGAACGCTATCAAAATTTTATAAAATTAAATAAGGAATCTGCTTTTTATGAAATGTCATATTTAGAGAAAAAGCGAAAAGATAAAAAGTTCGGGAAATTTGTTAAATCTGTAATGAAGGAGAAAAAATACAGAAGGTAGAATCCAGCATTAACGAGTTTTTCTCTTTTTTTTGGTTACTACAAGATATAGTGGTTTTAAGAACTTTTTGAAAAGGAGTGATACCTCCAATGTATCAGCGATATTGACGTTTCCAAAAACCTGAGATAACCATACCATACATGAGAAATAGCCAAATATTGAATTATCTCAACATATCGGTAATCTGTAATGATTAATATTTTAGGGTTCAGATAGTACAGGTTAGGATTAGATTTAGGAGTATAATAACGATTATGAGTGATTGGAAACTCAACAATAAATTCAATTTTGAAGGACGTGAAATTAGGTATGGAATCGAAGGCAGTGGTCCAGCATTAATACTGGTTCACGGAACACCATGGTCATCATTCAATTTACGTCACTTAATTTCTGGTTTGTCAAACAGTTTTACCGTCTACTATTTCGATTTATTAGGGTATGGTCAATCGGATAAATCAGATGCTGATGTTTCGCTGGGTATACAGAATACATTGATAGATGCCCTGCTTAATGAATGGCAACTATATACACCTTTCATCGTTGGTCATGATTTTGGCGGAACCACAGTTCTCAGAAATCATATTTTGAACGATAGGGCTTATAAGAAGATAATTTTAATTGATCCTGTTGCGCTATCTCCATGGGGTTCCCCATTCTTTGAACATGTCAGAAAATTCGAGGCAGCCTTTGCGGGTGTACCTGATTATATCCATGAAGCCATTGTAAAAGCTTATGTTAAAACCGCCGCATATAAGCCTATTGATAATGAAACTTTACATCAGATTGTTCTGCCATGGACAGGAGTCGAAGGGAAAGCGGCATTTTACAGGCAAATTGCTCAGGCTGATTCAAAATATACCGATGAAATACAAGCCAAATATAACACTATCCATCAGCCTGTTTTGATTTTATGGGGTGAAGAGGATAAATGGATACCGGTCGAGCAAGCGCATTCCCTTCATAAGAAAATTCCTAATTCTAAATTGGTTACGGTGCCTCAAGCGGGGCATCTTGTAATCGAAGAGCGTCCGGAGATATTGGTTCGTGAAATCAAAGAATTTCTGAACCAACCAAATGAAATCTAAAAAACGCTCCATCGGACACCGCTCAGCGGCGTTGCTAAGCTCAATCTTTATACGTCCAGCATAAATATGGATTATTCTAAATGAAAATATTAGCAATCGAAAAAGAATATGATGGGAAAACAGTAGAAGATTTTCAACCTCATTTAGAGGCTGAGGCAAGACAAGTTTGGAAGCTTTATAAAAAAGGAGTGATTCGTGAAATATATTTCCGAGCAGACCGAACAAGTGCAGTATTGATACTTGAATGTAAAAATTTGGAAGAAGCAAAAGAAAAATTATCAACTCTGCCGTTAGTACTGGAGGATTTAATATATTTCGATTTTATTCCATTAGCTCCATATCCAGGTTTTGAAAGGCTATTCAAAACAAAATAGCTGTATCGGACTCATACTGCAACGCCTTCTGAAAATTCTTGTGATATCCATTTGGTATTTGCTATATTTTCATTTAGCGTGATAGTTGGTAGTTTTTCAATACAACGGTAGTTAGGTTTTGTTAATAATATTTCTGAGCAGGACTCCAAGGGACCCGAAATGGTGGACGTCGAGAAGCGCACCGATTCCCTGGCAACGATACCGAAGGTCATCGTCGGCCTGACCGTAGCGGCCATGGTCGTTGTCTCGGGATTGGTCTTTGTCCTCGCGCGCCGGTTGGGCTGGACACTCGGCTGGATCTACGTAGGCATGGTCGTCACGACCTTGACCATCAACCTGGCGTGCCTGTCGCGGTGGAATCCGGAGCTGATCCGGCGGCGCATGCGCGTCGCCAAGTTTACAAAGTCCTGGGACAGGGGCTGGGCTTTTCTGTTCGGATTTGCAGTGGTCGCAATCTATGTTGCCGCGGTAATCGAGGCTCGAGACAGGGTTTCGAGCGCGCCGGGGCCAGCGTGGCTGCTGGGTTTGGCTATCTTTGTCCCCGGATGGGCTCTTGCCATTTGGTCCATGGTCGTGAATCCGTTCTTCGAGAAGACTGTGCGCATCCAGACAGACCACGGACATCGCGTGATCGACACAGGACCCTACGCCTACATGCGCCACCCCGGCTACCTGGGCTTCTCAGGCTGGATGCTCTCGACACCGCTCCTGCTTGCGTCGATCTGGGCCTTCGTTCCGGCCTTAATCACGGTGGTCTTGCTCGTGATCCGCACGGCGCTTGAGGATCACACGCTCCATGAGGAGCTCCCCGGCTACACCGAGTACGCGACTCGGGTTCGCTTCCGCTTAATCCCAGGCGTCTGGTAGCTGGGAGGTATTCGGGCTTGCTTATACAATATTCAGTAGGACTATTCGCGAACTCTGGTAATTATTGCGAGGAGGTTATAAACTAATCCTGATACATGGTGGGGATGGGGACATCCTATTTATATATTTACACTCGAAATAGAAAAATAGACCGGACGTCACACTTTTCTGACCAAATAATTCAAGCACTTAGAACGGGTTCGGATTGAATCCGTTTAATTTTTCCTGATTGATAGACGATGGGATAGACGCTACGCCCTCAGATCATCCCAGCTGATCATTCCAAAGCCCGCCATATATTCTGTCGTTTCTTGATTCCCGTTTCGATCTGCTCTGCTAAAACTTGAAATTGAATATATGGAATGATATCGACCTTTGTATAGTGGTAGGCAGATACACCAAGTTATGCCTGACGTGTTATATTCTCATATTCCGAAATACAGATTGTTTTGTGATTGTCTCAATATGAATCGATTGAAAAATGATATTCAAAGATAAGTATGATGTTTCTTTTTGGCATAAATCGGTTTTTTCCAGCTGCATTCTTGCCACAGTTTTCATATCCACGTGGCTGATGTTTGCAGACATGGAATATTCCGATACCTGGTTGAAACAGTATCAGATATCCGGTAACTTTTCACGTCGGCTGCTGATTGCATTTTGTTTGATTATATACTTCGTGAGACTCCAAATCACTGTCTGGGTTTTCCAAAAACGCAAGTGGACATGGCTCGAAACGATAACAATCACGGTCCTGATGTCATTTGTTCTTTATGCTTTTGCCAAGATCGGGGGAAATAACAAACAGGTTGTGGGTATTGTCGAGGTAATCGGTATTTTGCTTTATTTGTCAGGCTCCTATATCAATACTCATTCTGAATATTATAGGCATATTTGGAAATTCGAAGAGAAAAATAGAGGTCGACTTTACACAGAGAGACTATTCAGATACGCGATGCATATTAATTACTTCGGAGATATCGTTCTCTTTACCGGATTTGCGATGATAACGCATCGCTTTAGTATGTTGGTCATCCCATCAATCATGACACTGAATTTTGTCTTCTTTATCATTCCGTCACTCGATAGATACCTTGAGAAAAAGTATGGAACCGAATTTAGAGATTATGCCCAAAAAACAAAAAAACTGATTCCGTGGATATATTAGAGAAAATTAAATTAACGTTGTCACGATTCCAGATATTTCCAACAATGCTGCTTGGATACAGATGATTACACAAGTCCTAATTTTACTCCTCACTCTGTTTACACTATTAACGCTTGGATTTTTCATTTTTCTGCACTGGGGAACGCGCTGGGGTTCCACCAGCGAAGAGCGTGCCCTGAAAATGCCTGGGGATGTCTATTTGGAAGGGGGCCCTAAGGCTCGTGTTCCCATGACGCGCGCCATCTCGATAGCTGCCGGTCCTCAGATTGTATGGCCGTGGCTTGCACAATTGGGACGCGGTGCTGGGTGGTACAGCATTGATTGGTTAGACAATCGTGGTAGGAAATCGGCACGACACATCATCTCCTGGATCCCCGAACCTAAGATAGGGGATGCTTCTCCTGTGGGATACCTGCGCCATATGGAATATAATAAGGCGCTCGTCTGGTGGGTGAAGGGTACAAAATTCGTTGGTGCTATGACCCGGTTAGTTGTAGACATGCGACTTGCCCCGGAAAATAAAGGTTCCCGGCTCATTATCCGGATGTCCGCCGATGCTGTGGGCTTTACGGCAAAATTCGCCTTGCTGGTCTTTCAATTCATAGACTCCATTATGGCCCGCAGCCAGTTGATTGGAATCAAGGAACGGATCGAGAACTATGGTCTACGTTCCAAAAATCCTGATGAACCAGAGACGGGGGCCACAGATCAATACCAACTCTACGAAGTAATCTATGTTACTGGCGAACGGGCTGGTGTACCAGGGAAAGAGCCCGCCGTAAGGTGGCGCCAGACCGCGATCGAAGACGGTTTGATTGCTGACTCTTTGACTTCCGATAGCGGATAGAAGGTCCAGCGGAAAGATTGCCTCAATGGAAGAGCAAGGTGGGTTTGAAACAATTCCAGATTAAAAGTTTATCGAAAAAGCCGAATACCGGCAAATCGCAATAGCTCGTGCCAGATCCGCTATGTTCGGAGCAAAAGGAAAACAGATTATGAATAAGACAACAACGACGTTTGATTTCGAGGATAAAAATTTCTTCAAACGGATCACAAGATATTCAATAAGCTTGACCAGCTGTTTGTTAGTCCTATTTTTGACACTTGGAGCGATACGGGCACAAGCGGATTGGCCCCATGTCATTCCTTCCAAAGATGGTACACCCATCTCTTATGAAATC
>CALZJV010000005.1 GCA_945787595.1 uncultured Desulfobacterales bacterium | reverse complement strand
TTGGATCCCAAAAAACCCTTGAACCCTGAAATTCTGAACCTGTGAACACTTACGAAACGTCATACACAGTTGAATCTGAGAGCTGGGACAATGTTTTCGCACACTGGCAGCGAACCGATGATTTTTTAAGGTGGAATTGCCTATTTGTATTGCCTGTCTGGTTGAAAACCTGGTGGGATAGCTTTGGTCGCAGCGATGCGCTTTATCTATTGTCTGTTGGCCATGAGGGCCGCACCATCGGAATAGCACCGCTTCAGAGAAAGGACAATACGGTCCGGCTCATTGGAGATGAGAATGTGTGCGATCATTTGGATTTTATCGCCGCCCCGCAGAAGTCTGCAGAGTTTTATCGTATCCTGCTGAAATATTTAAAACAAGATGGTGTCCAACGGCTGGAACTGGAGTCGGTTCGCCAGGATTCGTCGGTCATGACACAGTTATTACCGGTGGCTGAGAAAGCCGGCTGCCAGATTTCGAACGTGGGTAACGACATCTCGTATGAGCTGTCATTGCCGGGCAGCTGGGACGACTATCTCACCATTTTAAGCGGCAAAGAACGACATGAAATCAGACGCAAGCTGAGGCGATTGTACGAGGCCGGCCAAATTAGCTACCGGCTGGTCGATGATGCTTTTTCGGTAAAAAAAGAAATGGAAACATTTCTCGAATTGTTCAGATCCAATCGATCCGATAAAGCCGAGTTTATGAGCGATCGGATGCTTTCGTTTTTCAGGGGGTTGTCAGAGGCTCTCAATGAGGCACAGATTTTAAAGCTTTTCTTCCTCGATCTTGATGAAAGACCTGTCGCTGCAACCATGTGTTTTAACTATCACTCGACTATGTATCTTTACAATAACGGTTATGATAAGCGTTTCGGTTCGTTGAGCCCGGGATTGCTCGGTAAAGTGCTCAGTATTAAAGAAAGCATTCACTCCGGTAAAAAAACCTACGATTTTTTAAAAGGTGCGGAAGCGTATAAAAGGCGTCTGGGGGGTCAACCGATTCAGCTCTACCGATGCCTGATCGAGTTAACGTAACATCCATTTGAGAGATATTTCAATTTAATTATGCGAGGAAGCAAAGGTGGATAAAAAACAGTTAAGAATTGCAATGCTCAGCATCCATTCCAACCCCATCGGAGAATTGGGAGCGAATGATACCGGCGGCATGAGCGTTTACATCCGGGAACTCGCCCGTGAGCTTGGAAGACGCGGTCATTGGGTCGATATTTACACCCGCCTCCGCAATGGCAGGTATCAGCCGATCATCGATCTGTTTGAGAATGTGCGTTTGGTTCATCTCGGCATTCCGAATAACGGTAATCTCTCCAGATTGGCGCTCTATCCATATTTATCCGATTTTTTTAAATCAATGGAGGATTTCAGATTCCATGAAGGCATCGAGTATGATCTTATCCACAGTCATTACTGGTTGTCCGGCCGATTGGGCAGTTGGGCACAGGAGCTCTGGGATCTGCCGCATCTCGTCATGTTTCATACTCTCGGTGAGGTGAAAAACCGAACGACTGTGGGCCGGCCGGAGCCCGAACTTCGCATTGCCGCCGAAAAGGAACTTGTAAACACCTGCCATCGCATTTTAGCCCCAACCGACCGGGAGAAGGACAGCCTGGTTCGCTACTATGGCGTCAGTGGGGAGAAGATCGGCGTCGTGCCGTGCGGTGTCAACCTGGATCTTTTCCAACCCCAGAAAAAACAGGCGACCCGCAAGCAGTTGGGTTTTGACCCGGATGATATTATCCTGCTTTATGTCGGCCGGTTCGAACCTTTAAAAGGCATAGACAGGCTTTTAGAGGCAATATCTCATCTCAAGGACCATCAGCGGCTTCGATTGGTCCTGGTTGGCGGCGATGGTGATGAAGCTCCCGAGTCTCAATTCCTGCGGCAAAAGGCCATTAATTTAGGAATTGAAGATAAGGTTTTGTTTGCAGGGCGAATTGAGCAAGAGTATTTGCCGCCATATTACAGTTCGGCGGATGTTTTGGTAATCTCTTCCCACTACGAAAGCTTCGGCCTGGTTGGATTGGAAGCTTTGGCATGCGGCCGGCCGGTGGTCTCCACCCCTGTGGGAGCTATGGAAAGTCTGATAAACCAAAGTCAGGCAGGACATGTCGTCAGCGATACTCTACCCCGGTCCCTGGCCAAGGGGATTCGGTCGATTATCACCAATTCTACGCCGCAGCAGGCTGATGAGATTCGTGAATCCGTCCTAGATTACAGCTGGTCCAATGTTGCTGCAGCGATACTCGAGGAATATGAAATTGCAATTCGGCAACAGTCTTTTGAAAATGACCGCTTGGTGTCTGCTCGAGCGTCGTGCGGATAATCGTGCTTAGGGCGATGAAAATCAGGCAAATCATAGCTCTTAACTGTCATACCATTTTTAATTTTTGACAGGTTTGCTTTTTACTAAAATTCGGAATCAGGAGGTTGTCTGTGACACAGACCTGTGATGCGATGATTCTTGCCGCACATCCGGACGACGCAGAATTCGGTGCCGCCGGAACGGTGGCGCGTTGGACAAATGAAGGTAGAGTGGTTGTTTATGTTATTTGCACCAATGGCGATAAAGGGTCCGGCGACCGCAGGCTGTCACCGGAGCAAATTTCTGCAATGCGAAGAAGCGAACAAAGAGCCGCCGCCGATACGTTGGGGGTGCGTGAAGTTGTTTTTTTGGACTACCCCGATCAAGGTTTGGAAGATACACCCGAAATGAGAAAGCGGATCGTCAGGTTGATTCGAACCTATCGACCGCAGACGCTGGTAACTTCGGATCCTTATCGCCGCTATCTCTGGCATCGGGATCATCGCATTGTCGGCCAGGTGGCCATGGATGCTGTGTTTCCATATGCCAGGGACCATTTGGCCTACCCCGATCTGCTCGAAGAAGGTTTTGAACCTCATAAAGTGCAGGAGATTCTGTTCTGGGCTGCCGAGGACATCAACTTCCGATCTGATATCAGCACGACGTACGATCGTAAAATTGCAGCATTGCGCTGTCATAAGAGTCAGATGAAAGCATTTACCGCTTCGGATCCCTTCAGCTGGCTGAAAAACCGTTGCCGCGACATGGCACAGGGTGAAAGCTACGAACTGGCCGAGGGCTTTTACCGGGTAGAATTACCTCAGTAACATACCCTTGAATTGAATATTTTCGATTGAATATTGAATAGTTAAGGTCCGCCCTTCTCCGAGCTCTAGGCTCTACCCTCCGAGGCGTAGTCCCTATGGGACGGAATCGAGCCGCAAGCCGGCCAGGAAGCCTGGGGCTGGAAGCGGAGCCGGAGGCCGGCGGATCAATTGTCAATAGGCAATTCCGGTTTATCCGGATTCGGGCTACTTTGTCCGCATACGGGACAATTTTGCATTTGCAGGGGTTTTTCCAAGCCACTCTTTTCGAGAACTACTTCATCCTGCAGCAGCTCCAGCGTGGGCCCGTCAGCCGTAACACCACCCCGGTGAATCACAATGGTTCGTTCGCATACATCCACCGCCAGGTCCAGATCATGGCCGGCGATAATTTTGGTATGTTCAAAAGTTTTAAGCTGATCGATCAGCCGGCGCCGGGCTCTGGGGTCAAGTCCTGAAGTAGGTTCATCCATCACTAGGATGTCGGGCGACATGGATAGCACCGATGCGATAGCCACAGACCTCTTTTCACCTCCCGAAAGTTTATACGGCGGCCTATCCTTCAGATGAGGCACACCCATGGTTTCAAGCGCTTGCATGACTACCGTTTCCACTTCCTCCATGGGCAGTCCGAGATTCAATGGACCGAAGGCGACATCATCGTAGACCGTGGGCATAAACAACTGGTCATCCGCGTCCTGAAAGACCATACCGACTGTCCGCCTCACTGCTTTCAAATTTTTTTTCGTCAACGGATAATCGCCTATCCTCAGAGTTCCCTGGGTCGGCAGGAGATAACCGTTTAAATGCAATAAAAGAGTGGATTTACCGGCGCCGTTTTCTCCGACAATGGCAACAGACTCGCCATGGGTAATGCGAAAAGATACGCCCCTGATACCCGGCGTGCCATCGGTGTAGCTATAATGCAAGTCGCGGGCCTCAACAATATGATGGCTCATTTGAAAAACTCCATAATGACGCTGCCCATTAAGATAGGAACATTGTAAACCCGCATGAGAATAAACAGGGCCGACCACCCGACGGTAAATCCGATTTCCATGGGACCAAACCTTAAGGGTTTAAGAATTCGGATTTCGCCGTCAAATCCCCGGCAGCACATCGCCATGTAAACGCGCTGGGCCCGGTCCATGGTGCGCAGTAGTAAATGACCCACCAAAGAACCGTATGCCTTTATACCCGAGCCGGTTCCTTCAAAAGTTCGCAGAGATCTTGCACGAACCATCCGGGCGGCCTCATCAACAAGGACAAACATGTATCGGTACAGAAAGACCAACTGAACCACAAAGACTCTGGGCGTGCCCAGTTTATCCAGCGCCATGCAGACGGCGTTGAAACCGGTTACCGCAATCAAAGTCAGTGCAGCCCCTACCGTTAGGGCAAACCGGATCAGAATTGATCCAAATGAAACCCAACCGCCGGATATGCCCGTTCCCCAAAGGCTGATAAGGATATCACGGTCCATGAGCGGATTGAATATGCCGATCATAACGGCAAAAGGAGATACCAGCAGCAATTTTTTCAGCAGGTAGACTGGCGGGACATTGCCTATGGCGCCCAAAAACACCGGATACACAAAATAAGGGATGAGCGCCGAAATATCATATTTCCCGAACGAAATCACGACCGTGATAAACACAAGACTGGTAATCAGTTTGGCGCGCGGGTCCAGCTGATGAATAGGGGTCTGCTGAGAGGACAGCGTGTCCATGTAGCCGATGTCAAAAAAATGTTTATCGAGCTTGGCCATATCAGCTGACGCTTTTCTCGTAAATACGCATCCCAGATAAAGTCAAAGGACGAGAATACAACCCCTGGCCCGGACCTGGCATGTCGAGATGTGGTGATGGAAAGCAAAGCCCATAGTAATGTGAAAGCAATTTCATATCAACATCACGTCGCACTCTCCGAGGCGTAGGCTCCGAGCCGTAGACCAGGGCGGGCTGGAACCCCAGAACCTTAGAACCCATGAACGCCTGTCAAGAAATGATGGCGTTATCTGTCAGACTCACTATTTTTTTTGCGGCGCTTGAGTGCAAATCCGAACAGCCCGGCCAGGAGCAAGGTAAGCGCACCGCCGACCAGACCGGAAACAGTCCTGCCCGCATTCACAGCCGTTTCGGATTTGGGAGTCTCTGCCGGCTGATCGGCATCTTCTGATTTAAAGCCATAATCCGGTAGCAAGGCCGTTTTCTCCTGAACGTTGGCCAGGGCGGTGTGCATATCCTTCGGAGGCGCGTCCAAATCTTCTGTTCCGGCGGTTTTTAAGATGGCCCACTCCAGACCGTCCGGATTTGAGGAAGCAAACCAGCTGAATATGCCGCCGGTCAGCACTGCTGCCGCCAGGAATCCGATAATCACTTTACGCAGGGCAAGGTTTCCAACAGGCGCAGACGCACTCACTGCTCTAATTATTTCCGGACGTGCCTGCCAGACAAAAAGCACCACCGCTGAGGTTGCCAGGCCCTCGACAATGCCGATCACCAAATGAACAGGCTGCATCAGGAAGACAAATACGTCGAAGGGCAGTTCCGTTACCCCCGAAAACACAGTTTGAAGCACGACGCTGAAAGCCCCCAGCTGGAGTCCGACAATGGCGGAAGCGGTAGCCGCTAAAAACAAACGCCTCTGGCTCAGCGAGGTGCCGGCAATATGTTTAAAAATAAGTGGATAGGCAATAAAACATGGAAAAAATCCGAGATTGAAGATGTTGCACCCCAGTGCCATTAGACCGCCGTCCGCGAAAAACAATGCTTGAACCGCCAGCACGGAAGCCATCGTCAGAATACCCGCATAAGGCCCCAGCAGTATGGCCAGGATCATGCCGCCCCCAAGATGTCCGCTGGAACCGGTACCGGGGATAGTAAAGTTGATCATCTGGGCAGCGAAAATAAACGCACCCAACACCCCCATCAGGGGAATCCTGGCATCATCCAAATCATTCTTAACTTTTTTGGAGCAATACCCAATAAGCCCGGCAGACGCCGCCCACATGGTGCCGCCAACGGCAGGAGATATCAAAGCATCGGCCATGTGCATCTATTAGATCCTCCACTTAAAGGCGGATATCCATGCTACATAAAATTCGCAATAATTTTTAAAAGTAATTGCGATCCTTTGTCAAGAAAAATCCCTGATATCATTATTACATCTTCCCTTAACTTTCTGATTTACATCCTTTCTGTTTGCCCAATGTTCGGTTGCGATCGAAGGAAAACATGTCTGTATATAGCCCAAAATAGAATCCATCAATTGACTCAACTCTAAAAACTTGCAATAAGAACGTAACGTTGATTAAGGATGTGTCAAGTACGATCGAAACTATGCGGTTCCAGGTTTGGGGCGCCACCCATCGGGCTTCGACCCCACACGCAGGGGGTTAAGCCTGCTCTGGCCTCCCCTCTTTCCGAGCTGCAGGCGCTACGAGCCGCCTGGGGGTTTTCAACCCGGAACGTTGAACCCTGGCCGCTCCACCCAATAAGGAATTACCTATGAAGACAGGTATTGAGATCCAACCGGTTAACGGAAAACTCGGCGTCTTGACCCCGGGCATGGGTGCGGTCGCAACCACCTTTGCTGCAGGTGTTTTTGCGGTTCGCAAAGGATTGGGGCTGCCGATCGGCTCCTTGACGCAAATGGGGACCATCAGACTCGGAAAACGAACGGATAAGCGAATTCCCATGATCAGGGATTTTGTACCGCTGTCCGGACTTGGCGATCTTGTGTTTGGGGGCTGGGATATTTTCGAAGATGATATGTATACAGCGGCCGTTAAGGCCGGTGTGTTGGAGAAACAAATATTGGACGGCATCAAATCCGAACTGGAAAGCGTCAAGCCAATGCCGGCCGTCTTTGATCAGAGCTATGTGAAACGGCTCAGCGGGACTCACATCAAAAAAGGCAAGACCAAAATGGATCTTGCCGATCAGCTTCGCAAAGATTTACAGGATTTCAAGGCAGACCACCGCCTAGACCGTCTGGTCATGATTTGGTGCGGCAGCACGGAAGTTTATATAGAACCGGGCCCGGTGCACCGTTCGGTCGAAACATTTGAAAAAGGGCTAAGGGAAAATGACCCCGGTATCTCACCGAGTATGATCTATGCATATGCCGCCCTCTGCGAGGGCGTCCCATTTGGTAACGGAGCCCCAAATCTAACGGTTGATATTCCGGCACTGCTTGAGCTCGCCAAAAAAAATAAGGTGCCGGTAAGCGGAAAAGATTTTAAAACCGGTCAAACCTTAATGAAAACGGTTCTCGCCCCGGCCTTTAAAGCCCGGATGTTGGGTGTTGCCGGGTGGTTTTCCACGAATATTCTCGGCAACAGGGACGGTGAAGTTTTAGATGAGCCCTTGTCCTTTAAATCAAAGGAAGTCAGTAAGCTGGGTGCCCTGGAATACATCCTACAGCCGGAGTTGTATCCGGATTTATACAGGGATGTTTACCATAAGGTTAGGATAAATTATTATCCGCCTAGAGGTGACAACAAAGAAGGTTGGGATAATATCGATATTTTCGGCTGGCTGGGTTATCCGATGCAGGTAAAGGTGGATTTCCTCTGCCGGGATAGTATTCTGGCGGCTCCTCTCGTGCTGGATCTTGCCCTGTTTATGGATCTGGCGGCCCGTGCCGGTATGAGCGGTATTCAGGAATGGCTTTCATTTTACTATAAAAGCCCAATGGTTGCCGAGAAGCTTTATCCCGAGCACGATCTGTTTATTCAGCTGAAAAAGCTGAAAAATACATTGCGTCACCTGAAGGGAGAAGAATTGATTACACATTTAGGACTTGAGTATTACGATTGAGCGAAATATCCTATGTTTGGTTGAAATGCATGGCGGTAATATTGGGGCCGAAAGCGAAGGCGTCGATCAAGGCAGCCAGCTATGGTTTGTCATTCCAGCTTGATCGACGATGGACCTCTATTTTACGGGCAAGGTAAACTGAAAAATCGCCCCCTTGCCATCGCCCTCACTTTCCACCCATATGTTGCCGCCGTGAGCCTCAACAGCCAATTTACAAAAGGCAAGCCCCATTCCGCTTGAGCCGACCGTAACACCCTCCCGCTTGAGACGTATCTGTTCAAATTTTTCAAATACCCTTCGGTGATATTCCGGTGCCAATCCATTGCCGGTGTCGATGACGCGGAGCAGAACACTTCCCTTTGTGTTCAACAAATCCGTTTTCAGCTTCACGCTACCCCCGGCCGGCGTGTGTCTGATTGCATTGCTAAGAAGGTTGGTTAGGACGCGCTTTATGAGATCTCTGTCAAGGTTAACCATGCAAAGATCTCCTGATCCGTTAGCGGATAACTGCACCTGATGTTGTTTCGCTTTAAACGCTGACTGCCCCATTACTTCCTTGATTAATTCCGTAATGTTGGTCATCTTTGAGTCCGGCTTCAGTTTCCCTTCCTCCAGTTTATGGATTTCCAGCAAACTTAAAATCATATTCTTTAGATCACGACAGTATTCCAGGCATGCAGCCATACTGCATAGGTGCTTTTGAGAGAGATTCTGCTTCTCTAGTAAAACCAACTCAATTTTACCCATTATTGATGAGAGAGGATTGTTTAAATCATGTACAATCATATGGGTTAGACCCTCTTTTGTCTGTTCCAATTCGCGCAGCTTTTCGTTTTGCTCAGCAATTTCTCTGTTACTGGCCCATAGCTCGTCATGATAGGTTTTGATGCGAAGAAGTGATTTGACACGAACCAGCAGTTCACTGGTATCAACCGGTTTGCTTAAAAAATCATCGGCACCGACTTCGAGGGCTTTTAATCGATGTTCCTTTTCGCTTAAAGCGGTGACCATAACGATAGGAATTATTTTAGTTTTCTCAGCTTGTTTAAGTTTCCGGCAGACCTTAAAACCATCAATTCCCGGCATCATCACGTCCAGTAGGATCAGATCCGGTTTAACAACGTCGACTGTTTTGAGAGCTTGCTCTCCGCTGAAGTTTTCAATTATTTGATAATCTTCATGTTTGAGCATGGCCTTGAAAAGCTTGGTATTTTTTTTCTCATCATCGACAATTAGGATTTTTGGTTTATTCATTTAAAATAATGTCCGGTAAATGCTCCTGGGCTAATTGAATACCGCTTTGGGTACAGATCAAACCAAAAAACGAAATTATAGCTATAAAGCGGCGTGATAAAATAAAAACCGAGCCTTCCTTGCCTTCCCAAATTATAGCATAAATCGTGCCAGTACATGAATTTGAGGATAACTTTTTTTTATCTTATTTTAAGTGGGTTACAGATTATTGCCTTCAGCAAATAATCCGGTAGAAGGAGAAAAAGAGAAGATTTGCGTCAAAATTTTGTGACATAGTTGGATAATATAGGCAGGTGATCGGATTTTCTGAAAATTTGAGACTCGCTCAACGGCTTAGGACCAGTTTAAAATAAGGTTACCTCGGCAAGTTTTCTATCCGTTATGTCCGTTGCAACTTTTAAAAGAACGTAGCGATCATCATCCCATTTTATGGCACGATCATAGCTGTTGTACCATCTTCGCGTGATCGAATCCCTGCTTTCGTGCACATAGCCACGGGCGGGTTTACCGTCAGTATCCAGCACCCGTTCTTTGGTGTAGATCTCACTGGGGCGATGGTCGTCGATGACCGACGGCATCTGGCGCCGCAGAAGCGGTGACCTGCCTAAGGCGGATCAAAATCGGCAGTCCCGCAATGTTGGGTCACGGCTGAAAGCGAAGCCTAAAGGGTTTCAAATTTTATAAATACAATCGATCTTTCGATCCGAAAACCCTCGTCGGGAGCCCTCAACGGGTAGAAATCATTGAAATAATGCCAGAAATAACAGGATCTACATTACGTTTTGAATTTATGTTGTGTTTAGCTCTCAATCAATGTGGTTTTTGGGGAAAGTAGAATACACATAGACCCGATTCTTTCCATTGCGCTTGGATTTATAAAGAGCGTAATCGGAATTTTCAATTAATTCATTCAAAGAATTTGCATCTAGCGGATACAGGGCAATTCCTATACTAACGGTCGTTGTGAAATTTTCCTTGTCAAATGAATGTGCCTGAATCGATTGCCTGATTCTATCAGCAATCTTTACTGCTTCTTCCAAACCAGTATTAGACATTACAACAGCAAATTCTTCTCCGCCGTAGCGTGCCGCCATGTCGATCTCTCGTATTTTAGTTTTTAAAAGCTTGCCAAACTTATTTAACACATTATCTCCAAAAAGATGCCCAAATGTATCATTAATGCGTTTAAAATTATCGATATCGATCAACAACAGCGCCAGCGAAATCTTTTGCCGTGATGATCTTTTGATCTCAAGATCAAGAAAATAGTCAAAAAACCTACGGTTATAAAGCCCCGTGAGTTTATCTGTGATGGCAGAGTGAACGGCCATCTCGTACCTGTTACAAAGTTTGTCGAGCAGGGCTTTTTTCTTGATAAGAGATTTAACCCGAGTTCTAAGTATATGCCTATTGACAGGTTTTACTAAATAGTCATCAACTCCTAATTCGATGCTCTTTAGTTTGCTATCTAAATCACTTAGACTGGTAATAGCAATAATCTGGATATTTTGAGTACCTTCCATTTCTTTTAAAGTACTGCAAACCTTATATCCGTTTATTCCCGGCAAAATAAGGTCTAACAAGATAACATCAATTCGTTCTTGTTGAGCACACGATATGGCTTCTTCTCCATCCTCGGCTATTTTAATCTGGCATGCCTCAGCTTGTAAATAACTTTTGATAAGTTTAGCATCTATTCTATTGTCTTCAACTATTAGTATTGCTGGTAGATTAATATCATTTTCTGATAAACTTTTTCCTTTTCCTCCAGAGGTAATCGAGTTTATACTGCAGGTTCGCGCTTTGATTTGCTCCTTGTATTGTCTCAAAGAAAGCAAAGATTTCGTTCTTGCTAAAAGCTCGGTCCTGTTTACCGGTTTGTTGAGAAATTCATCTGCCCCTGCTTCCAACCCTTTGATTTCACAATCGGTTCCACCGAAAGCCGTAACCAGCACAATGGGAATATCACGGCTTTCAGGGTCGCTTTTGAGTATTCGCGTCAGTTCATACCCATTAAGGTCAGGCATCATAATATCCATTAAAATCAAATCAGGATGCAAATCAGTTACTATCTTCAATGCTTCTTCTCCGCTAAAGACGCGGATCGTATCGTACTGATCTGAAGGTATCATTGCTGCAAGTAATTTAGCATTCAACGGTTCATCGTCGACAATCAAAATTTTTGATTTTGAATTTTTGTTAACCATATCAGATGACTCTTATTTTAAATTTCGTTTACGAAATTGAGCATTTTTTGGCAAGCACTCCACTGTAACCTATAGAACCGAAAATGATCTATCCTTCTTTTTCACTTTTATATTCTGAGTGGGGATTCTCTATTCATTATAACTGGTGTAGGTTTTCCATTAATAAATTATTATTTTGATTTATCGGTATTGGTTCATTCTCAAAGATTGTCGTACACCCAACATTATAAAGTGAATCTTAATTCTGACTTCAGATTGCCTCCACCGTACGACTTCCACTCACAACTTCAATCAAATGTTTAACAACCAGCTTATCCAATTTTCCCTTATTTGCTTCTTGTTTTAAAACTTCGACCGCCTTTTCCAACGGCATCCTCCTGCGATACGCCCTGTCAGTTACCAGGGCATCATAGATATCTACTACCGCCATGATACGCGCAGCAGTCGAAATATCCTCCTTCGTTAAACCATCCGGATAACCTGATCCATCAAGCTTTTCGTGGTGATATCGTATGACCTCCAATGCATGACCAAGATTCTTCTTTAAAGGCAGACATATATTATATCCTGCAACAGGGTGACTTCTCATCACTTCAGATTCTTCAGGACATAAGTAACCAGGTTTATTCAAGATATCGCCGGGTATGGTAATTTTGCCAATATCGTGCAGTACACCTCCAAATCTTAAGGCTTCCATTTCTATCTCCGGAAGCCCCATTTTTTTTCCCAAAATAATTGCCAGCTTGGATACCCGCTCAACATGACCCTGGGTATATTGATCCTTGGCTTCAACCGTTTTTGCAAGAGAGAAAAGTACATTTTCAATGCTAGCTAAATTATTGTTGAGCCTTTTTAATTTGATCAGGGATTTTGTTCTAGCGAGAAGTTCCATTTTGTTGGGAGGTTTGGTAATAAAGTCGTCGGCACCAGCTTCGATGCCTTTTATCTTAGCTTTCGTATCATCAAGTGCGGTCACAAGAACAACCGGTATAAGACGCGTAGCCTCACTTGCTTTCAATTGACGACAGACTTCATAGCCACTCATCCCGGGCATCATAATGTCTAAAAGGATTAAGTCTACATTTGCTTTTTTGACAATGCTTAAGGTATCAATGCCATTAGTGGCTTTGATTAATTCACAATTTATGGAAAAAAGCATTCCTTCCAGTAGTTTTAAGTTTTGAGGGTCATCATCAACAATTAAAATGGTGGGCAGTTTAACTGAGCCTTTGTTGGCTTCTTTTTCAACGAAGTGAATATTATTTTTCCCCTGTAACTTTGCTGTAAATAAAGCGTCACTTGCCTTGTTTATTAGCATTCTGGTGGTCGTGCCATCATCCGGACAACAAACCAACCCAATACTTACCGTTGAGGCCCCACTATATTTTTCATCAACATCATGTCTGATCCTATCAGCAACTTTTAGTGCCTGCTGGCAGTTGGATTCGGTCACAATCACCGCAAACATATTTCCGGAGTACCTGGCGGCTAAATCGACCTCTCTGCTGTTTTTTTTGATAATTTCGGCAACATCTTTCAGTAAACGATCACCTTCCAATGGACCGTGTGACATGTTAAAATGAGAAAACGAGTCAACATCAATTAAGGCAATTGAAAATGCATTCCCATATCTTTCAAACCGCTTTATCTCGTTTGCTAATGAAATTTGAAAAAATCCATTGTTATATAAACCGGTGAGACTATCAGTGAAAGGAGCACCGATTTCATTTTCATAGTGTTCAGCCAGGAGAGTGTCCATTTTTAATTTATTCTCATTTTAAACCGTGTAATACCCGAAGGGCGCAACTCATATAATGCCACGAAGTTCCAACTGATTACCGCCCAACTGATATCATATACACCATTCTCTGGTTCATAGTTTCAAGTATTTCATCTACCTGTGAAGTTGTAAGAAGTCCTTCCTCTACAAATATCTGTCCAAGTAGGCGATGTTTGTCATCCATTACATTTTCATTTGCCTGCATCTCCAAGGCCTTAACGAGTTGATCCTCGTTAATATAGCCTTTGTCCACCGCGATGGTCCCAAATCGTTTGTTATAATTTTTTTTCATTAAAAATTCCTTTTTTAACGAAATGAAATCAAAATTTTTATTTAATTCCAAATAATTGCTTTTTTAAGGATCCTTAAAGTCAGATGATATGGATATGGCTGTCATTACCAGGGACAGCAAATTATTAACGTTTATAGCGATCAATTATTTTAAGAACCTTTCAATATTAATCAAAAATTCTTTCGTATTAATCGGTTTCGTAATATATCCACAACAACCGGAATTTTTGGCCTTCTCTTCGTCCCCATCCATGGCGTGGGAGGTTAGCGCCAATATGGGTATGTCTCGTGTTTTTGTTTCACGCTTTATTTCTTTAGTTGCATCCAAGCCGTTCATACCCGGAAGTTGAATATCCATTAAAATAAGATCCGGTATATTTTCAATAGCGATTTTAATACCATCTTCGGCAGTAACTGCGTCAAGAATAACGTATTCCGGCCTCTTTTTTTTAAATAAACCTTTTATGAGTTTAATATTCAATTCATTGTCGTCGATAACTAATATGCTTTTAGTACCCATAAACACTTCACCCTTCAAATAATTTGTAGAGTTAAATCGGTATTGCAAATTGAAATGTCGCCCCTTGTCCTTCTCCCTTGCTTTCAACCCAGATCCTACCCCCATGCAGTTCGACTAACTGTTTGGTCAGGGAAAGACCTAGACCAGTTCCTTGAAATTTACGACTGGCTGAACTTTCCACCTGCTCAAATGGATTGAAAATTCGATCTAAATCTTTGCTGTCAATTCCGATACCCGTATCGGAGACACTGATTTTAATCCCATTTCTTTGAGATTTTTTTTCCTTCTTACGGCCGTTCCCTTTGAATTTATAATTTTCTGTTTTTATAGTAACTTTTCCTCCGTCAGGTGTAAATTTCATGGCATTGGACAAGAGATTGTACAATACCTGTTTTAATTTACGCTCATCTGCACAAATTTTTTCACTAATTTTATTTGCTTTTAATTGTACTGATATTGAGTGTTTCATGGCTTTTTCTTTTATCATTACAATGCTATTTTTCAACAACTCTTCAATATAGACAGTGTCAAGCTGCAATTCTAATTTCCCGGCTTCGACTTTGGAAAGATCCAAGATATCATTGATAAGAGAAAGTAAATGCATACTACTTGTATGGACATCGGTTAGGTATTCTCCCTGTATTTCATTTAACTCTCCGAAATCTCTGTCTAAGACAAGCTCTGTAAAGCCAATGATGTGATTTAAGGGGGTTCTCAATTCGTGACTCATATTGGCAAGGAATTCGCTCTTTGAACGATTGGCATCCTCCGCGGCCTCCTTTTCAAGCCTTTCTTTCGCTGCAGTGGCTTCGACAACCCGCTGGATGTTTTTCTTGAGCTCATATTTCATAAAAACAAAAGCTTCAGCGAGCCGGCCTACCTCGTCTTTGAAACCTGTTTGCATCTTAATAAAGGATTCATTTTCAATGGGATCTTCTTTTGTAAAATCATGTGATGCAAGTTCTTTAGCGTCGGAAGCTAGCTTCTTGAGTGGATTTGATAATTTGGTTACAAATGCAAACGCGGCGATAAGACTGGCAAGAAAAATCAAACCAATTATTAAACTTTGCCGAGCTAAAAGATTCTTAGCGGATTCTTGTATTTCCTTTACAGGATAAGCTAGCACAATATACCAATCAAAAGCTTTGAAATAGCGAACATGAGCTTCCAGCAGCTCATGTTTACCGAAGGCAGACTCAATGTAACATATTGATTTTTCGCCAGTGTGTGCGGATTGCATTAAATCATCGAGCAACAGATTCCCGGAACGATCGTTCATAATTAAGCGGTAATCAAATTTTTCATTACTTTTGGGTGCAATGAGAATTTTCCGATCACCATTAAACAGGAAGGCCGAGCCTGTTTTAGCTATTTTCATATTTAAAAAGGTACCTTCAAGAACCTGTACTATTTTATCTATCTTTTTTTTGGCTTCGGCCTCAATTTCGCCAAAATCAAGTACCGAGCCAATGGTCCATCCCCATTCCTGAACTGGAGTAAAATACCCCATTTTTTGCTTTCCTGACTGCTTATAATTATTATCCCAATTGAAGACGGCGAAATCTCCATTTTTTTTTAACCGATCTGATCGCATTGCCTCAGCGATACGTCTGCCTTTCATATCCTCAACCGATGTAATCGAAGATCCCTCAAAATTAGTGTCCTGGTGAGCAATGATCTGTCCTTCGTTATCAAATATAAAAAGGTCGCCTTTTTCAAATTTAGCAGATTTGAGCCAAATTATTGATTTCCTTTCTGCTTCTTTTTCAGATATAAGCTTTAATCGAACAAGATCAGCGTTTTCTTTTATAACAGAGGCACTGATAGAAGACATATTTTTCAATTGCCTTGTAGCAGTGACCACCATATCCATCTTGTCTGCTAAGAGTTTATTATAACCTCCTTGGATATTCAGCTCTACTAGATCCAGTACATTCTTCGCTGTGATCTTTTCCGCTTCAAGCATGGCACCGCCCACATACGTATGTGTGAAGTACATGATGCCCGTCCCCGTTATGATCATGATAATGGATAAAAAAAAGATAATTTTTGTTTTCAGAGATGAAAACATAATTTCTTCTACCTTTTTTTATGAGAAATATTTTCAGAAAAACGCACGCTTTGATTATTATTAGAATTCGGTTCTGCTAAATACCATGTGCCATTATGAGAAGCTACAGAGTGAACCTCAAAGGTCAGGGTATAGTTTATCCTGCTATAGATTCTTTTCAGGAAATATAATTTTTTCACTATTTTGATAGATATTTGATGCAAATATCGGTCATATATAAAATATCTTTAATTTAAATTTTATTCAGAATCGATGTATGCAATTAAGTCAGCCTCTGTGCTGTAGAAGATTTATTTGGAAAAAATTTTAATAATATCAATCTACCATATTTTTGGAATTAAATATGTTGCATATATAGGTAAAAAAAATTAAGCGCTTCTAAAGTTTGCGTCTAAACAGCCGATATCAGGGTAAAACAAAGGCGTATATCACCCTATGTTTAACAAGTATTCTTCACTTTAATGATTGCACTAGCGGATAAAGAATTTAGTCTATTTGAGAAAGCCTATCTTCATTGTTTTTAGTAGTTTCAATTGAAAGCATGGGGTCTAAATGAAGCAAGTTCCCTTTATAAAGTACACTTCATATGGAAACAATTTTGTCATTCTGGATGAAACCCTAGAGTCAGTGTTATCAGAAAAAGAAAAATCAAAATTTGCTTATTCTGCAACGAATATCAATTTTGGCATAGGTTCGGATAATTTTCTCATTATACAGCCGTGCACGCCGCAAATTTTAAGTGATATCAACCAAACCCGTAATTATTGGAAAGACCTTCCGGATCCAATCAATGCCGATTACATCTTCAGGATGTTTGAACCTGATGGAGCCGAAGCATTCTCATGTGGTAATGGATTGATGTCGATAGCGGACTACCTGTTCCGGCAATATGGTCTTCAATCTGCTAGAATGTTAACAGAACTTCCTACCGCTAGACCAAAAGCTGTTACCATTGGTACCGATCCGGAAAAAGAAACGAACTGGGCCAATATGGTGAGGCCCAGGCGAATGCCCGACGAAATGGTGGATCCTTCCATTCGGCAACCCATCAACAGTAATTTCGATATTATCCAAGAAATCCCTATCAAGATGTTGCGGCGTTCTGATCGAATTCGTTTTTATTCTGATGATTCTTTATTAAAGGTATCGGGCTATTTGGTATTTACCGGAGAACCTCACTTTGTCTTGTTTGTTGATACCGGGTTTTCTATTGCAGAGTTAAGAGATCTTATTTTTGTTTCCTTTTTCGAAGGTAATTCCGCCTCAAATCATGTAGAAAAAAGAATTAGTACCAGCTCAGACATTGTCGACTTTATCGGTAATTATTTTGTGCGAGAATACTCGGACCTATTTCCAGTCGGAATCAACATTAATTTTGTTCGTAGAATAAAGAACTCTGGAATACTCGAGTACAGATGTTTTGAACGAGGCGTAAACCATGAAACCCTGGCGTGCGGGACTGGCGCCCTGGCGGTGGCGTTTGTAGCTCGAGAGCTTAACGTCGTGCGCGACAATAAGATAATCATTTGGCCTCACCGCTGTCGCTGGGATCATCCCAACGCGGAAATCATAGTGGAAGAAAGTAAAAATGGTTGGCTGTTAAATGGTAACCCATGCCTGCTATTGAAAGGAACCTTCATGTGGGGGTAAGTGTTTCAAATGAACCCTAACGTTGCAACACTAGGGTGAATTATATCTGAAGGTGTATCCGATTCGTCTGCAAGTCATTTGCTAAAAGTTAAAGATAACAAAATGAAAAATCCAATCAAATTGAGGTTAATCGTTTGTTCGATGGTGCTATTTACTGCTGCCCTGGGAATCAATGTTTTTCTCAATTCCTCTTCGGTGGACAGGTTGTATAAAGATTCCACTATTTCTCAGTTCAGTGCTATCGGAGAGCACTTGAAAGCAAACCTGACGAAATCGTTGAGATCCGGACAGAAAATTGATGAAATCAGGAATATTAAGCAAATACTGGCCAAAACAGAGGAAAGTATTAAACAGAGCGGTTTTAAGCAGATAACGACTTCTAACATTTTCACGATCACCCGGTATTATGCCATACTCAATAACTTAAAAACAAAGCTGATCAACCTATTTATTTCCGATCCGAAAACTGTTGGAATCAATGATTTCGGGCAAGCACAATCTGATAAAAATCAAAGCCTTCACAGCGGCGATAAAGAGGTGAAGGCGTCTGCAGGTACCATTAAGTCCTCTTCGGAATCAGGTTACGCCGTATCCATCGTACTACCCAACCATATTATCACCCACAGTACGAACCAAACCTTTATCAACAGCCGCCTCCCTGATAAAAATTTGGCGGAGCTGAAATCCGGCGAAGATAATAAAAAGGCGACAATAGATTTCCAACACTCCAAACATTCCGGATCATACTACCTGATTTTTCCTATCCATAATGAAGAGCACACCTTGCTGGTACATATTGCCTTCACTATCCCCGAAGACCGGATGCATGTAAACAAACATATCCTGATTCAGGAAAATATTGCACCACTGATGTTGATTTATTTTGGTGGAATTTTCCTTCTGTTGGTTGCCCTGAACCACATGGCTAATACTCGACCCGGTGGTATGCTTTACTCCAAAGCCAAAATCTCTTTTATGGTATTTGTCGTTATATGTTCCGCTCAAATCTCTTTTTCCGGTGTAACAACTGTTGCCTTTAAAGACATATATTTAAAAATGAACAAAGAAAAGGCACGAATGAACGTTGGATTAGTCAAAGACCACCTGGAATCCTTTTTGAATAAAGGCAATAGTATCGAAAATTATATAGATGGAGAAACCGCATTATCGAAAACTATCTCTCGCTATCCCGAACTCAGTAACATTATCCTGTACAATAGGAAGTGGCACCCGCTGTATATCGTCACACAAAACAGTACACTTAACTGTCAAACTGCGACGTATGGTCAGATCAATAAGATAAAGAAGTCGTTGCCTGAATGGAATCCAGAATTTAATGTACGGCTTAATATTAATCAGAGTGGCCAAATCAAAGGATATGTTTCCACAGATATCTCAAAGTCGCTTCTATACGAAAGGTTAATTGATATCTCTTTAGATTCCCTGACCGTCCTCGTCATTTCTATATTGTTCCTGGTGGAAATGATGATTCTCATATTTAATTTTGTCAAAAAAGAACCGGACCAAAATCCATACCCGCCAATCGTCCGGCCTAAAGATGTTCCGAAGGTTCACTACGGTCTGATGCGCCCAGCCGCATTTATGCTGTTATTCGGTTATGATTTATCAATTTCTTTTTTACCCTTGCACACCGAAAAACTCTATGCCCCTTTATTTGGGCTCTCCAAAGATTTCATCATGGGCCTTCCTATATCGGTGGAATTGTTCTTTGTCGGCGTCAGCATTTTAATTGCCGGGGTTTGGCTTGACCGGCGCGGTTGGCACGAACCGTTTCTTGCAGGACTTTTTCTTTGCGGGATAGGCATTCTTTATTCTTGGGGAGCTCCGGATGTTCTTCATTTTATTATTTCCCGCGGCATTACGGGCGGTGGGTATGGGCTGGCTTTAATGGCCTCACAGGGATTTGTCATTGAGTACACCGATAATAATAGCAAAGCCCAAGGGCTAGCGTATTTGTTCGCCGGGATCTATGCCGGAAGTCTTTGCGGTGGGGCCACCGGCGCCATGCTGGCAGACCGCTTTGACTATAGTTCGGTTTTTCTGGCAGGATCCCTCATTCTATTCTCGGTAATTATCTACTGCTTTATATTTATGCGAAACGGTATGCAAAGGCCTAAATCGGACGATCCAATTCAAAATGCAAATACTGATTCCTTTCGTAAAGTCACTGGATTTCTATCTAACAGGATTGTCCTGTCGCTCATATTATTCAGCAGCCTTCCTGCCGCCATCGCAGTTGTCGGCTTTCTGAATTACTTTAGTCCAATCTATCTAAACCGTCTTGGTGCATCACAATCAACGATCGGTCGGATATTGATGATCTATGGTATCTGCCTGATCTATATCGGCCCAGTAATCAGTCGATATGTGGATGCCTCCAACAAAAAACGATTGTATATTTTCCTGGGCTGCCTTCTGGGCAGTATGGCCTTTCTCACATTCAATGTTATTGACGGCCTCATTGCCGCAGCTATAGCTGTTCTGCTTTTGGGACTTTCCAGCAGTTTCGTTTTGGCATCTCAAAGTGCATACACATTGAGATTGAAAGTCACTGAAGAACTGGGCGCCGGCAAATCTATCGGAATATTTCGCTCGACAAGCAGGGGAGGACAAGTGCTGGGTCCGATTGTCTTCAGTTGGCTGATTCTCGCAACCAACATTAATGATGGGATTACCTATTTCGGTCTGGCATATCTCGGTTTTGCGGTTATTTTTCTTTTATTAACCATGCGAGACAAAAAACAGTTATCTTTTTAGTGTTGATACTCAGGGACAAAAAATGCTTAGCGTACAAAAGAAAACTCTACAGGAAAACACGGATTACAGGTTGCACGCCAAGAAAGTGCACAATGGCTTTTCAGCAGAATCCTGCCTGAATGTCGCTTGCGAGACCTTTCCTGCAATCAGAAATACGATAAAAAATTATGGCGACAATACACTTGCTGAATACCTGAATCATATCATACCAGAAGCAGGATCATCTTACCAATCCATGACAGACCTCCTTGAAGTAGTTAATACTTATACCAAACCGCTTCTCGGTGAGGAAATTGCAAAACAAGTCGCAAATGATATCGGAGCATGCCCGGTTGTTCTTACTGCCAATCATCACGGTGTGGCATATTTTGCCCAGGATTTTCAGGGATGCATCATCTTTTCCCTCAACAGAAGCACTCGCAAGAATTCCTTGAATACTGTGCCCGTTTTTTCATGCGGAACCGTACCACTTAACAATTTGACTTATCCATTAGGTATGCTCCTTTATCGTGTCGGCAACGGTGAATTGGATGCTGTACCAAGAAAACTTCCGGTTTTTCCTAATAAATATCGAAGACGTTTGGTCAGTGTTGTAGACTCTGTTGATGAGGATATGATCAAAAGGGCTCAAAAAAGGGTTGATAAACTGGTTCATGATAGAATGATCTGTGCGTCGTTGGCAGAACCGGTGCATAAGATATTTCAAAATGAATACTGCGCGCCTTCGGTTATCACAGAATCCCAATATTCCCGACAAGCTGTAGTTTTGAATAACCGCATATGGAATCGGTTGTTTGGGGAGATCGGTTCTGTTCCAGAAATCGTTAGCCTTGAGTTGGAGAAAATATCGAGCGCACTCCTGGAAAGAGACTTAACGAATTCAGAGAGTTTGGTTTCGTGTATCATGTTCGATGCAAAACTGAGAGAGAATGTCTTTGAAGAGCTAGATGGCTCAAAGGCATGTTGGCAAACCCAAAAGCTCTTAATGCGTCTACATGCGGATCCTTTGGACAAAACGGAGTTGCAGAAAACCAATGGATGCGGAACCATGCTTTTCTGGGGAATAGATGACTGGGGCAGAAGAGTACCTCTCTACCTTAAAGCGACTACTACCAGCCGTGATGTACTATGCGGCGTTGATGATCGCGGCAATAACTGGGAGCTGCCTTTTTCTCCCGCATCAATTAAGGAGGGTATAAATCAAGGAAAATTGCTGCCATCCATTTTCACCAGTTATTTAGTTGTCTCATTGGCTCGGGGTGTTGTTTGTACCGGCGGCTATTTTCAATGTGAGTATCTGCCTGCCCTGCAGCGGGGAATCGTAGCTGCGCTCAAGAAGACAGGGGGATACGATATCGTGGCCAAATTGGTTTCAAATGTATCCACGAATACTTATCTATCCGGGATGATTGCTGTAATGACCAGAATTAATAGAGACTATTTAGTCCCTGCTGGTCCGGTTGAGATTCTCGCTGGCGGTGGTATCGGTAAAGATGATATAGAACGGTTACGGTCGTTAACAGTAAGGGATGCACATATAGGCGGATTGTCTGATACGATGCCGGATCTACCTAATTGGGTAGCGCCTACTCCCAAATGGAAAACCCACCTGGCGGCGGATATCGCGCGTTTGCTGGAAAACAAGATTGTCATAAAATAGGCAACGATTATCCCGTCATTGTCGACAAACACTTTTAGATTATCTGTTCAAATGCGCTTAACCTATATAAGTGATTAGGATTAGCTTTGTTGAATCAAATCAAAATGAAATTTCGTGAGATTTTGGTAAAGATAGTCGAAGTGTTTGGTTGGCCTTAATTTGTTTCGGTTTCGGAAAGCACTGTACAGCCTGTTTCCAATGGGTTTTAGAATTAAGAGGTGAACTGGAAAAGGTGGTTTCCTTATCAAGATACAAATCGAACCATAAAGCAACAGCGTGGCAAATACCAGTTTGATCTGGTGTAATGGAAATCTCAAATTTTCGTGGTTTTAATCTGTCTGATTTGAAGTCGAATTCGCAGACCTCAAAAGGATCGCACAAGAACCTGTGATTGAACATCTTCAAACGTACAGGATAAGCTCCTTTCGTTGCCTGTCGTTGAGCATGTTAAAATGGTAACGGGGTACGACCATCTGTATAACTTGATTGAGAGCCCATTCAGCTTCTTCATTTTGGTCCTCTAATTTCATTACATGCGAAAAACATTCCATCGCATCATTATACTGTGCAAGGTCAAAAAAACATAGCCCTTATCCAGGATATCTCTAATTTCCCCGTCGTTTCTCATTTTGAACGTCACCGCTTAGTTATGAGTGGCAGATAGTTGTTTTGGTGATACAAAATTCCGAAATTCTGCGGTATCTGAAAGTAATTGGGGGCCTGGCAAGAATCCTGCCGGCCAGCCCAGGCCCTTTTGCTTAGTATTGCTTGAATAGCTTTTAATTATTAGCAGAGGCCTGCTCAATCTCCTGAAAGATCTCATCGGCGGCGCCAAGCACGTCAACCGGAGGATCATAACCGATGGCCACAGCCGTCTTAAGGTTAATGGAGATCTTTTTTGGTTCTTCGAATATCTGATCCAAATCCCTGGGCTTAGCACCATTGAATACCTTTGCGAATGTTTCCGCATGAAATTGCCCCACGTATTTGAACCCGGCTTGGGAAAGGCTTGCCAGAATTCCCATCTTGACCTCCGAGGAGCCGGATTGCGAGAAGGTTGGGATACGATGTGAATTGGCAATCCCGACCAGATGCGGGATACTCCTTGCACTTACTCCCCCGTGAAGGGTTATATACATGGCATCAGCCTTTTGTGTCAGTCGGCGAAAACAGTTAATATATTCTTTCTCTTTTTTGTCCACATCGGCGATGTCGCTTACGGCAAAACACCTTTCGATTTCAAAACCGCGCTCTTTCGCCACTTTTTCTACCGTGTCGATAGCAGCGTAGCTTCTGCCGTCAACGGAGTTCTCATATGCAACACCTAGCCTCTTAAATCCAATCATATCATGGAATACCCTAACTTGGCGTTGGTAACGAAATGGGTCCACATAGGCATGTAAATGGTCATACCCTGAATCTTCTACGCTTTTGATAATTCCGGCCCCGACCGCGTCACTGGCCGATACCACCATTGTTTTGGTTTTGTGCTGGTTGTTCGCAAGATCCTTGCCGGCCCAGGTACCCATGGCTATCATGAGGTCGATATCTTTCTTGGCATTTAAGCGGCGAATTATTTTTTTAACCGTTTTTTCTCTAAGTTTATCTTCCCACTTTGCATTGTAATGCCCATCATTGACAAATTCGAGATAATTGCTTTTTGCCTCTGTCGCCAGCCATTTCCAGAGTCCGGCTGTTTCTTCACCCTCTAGGTTCGGAAGCAGTGCTTTTTCAATCCATCCCATAGCCATTAACGCCTTGATGGTCTCAGCAAATATCAACTGATAGTCAATATATGGCCCGCCTTCATAGTAACCAACGCGCCACTTCTTACCATCCTTCAAGTTCGGCGTCGTTTTAAAAATACCCTTGTCTGCGGCAAACCCTGCCGTACTGGTCGCGAAAATAAATATGATCAAAAATATGGTAATTTTTTTAATCGCTCTCATACCAATACCTCCTCGATAAAAGATTGGAAAATATGTAAATGTAATGAAAATCAACTGCCCTCTGGAAGGTTTTGAGAGATTCCGATTGCAAATCTCCTTACTATGGGTGACGCTTCCATCTGCCCTCTTGAGCCTTTAAATTGGGTTATGATCGGATTTATGCAATTTAAATGCCAACAGCCTGATTGTTTAATTTAATAAATCATGCTTCTGTAACATGCCAACGACCTCATGGGTGCCTTCGACCAATGGACAGTCGGTATCATCCGCTGTTTTCAGCCATTATCATAAGATATCAAATGATTCGGTGGTAGGATATTGAGCAAACAGGATGGCTTTCGGGGAACGCTCGGATTAAGCCGCATCGACTTGAATTGGCTGCTGGATGGATACTGCATAAAGCTTCAAATATGACAAAATACATGCTAAAATGACATTTTAGGATTTAATAGTTAAAGTTTGGGGGAAAAATGTCAAATTATTGACAAGAATCAACATACGACTAAAGGTTGCGAATAAAATATCGCTCCGCACTCTATGTTCAATAGAGAAGTAATCGAGGGCAGAATCATTTTACTATCTATTTTTTGACCACCTCGTCTTAATTTGGTAGCAACTTGAAAACGATGCAAAAGATGGGGCAGATAATGTTTGACATCATCATCCATAACGGTAAAATTATCGATTGGTCCGGCCAAAAACCTTATTTGGCCGATATTGCCGTGTTTGATGAGACCCAAATCGCCGACAACGCTACTTTTGAAAATCCTCATCAGTATCCCACAGGAATCCATCATGTGCTGGTCAACGGACAGCGGGTCATTTCCAATGGTGAACACACCGGGCGTTTGCCGGGCAAGGTGTTAAGAAGAAACCGTGCTTGATTTGCCGAAATCGTCGTGTTAGTAAATGCATACATACAGAAAATATGGTACCGTAATATTTCACCACCGATGGCACCGAGAGCACAGAGAAAAGGTTAAAAATCAATTCTATGTGAACGCTGGACGAACTTTGGTTTAGCTATGAATCTTAAAGGGAGAAAGTAGATGAGATCTAAAAATGGATTAATTCTGGGAATTATCGGATTGGTATCGCTGATGGCTTTGGGATTGAGTCCCGTATCCGCATCGGCCGAAAAAGTGCTCTATGTATCGGGGAACCCCAACGAACTGGGCGTCACCACCTTCAATCCGATCAAAGTCGAGTTGTCTCACATCGCCATGTGGCTGATTTATGATCGCTTTATTGAAAGGGATCAGAACGGTAAGTTCTATCCGGGCCTGGCTGAGTCCTGGAATATCAGCGAGGACGGACTGGTCTGGAAAATGAAATTAAAAAAAGGGGTGAAGTTTCACGATGGTTCTCCGTTTAACGCTGAGGTCACCAAGTGGTTTTTCAAAGAAATGGCGACCGGTCCTTCCGCCTACATGGTCGCGGGTATCGACCGCGTCGAAATCAATGACTCTCACGCCATTACCATCTATTTAAAAAATCCTGAACCGAACATGCTCTTTAATATGTCGACAACCTTCATGTGCATTCCCAGCATGGAAGCTTACAAGAAATACGGCGAGGAATACGGCATCAAATACGTCATTGGATCCGGACCGTATAAATACAAATCCTGGAAACCGGGAGACAACCTGACCGTGGTGAAAAACCCGGAATACAACTGGGGTCCGGGGTTTGCAAAAAACAAGGGGCCCGCGAAGATAGACAAAGTCGTCTACCGTGAAATTAAAGATGAATCCACCCGGTTTCTGGAGTTAAAGACCGGCAAACTCGATGTGTTGTTTTCGGTGCCCACCATGTTTCTGGAGAAAGTTAAACAGGATTCCAAACTCAATGTGATCAGGCTGCCCGGCACCGTCCTCTTTCACATGATCATGAACACCCAGTCCGAACCGCTGAACGACCGGATGGTGCGCAAAGGCATCGCCCTGGCGATCGACCAGGACTCCATCACAAAAAATGTATTTGCCAGTGCCGGTAAACCGGCGCACACGTATCTGATAGCTTCCCTGCCGTCCAGCAACGTGGCAGAGGAGTATAAAATTTACCACAACCAGGAGGCCGCCAAAGAAGCTCTGGAAAAAGCCGGCTGGAAACCCGGAGCAGACGGTATCCGGGTCAACAAGGACGGCAAGCGTCTGGAGTTAAAGACGTGGGCCAAAAACGAATCCACTTACCGCCGTGTGGTGGAAGTGATCCGGGCCCAACTGGCCAAAGTGGGTGTCGACGCTAAAATTACCCTGCTGGACCCCAGCACGATCCGGACCCAACTGCGCAAAGGTGAGCAGCAGCTGGCGGTTCGCTCTTACAGCTGGGAAAATGCGGATATTCTGGAATGGTTTTTAAATTCCAAACGCATGGGGTATCCCAATGCAGCCATGTGGCACGACAACGAGTCGGATTATCTGATGCAAAAATCCATGACCCGCGCCCGTTCCATGGAGGAGCGCATTGAAAATTTTAAGGAGTACCACAGCTATGTGCTCAGTCAGTATGTCTGGGCACCGATATATTTACCAGATCAAATTTTTGCCGTGAACGATCGCGTGATCCTGCCGGATCCGCTGATGGAAAACAGACTTGTCGGTGCTACCATCCTGGATTACGACCTGAAATAATTCGATCATATCAGTGAAGCCGGATTCTTCACACCCCCCTCCCTTTAGGAACACGGGCTCGGGGGTGTTCTCCATCAGCGTTAAGTTATTTTAAGCTGGGACCTGTGGAAGGTTTACTGAAAAAAAATATGAACATCGAACATCATTCAAAACAACCCCATCCGGCATAAACGTAACCTGCGAAACGCACTGATTCCGGTAATTACTATACTGGGACTGCGACTGGGATGGGTGTTGGGAGGTGCGGTAACCGTTGAAATCGTATTCGCCCGCCAGGGCTCGAGCAGCTTTTAATAACAGGATTGTATCGCCGGGATTATCCGGTGATACAAGGTGCGTTCCTGCTGCTGGCCATGGGCATCATACTGGGAACCTTTCTGGCAGATATCCTGTATGCCTTTGCCAACCCCAGGGTGAGGGATCAGCACCGGTGACCTATGTTTAAAAAAAAGAAATCATCCAAAATTTGGTGAACATTGGCGGTTCCGAGATGGCAATGATGCCCTTGGGCCAACGGCGGCGACTATGGCGTAGATTCACCGCCAACCGCCTGGGCGTAATTGGTTCCGTCATTATCATCGCCCTGGTCAGCGTTGCAAGCCTGTCAGATATGCTTGCGCCCTATTCTTACAAGGAGCAGGAACTAAGCTCAATGTATCTCCCGCCTTCCGGAGAACATTGGATGGGGACCGATGAATTCGGCCGTGATGTGCTCAGCCGGGTCATTTACGGTTCCCGCATTTCCGTCTATGTGGGTGTGGTTTCGGTAGGTCTCAACGTCATCATCGGGGTGCTCATCGGTTCCATCGCAGGCTATTACGGCGGCTGGATCGACCATGCGCTGACGACCATTGCCGATCTTACCTGGTCGCTGCCCGAGATTCTGGTTGCCCTTCTACTGGTGGCGATCATCGGCGCCGGGGTCGAGTGTGTGATTGTAGCGATTGCGATTACCTACTGGGCCCAGCACGCCCGTCTGATTCGCGGTCAGATTCTCATCCTGAAAAACGAGGTATACGTTGAAGCCACCCGTTCACTTGGGGCCAGCGATTTCACCATCCTGTTTAAAAATCTGTTTCCCAACGCCATCGGGCCGGTGGTCGTTGCCGCGACCATTGGTGTCGGACAGGCGATCGTACTCGAAGCCACATTAGGCTTTTTGGGCCTCGGAGCCCAGCCGCCGCAGCCAAGCTGGGGTGCGATGATGAGCAGTGGTACCGCCTACCTGTTTATATCTCCCTGGGTGATTATCTTCCCCGGCCTGGCCATGATGATCACCGTGCTTGGGTTTAACCTATTCGGTGACGCATTGGTGGATTTTCTGGACATCAAAGATACAAGTTCCTCGTTACAAGGAGTCGCCCGCATGCCATTGCTGAAAGTAGAATCATTACGGGCACGCTTCAAAACAGAAGACGGTTATGTTGAGCCTCTTGACGATGTCGGCTTTGAAATCGAACCGGGAAAAGCCATGGGACTGGTCGGTGAGACCGGCTCCGGAAATTCGGTCACCGCTCAGGCCGCTATGGGTTTGCTGCCCTTTATCAACGGTGAAGTCACAGAGGGCCGCATTATCTTCATGGGCAAAGATCTTTTGTCTTTTTCGGAAAAACAGTGGCAAACGTACCGGGGGGCCAAACTGTCTTTGATCTCGCAGAATCCAATGACCTCGCTGGATCCGGTCTATCGGGTGGGTGAGCAGATCGTCGAAGGCATGTTGTTGCATCTGGATATATCAAAACCCGAGGATAGGCAACGGACCATCGATCTGATGGCATCGTTGCAAATTCCCAATCCCGAACGCGTTTATTTCCAATACCCGTATCAGCTTTCCGGGGGACAAAAACAACGCGTAGTCATTGCAAGAGCGCTGGCCCTGACCCCGGAGTTTGTCATTCTGGATGAACCGACCGCCGCGCTGGATGTTTCAGTCCAGGCCCAGGTGATCCTGTTGCTTCAGCAGCTGCGCGAACAATTTAATTTAACCTATCTCTTCATCTCCCATGACCTGGCTCTGGTGGATTATTTTTGCTATCGAGCAGTGGTCATGTATCTTGGCCGCGTGGTGGAAATTCTGCCGGCCGATAAAGTGTCTGTTGCCCCCCGGCATCCTTACACCAGAGCCTTGGCAGACAGTGTCTTTGTCGCGGATCCGGAGACGCGTAAAGAACATTCGCCATTGAAGGCGAGGTAACCAGCCCTTTTGACCTGCCGGCTGTGTTTTTGGAACCCGCTGCTCGCACGCCCGGGATCTGTGCCGGGATAACCCACCGTCAATTACGCAGGTTGCCGAAGGCGAATACATGGCCTGCCATTCCCGCTAAACGATTAGCCGCTGACAGCCTAAACGTACGACTGCCGAAGCTGTTGCACTGCAAAAATTGTCATGGCTCGTCGTTTATCACGGCCCGGAGGGTGCTGGGCCACTGAAAATGATTGAAAATTTCGAAAAATAGCGGTATGCACCGGAGAAAATCCCCTGGAAGACGGTCGAGTGGGACAATCCCACCCAGTGGGTCCCGCGCGGTCGCGAATTGCATCAATAGCGGCCTGAGAACCACCGGGACGGACCGCCGACGATCGGAAAATTTTGAAAAAGGAGAGATAACCATAGCATACCGATACCTCATCTGCCTCCTCATATTTCTATGCTACGTCCTGGTGTTTTTCCATCGCCTGTGTCCGGCTGTCATAGCCCTTGATATTCAGTCCTCATTTGGTATATCCGGGATCTTGCTGGGCGTGCTGAGTTCGGCATATTTCTACTCTTACGCCATCATGCAGTTGCCCACCGGCCTCATGGCGGATTCATGGGGCCCTCGAAAAACCGTCTCCGTTTTTTTGATTCTGGCCGGTGTCGGATCTGTGGTAATGGGCCTTTCACCGAATTTGCCGGTGGCCATCGTGGGCCGGATACTCGTCGGCATCGGTGTCTCCACCGTCTTCGTCTGCAACTTCAAACTGCTGTCTGAATGGTTCACCCCACGCCAATTTATCATCATGGGCAGTGCCTTCATGTCCATGGGCGGCATTGGGGCGCTCTCCTCCAGTGCTCCTCTGGCGTGGGTCAGCAACGTCATCGGTTGGAGAATGACGTTTTTATCCGTCGGGATAATTACCCTGCTGATGGCCGCACTCGCATATGCGTTTGTCCGCAACCGGCCATCTGAGATAGGCTTACCTCCAATCAACCCGGTTCGCGAGGAAGCGCAAATAGAGATTGGCCTGATGAATGGCATGTGGATGGTCGTCACCTCGGGTCGGTTCTGGCCCCCGGCCGTCTGGGCATTTTGTGTCATTGGCATATCCTTTGCTGTCGGTGGATTGTGGGGCGGGCCATATCTGATGCAGGTTTACAGCCTTAGCAAAACGTCAGCCGGCGGGGTTTTATCCACCTTCGCCTTGGCATTGATCTTCGGCAGCCCGCTATTGGGCTGGTCCGCCAATCGCTTCGGCAGAAAATCGATTCTTATCTGCTGTAGTGTGATGTTATTAGTGGTCAGTGGAATCATGGGCGTCTGTGTAGACTCAATGGCCCTACCCGTACTTTACGTCCTGTTTTTCGGTTTTTTTTTCTCAGGTGGCGCCGTTGGGCCGGTCATTGCCGCGGTCGCCAAGGAGCTTTTTCCCATTGCCATCTCGGGAACGGCTGTCGGTGCGATTAATCTTTTTCCATTCGCAGGCGGGGCAATCTTTCAGGTCTTCATCGGCGCCGTATTGACGGCTCAGAGTCTTGGCCAGGGCCAGTATACGACAGTCGGCTTTCGACACATGTTTTTTATCTGCCTGGCAGGAGCCGTGCTGTCTTTGGCAGCCGCATTACTTATGAAGGAGACCCTTCACCGTAGCGAAGGTTCCTAGTATGATGATTCCCAAATAACATTAAAAAGAATATGGTCTTTTCTTCTTGAGGGGGGTATTGGGATTCAAGGTTTCAGGACCACCATTCCCGAAACCTCATATGAAACTTCATGAAATGACGAATGAAGATTGACGAATGACGAATGATGGAATCGCTCTCCGAGGCGCAGGCGCTACAACCCCTACGAGCCGGAGGCTTCGCGAAATCTTTTTTAAAACGGACAGAATACATTATTCGATGTTCGATGTTGGACGTTCGATGTTCGATGTTCATCAGTTTCTTCTCCGATCAGACTGGACGCTCGCGGCCAGAGGCGCCGCTCGTATGAAACGACATTAAAATCAATTTCAATTGCATGAAAAAAATACCGCAAACTACCATTGAGACACTGATCGACCGTTATGAGGTGCTGCTCCTGGATGCCTACGGTGTCCTGGTGCATGCATCTGGGACCCTTGCGGGAGCCGCCGAGCTAATCACGAAGCTTAATCGGGCCGCAAAACCCTATTATATTCTGACCAATGACGCCTCCAGATTGCCGGCCACTGCTGCTGCACGGTTCCAAAGCATGGGCCTGGCAATCGAAGCCGACAGGATCATCACCTCGGGTGGTTTGTTAAAAGGTTACTTCACCAAAAACCGGCTGACAGGTTCACGCTGCGTTGTCTTGGGTCCTGAAGACAGCGCCCGCTACGTGGAATTGGCCGGAGGTGTGGTGGTGCCTCCGGAAGAAACATTTGAGGTCCTGGTAATCGGAGACGAATCCGGTTTCCCTTTCCTCGAAACGGTGGATACCGTATTAACCGGACTGATTCGCAAACTCGATCAGGGCGAAAATGCTCACCTGGTGCTACCCAACCCCGATTTGATCTATCCCAAATCCGATCAGGAGTTCGGCATTACCGGCGGCGGTATCGCACTGATCCTTGAAGCTGCGCTGCACCAGCGCTATCGCGGACGACGTCATTTGCAATTTGACAGGCTCGGCAAGCCCCATGGCGCTATTTTTAAGGAGGCATTGCGACGCAGTGGCACCAGAGATATGGTAATGATTGGCGACCAGCTTGCAACGGACATTCGCGGCGCCCACGCCTTCGGCCTCGATTCCGTGCTGGTTGGCAGCGGCGCCACCAGCAGGGTGACAATCACCACGGATGACCATCTCCTGCCGACATACGCGATGAAGTCCGTCATGCACGGTCATCCGGCCCGCCGACCCGGATAGCTGTCGCTTCGGAGAGTGTCCGAGGAATTTTCGCTATAGGCCTTGATCTTTCGAGGAAATTCATTCTCGCAACACGACGGCCGGCACGTAACCGAATCCTTTTAAATTGATCCGCAGCCAAGGTGTCATGATCCCCGGTTGAAAGCATAATTTTGCAATTCAATCCATTTATGATATGTTTTTTTGGATTTCACTGGGAATTCATAAAAGATGATATCCAGAAATTGGTGCTTTCACTATGATATCGGATATAATTACGGACCATTAATTATTCTTGGACATTTTGTATATGCAACATTGGAGTAAAAACAGTACTGATAACCATAAGGCTGATCGCTTGCAGGCCGCAGTTCGGTCGGGTCAGGTGATAAATCAGTGTTTAAAAGACGATGGTTCTTTCCCCAACAATGAGAGACTTCCGCTTCTGGTCTATCAGGGTGCGTTGGCCCTGCCACAGAGCAATCCGGCCACGATTGTGGAGGATCTGTTTGAGTCTAACGGCTGGAACGGATCCTGGCGCAACGGCATTTATGGATTTCATCATTACCACAGTACAGCTCATGAAGTTCTGGGTGTGTTCGGCGGTTACGCCAAAGTTCAATTGGGTGGTGAGAAGGGGATCACGCTGACGGTTCGTCGCGGGGATGTCGTCATCATCCCGGCCGGTGTGGCACACAAAAACCTGGCTGCCGGCGGCAATTTTCGAGTTGTCGGAGCATATCCATCGAGTCAGAGACCCGATATGTGTTACGGCAAAGCCGGTGAGAGGCCCCAGGCCGATGACCGCATCGCCGGGGTATCGTTGCCGCGCATGGATCCGGTCTACGGCGCCAGCGGTCCACTCAAGGCGCATTGGGTCATAAAAGGTTAGGGGTTGCGGTTGCTGCGTTATGGGTTACGAGGTGCGAGTTTCGCGTTACGGATTGCGAAGGGTTAATAGGTGCACGGTTGAGGGTAGAGGTTAGAAGGTAGAAGACAGAAGGTACAAGGCTCACGGCGCAGGGCATAGGGCAGCGGGAGCGGGTTCAAGTCATCTGAACTCTGTTTCTCTATCCTAGTCCTCTGACTTCTGTCCTTGGTTTTCAGTCATCTGACATCTGTTTTCTGAAATCTGTTTGAAGGGGAGTGGGAAGCGCCATTGTCATTCTGAATCGCTGCATGGCCGGCCGACCGGACCCGAGGGTGGAGAGTTTTATCGATAATATTTAAGAAAAAATCGGAAGTTAAAGATGCAAAACAAGATGAAACC
>CALZJV010000004.1 GCA_945787595.1 uncultured Desulfobacterales bacterium | reverse complement strand
TGGCGGAGGGATGCCACAGGAGCTCTTTTTGTGCACGGCGATCGAATCAATCGCAAAGATAAAAATTATCTGGCTTTCAGGAAACTGGCTAAAAATAAAATATCAAAATTCATCATCTGCCGTTTACCTTTCGGCCCGAAAATCACAATATCAATTAAGCAAGGATTAAAAAAGACGAATACCAAGTTCCGTTTGCAGTTGCCCAAAGCGGAAGTTGAAGATTTTGCGCAGGCCAGATTTGCCGAAGGCGTCAATGTTATTTTCATGGGTCATTTTCACCAGCAATATCTTTACCGAAACCGCGATGCCAAAGAGCTCCATGTATTGCCGGATTGGTTCAGCACACAAAAGGTCACGATCTATCACCGCAATTCAAAGGAGATAAAGTCCATTCATTGGGAAGAGGTGGGCAACTTATGAAATATTTTTGTTCATTTTGTGGCTAAAAATTGGGTTGAGATATCTTTGCTATCTTCAAATGATTGAATATTGTCGATTGAAGATTGAATATTTAAGGTCCGCCTCCGGCGGGTCAATTATAAAAGGACCATCAACGAACCCCTCGCGGCAAGCTGCGCGAAACTAGACCCTATTTGAGATTAAAATTGACGGAGCGAAGCGACATCCACAAATATTCAATTTTCAATCTTCAATTTTCAATTCTCCGCATCCGATGGTCATCTCAAGGTGTATAATAAATAAGAAAGAGTTCCCAGGCGACTACGGCAATGAAAACAAAGATCACACAGGGAAAAAGGGAATGGGTATATATTTTTATTTTAGTGAGAAAAACATTTTTAAAAATCAGCAGAATGAGCACCCCAATGCTAGTTAAGACGTACTTGGCAACGATGAAGGTCAGCGGTCCGTGTTCGAGAAAATAAGCCATCACCGGATTAAGTTCTCTGGCACCCATTTGAATGATAACCAGTGTTAACACCGCGTCCAAAATACTCAATATCAGGATGGCTGTGATGGCGAAAAATAATTTCTGGTTGTAACGGTCGAAAATAGTCGCCTTTCCCATGTCTTCGTCACGTCGAGAACGCTCTCTGCGGCCATTCAAAAACAAATACTTTAATCGCGCTTTGTTATTTGTTCTGCGATCAAGTCCACGGCGGTTTTCCTTATGGAGAGACTCACAACCGACTGAATTAAAACCGTTTTTGCGATCCTTTGCTTTTTCCATTTTACTTAGATGGTGTCGTTAATATTAATTATACTTGGTCACATTTTCAGGGTGAAATATTTATTTCGAATTTCAAAAGGTTGTAACTTTAATTGAGAAAATGAGCTGAAGTTAAGATAAATATGACTAAGTCGAAATAATAAAGTCATCTTTGCGAAATTACCCCATATGCTTGAAGTTCGTCAACCGATTCAGGACAGGGTAAATTAAAGATTACATCGGTAAATGCAATAATATACTTTAGACCTTTACCGATCACAAGCGCCAATTTAAAGATTTAGCAGGATGCATGTTGACAATTATCGCCGCTTTCGGTAGGCACGTAAAACCTAAATTGAGCAATTTTTTCCGGTTTATCCGGGTCAGGGATTTAGCGCATGAACCTATTCAACGGCATAAAATATAACCTGCGGGGATTGAGTCTGGGGTTGAAAACCCCAAAATTGCTATTGTTAGGCATCATTCGATTTATGGTGGTAGCCATCATCACGATTCTTACCGCCGGCTTGATTCTCGTTTACCATCAAGAGATATTAAATCTAATGTGGAGTAAACCTGAAAGTCAGTGGCTTGTATGGTTGTGGTATCTGCTTTCCTGGCTGCTTTCGGTAGTTTTAGTCGGTTGTGCGATAGTTTTGTCTTACCTGGTTTCTCAAATTCTTTTCAGTGTTTTCATCATGGATCTCATGTCTAGGATTACCGAAAAAACTGTAACGGGCAGTATCCTGGAGCCGAATAAAATTCCCTGGTGGCAGCAGTTTTTGTTTTTGATTAAACAGGAAATCCCCCGGACAACTGTCCCTGTCCTGCTGTCCTTAGTGCTGATTGGATTCAGCTGGTTGACTCCCCTGGGTCCGATTGTAACGATTCTATCTTCGGCCGTGACGGTTATTTTTCTTGCCTGGGATAATACGGATCTGATTCCTGCCAGGCGGATGGAACCTTTCAAAGAACGCTTCCGTCGATTAACAAGCACGCTTCCCTTTCACCTGGGTTTTGGCATTCTTTTTCTGATTCCACTGCTCAACATTTTGTTTCTCTCGTTTGCTCCCGTAGGTGCAACCCTTTTTTATATTGATAAATACAGAACATGAAGGACATGACGGTGAAAATCAGAAGTGCGCACAAACTCACGGATTTAAAATGGCTGAACATGTTTGAAGTTGCCTATGTCGACCGAAGCGGTCACAACAGATCTTGGCAGGTCGCCTCCCGTGCAAAAGAGCCCAAATGCATCAGCAAAAAATTTGCGGTGCCCGATGCCGTGGTGATTGTTCCATTTCACTCAGCCGAAAATAAAATCGTTATCACCAGAGAATACAGGATACCGCTGGCGGACTTTGAATATGGTTTCCCCGCGGGCCTGATCGATGCCGGGGAATCCATTGAGCAGGCTTCCCGGCGTGAGCTTAAAGAGGAGACGGGATTGGATATCACCCGGTTTAATGGGATCAGTCCGTCAATATATTCCTCTGCCGGCATGAGCGATGAATCTGTGGCCATGGTCTATGTTGAATGCGACGGCAATCCCTCCACAGCCCGAAATACTGGATCTGAATTCATCGAGATTGAACTCCTCTCCCCATCCCAGGTATCCCGGCTGTGTGAAAATCCGGTACTGAAATTCGATGCCAAAGCCTGGTTGGTGCTCTTCGGATTTGCTAAATACGGTCATCTCTGAATTGGAATTCATCCATTTGAACCCGGCTTTTGAATTCCACCGATTTCTTTTTTGTAGTTGCCTGTTTCCTGAAGCCAGACACCTGAAATCGGAAAAAAAATGAATAATTATGAGATAAACGCTTACAACATCAATTATTCATCGTCGCATACCCACAAATCAGAAACACACCATGGATCTCGGATAACAAACTCACGCGCATTTAGCGTTGACTTACAAAAGGATATCCTTAATATAAGACTGTTTATTCCACGAATTTCCGTGGAAAAAAGGAAATACACGAACAATGGTGCAAGAGGATTATTATCAAGTTTTAGGAGTGGATAAAGACGCCACGGCAAAGCAGATCAAAGAGGCATACCGGCAGCTGGCATTTAAGTTCCATCCGGATCGCAACAAAGATAACACCGGCACAGTCGAAGAAATGAAAAAGGTCAATGAAGCTTATGCCGTTCTCTCAAATCCTGAAAAAAAACGCGAATATGATTCCCTGAAAAATCAATTCGGATCTTCAGCCTATACGCATTTTAGAAACAATTATTCCGAACAGGATATATTTAGCGGTTCGGACATCAATCACATTTTTGAAGAAATGGCCAAGAATTTTGGATTGAGAGGCTCAAACGAGATTTTCAAGGAATTTTATGGCCGGGGATACCGCCAGTTCGAATTTAAGAAGCCGGGATTTTCAGCCAAAGGTTTTTTTTCCGGCGGACCGGTGACGGGAACCGGCTATCAAAATCAGACAAATTTCCCGTTTGGCGGCAATTTCGGAAAAATATCCCGATATTTACTGCAAAGAATCAGCGGCGTACAACTCCCCGAGGATGGAACCGATGTTCATGACCACCTTTACCTGGATCCACAGCAGGCCCTATATGGAGGACCTTATGCCTACTATCTGCGCCATAAATCCAAAAAACTGGTAGTAAAAATTCCCCCCGGCATACGCGACGGTCAGCAGATTCGGCTGGCAGCGATGGGCCAGGACGGCAAAAGCGGCGGCAATCCTGGGAATCTGCTTCTAAAAGTTCACATCCGCAAGCCGCTGCTCAAGTCCATCAAAGATCTTTTTTCAAAGTGGAAGGTACATTTATGAAAAAAATTGTTTGCCATGGAGACAGCCTGACCGAGGGTTCCGATCTGGAAAAAAATTATACCTGGCCGCACCTGGTCGAAAACAAAATTAATGCAACCATCATCAACAGTGGTATCGGAGGAGATACCAGCGGCGGACTGCTGAGCCGTTTTTCCGAGGACGTGGTTCGATATCAGCCGGAATTTGTGGTGTTATTGGGCGGTACCAACGATTTATGGTGGGATCTTGATATCAATTTAATCCTGGCTAATACATTCGCCATGGCTTGCCAGGCTCAATATCGGAATATTGTCCCGATTGTAGGTTTGCCCTTACCCCTATACATGGAAAACATCCGACATCAAAATATGATGACGCCCATCGCCGGGTGGGATAAATGTATCAACAAATTATCCGAGCTGGTGGATGCATTAGCGGTGGCGGCCGAAGAAAACGACATTGCCTGTCTTGATTACTATCACCCCTTTTTGGACATAAATGAAAATGTCCGGGGGGAATGTTTTTTGGCAGACGGTCTTCACCCCAATAAACTGGGGCATCTGTTGATGGCGGAAAAAATGGTGGAATTAATGCGCAGTCTGTTTTATTTTTCGTGATATTAGGGGGTTTAGCAAGACAAGATATATCATAGATGCAGTTTATCATAATCAGAGACTGATAAATGCTAACATAATTTGATCCAGTAAATTTGAGAATCCTGTCTGCGTGTTACCTCGGAACGACATTTCCTATCGACTTGACCTGCAATTGCTTTTGGATCGCAGCCTCCAACCGATTTCTTCCATCCGAATTCCGCGACTTCGATCAGCGATGTTCATCTAAGTTTTTATGCCTCATCCGGTGATTCTTCTCCTGCTTGCCGAAGATTCGGCAACCCTTGAAAAGGATTTCACTCCAATCAAAAGAAAGGAGGCCCCTATGAAAACAAAATCCCGTTCGATTCATCAGATTATCGAAGAACAAATGCAACGATGGCAGCTTATGAAGACGAAAAAAGTGAAAGATAAGCAGGGTGTTTCCACCATAACCATTTCACGAGAACCGGGTAGCGGCGGCCGTGTCGTGGCAAAGAAACTAGCCGGCAAACTCGGCTTCGAGGTATTTCATCAGGAAGTGCTGCTCGAAATAGCCAAACGTGCGGATGTCAGTGAAATGCTGCTAGAGACACTGGATGAAAAGGGACTAACCATCCTGGAAGATTGTATATCTTCATTGGTATACGATCGGCATTTGTGGCCGGATGAATACCTGAAGCATCTCATGAAAGTTATCGGTGCCATCGGAGAGCACGGCCGCGCAATCATTGTAGGTAGAGGTGCAAATTTTGTAATTCCAGCGGATAACCGATTCCGGCTGCGTATCGTCGCACCGCAGCATGTCAGGATTGCAAACGTGGCCAGCACTTTCGATGTTAGCGCAGAAGATGCCAAACGTCGTATTATTCGAACAGAATCGGATCGCAGGGCATTTATCAGAAAATACTTCAATGCGGATATTGCGGATCCCATAAACTATGATCTGGTCATCAATACCGGGGCTCTTGAATTAGACAAAGCAGCAGAAGCTGTTATTGCAGCGCTGGGGTGATAGAGGTTGAAAACAGCTTCCGCCCATCTTTCCGCAGAAATACCACTGGTTTCACAATCATAGTCCGTGCGGATCTCTGCGGTTATCCTAATCTACCCCATCGATAACTCCCTCTATCCGGTCAATTTATGGAGTGTTTGCATCAGATCTTCAAATTCATTGCCGGCAAAACAGTACTGCATATCTAAAAATCTTTTGCGCAGGGAACTCACTTCCTGCTTAACATTGCTAGCCCTTAAAATGACATCGGCTATGTATTGAGCCAGCTGTTTAAAATCATCTTCTCTCATCCCAAAGCGGGTCATCTCCTGCACCCCGGTCCGCAGGGATCCGGCAGCCGTAAATCCTTCTTCTTCCGGAGCTGCCTGGTAGTTGAGAATAATATTGTTGTCTTCCAGGCGCCGGGCTATTTCAGGTCCCCGGGCATAACCCACGTCAACGACTACCTGATGGGTTTCGGTATAGGATACCTCCGGGTCTCCGGCAACAGCCAAGCCACAATCCTTTAATGCCAAGGCAAAGGCTTTGGCGTTAGCCAGGACGTTTTTCTGGTATTCATCTTTAAAATAGTTCATCTCGTAGGCAGCCATGAGCAAGCCCACCATGGTTCCTAGATGGTGATTGCTCATAGAACCCGGAAAGGAGCGGCGCTGAATAGCCTCCCAAAACTCATAACGCAAATCGTCTTCGGTGAAATTAACAGCGACAATACCGCGCTGCGAGCCGTAATAGGTCTTGTGAGTAGAACCGGTTACAATGTCCGCTCCCTCCTTGAAGGGTTGCTGGAAATACGGTCCGATCAATCCCAAAACGTGGGCCATGTCGTACATCAGCATACAGTCCAGCGAAAGTTCATCAATAATTGCGCGGATTTCCGCCACCGGTTCACGATGAATTATCATACTCTTGCCTAATATGATCAGCTCCGGTCGGTGTTCGACAATCAAATCCCGGGTCTCTTTCATATCGATTTTGTATGGGTTGCCTGCCAATACAGGGAAGTTGACCACAGCAGGTTTTTCCCGTTTGGGATCACGCATCACAAAATCTCGCAATGCCCCCATAGGTTGCGCGCTCAGATGGCCTCCTTTTATGATATGATTGTTCATTATTTTTCGAATTCTGCGCTGCTCGCTCTTGCGATCGGCTCTGTTCAGATAGTCCACCATGGCGCTAAAAACTGCTGAGTTTGCCATCTGGCCTGATATCACACGCGTTTCAACCTCGGTGCATTCCAGATACTTTTGCATTTCGCACGTGAGCAGATATTCGACTTCACAAATGAAATCGGTGCCCTGGTAGTAAAAAACGTCCGCTTCTTTAAAGGCCTTAACCTGTTTGTGTTCGGCATAACGTGCCGCCGGATCCGTGATAGACAATAACCGAACCATGGCTGATGCAGTCTGTTCCGAGGGAATCAAATTTATACATTGCTCCTGCCGCCAGCGGGTATTGGCGGCCGCCTTTTCAATCAGTGCGCGGACATTGTCTGTCATTTGCTTGCTGGCACAGATCGTCTTTTTGCCTTCCCGCTGCTGATCGCTTTTAATGGGCCAACAATACGGCGGGGCTTCGTTTCGAATAAAATATGGCACAATCACGGCCGTAACTCGTTTGCCCCTGATATCTATTTCGATCTCGTCACCCTCAACCAGATTGCTGTCCATCATCGCCAGCCCGATGGCCCTCATTTTTCGATCTCCGCTCTGAATGGATGAGAGCCCGACACCATCGGTTTGCCAATATGGGACCATGGTGCCGCTGGTAACATATCCCACCTTCTTTTGTGCGCGATACACGTCGGCACCGGCTCGTGCAACGCCTTTGCCTGTCAGTTCAATGGGTCGAATCAGACGGGGGAGATTCTCCAATAACGAAAAATCCCTGTCGACGATCTTTTTATAGGCCTCGAATTGTCTCACCAAAGGATGCTTTCCGACAAATTCTCCCTTGAGCGGCGAAAAACTTACTGCAAAACGGGCCAAATCGCAGGCAAAAATCGGTATTTCCGCGCCTTCCGGATCCAGACCCAATTCGTGGCCGTAAAGTGGTAACCCAGCTTCCAGTCTCAGGGTATCGCGTGCCCCCAGGCCCACCGGCACAGCACCCTTTTCAAGCAGCGAATCCCATATCATTAAGGCGTCCTTGCGTTCGATGAAGAGCTCAAAACAGATCGGTTCGCCGGTGTAGCCGGAACGCGCAACAAAAGCACGGCTCCCATTGATATAGAGGGTGCTTAAATAGTTTCTTAAAGGTTCCGGCAGTCGTCCGGAATCCATGAGACCGGATAAAATTTCTTTGGATGAAGGCCCCTGCAAACTGAGCATCGCCATGTCCATGGTGCGGTCTTCAATCGCCACCTGGCCAAATTTATCCTTGAAGGTCAACAAGTGATCCCAATCCTTTTCACGGTTAGCGGCGTTGACGACCAGCAGGTATTCATCCTCAACAAAGCGGTATAGGTAGGCATCGTCAAACGCCCCGCCGTTTTTCTTGGGAATCATCGTATATTGGCCTTCTTCGATTTCCAGCGCGGCTGCATTGTTGGTTAGCGTATGCTGGAGAAAATCAAGGGCATGGGGCCCGCCGACAATGAATCGGCCCATGTGGGAAACATCGAACAATCCCGCCTGGCTGCGGGTACTCAAATGCTCCTGCACAATGCCGGGTTCATACTGCACCGGCATATCCCAACCGCCAAATTCAACCATTTTGGCACCGAGATTGACATGTTTGTCATAGAATACGGTTTTGAGGAGCTGTTTCATTGGTCTAATTCCTTCTTTTATGGTTAAATAAACCCTAACATGGGGGTATATGAGCAATTGGAATAATAAATAAAAGGGTGGGTCGTGTCAATTCGTTATCCTGCCGACAGTCATTTGTTTTCTTATAATAATTGTCTTGATCCAAGTCGTCTCATCTCATTGTGAGAGTGTTAACCGTTATGGCGGCAATCAAAAGAAATGCCCGGTATTATTTATATATGATCAAATGCAAATTCAAATATCTTGCGGACTGTTCCACCTTGGGAACGATAATTGTTTGGAAAAATTGGGATTGGAAAAATGATAGCGTGCTGATGGTCATGGCAAACAAAGGCAGTTAGGAAAAATAATATTGACACTTTACTGGTAAACTATTAAAATTTATTTAAAAAATGGTAGAATTCGAATGTAGCAACTCAACAAACCTGGAAAATCGAGCGTTTCAGTGGCTACATTTCTTTGCCGATTTACATAGGCTACAATCGGTGAAAGCACCCGAAACTCCCGGGAATTTTCATTCCGGTAGTTGCAAAAAATACTCCCCACAGTCCCGCCGATACGGGACGGGGTATCAGCGAAAGGAGTTTGCGCATGATCGCTCCGGACCCGACACCAGGCAAATTCGGTATTACGACGCGATTATTCAGATTGGTCGGCAACATGCCTAAAGAACAGCAGTTGGTTCTATTGAGACAGCTGTTGGGGGACAAGGTCTCCAACCATTTGTACAAACTGATTGTGGAAATGACCGAAGAACAGCAGATCATCCTCTTTGAGCAAATAAGCCAATCACCCCAGATGGAATTACCGGTCAAAACTGTCAGTTTAGAAGAAACGGAAGCCTCGATGCGGGAAAGCGCCCGCAGACCATGCCTGATAAAAGCGAATTACCGAATTCAGGACCGTAACTTTAATAGCTATATATTAGATATCAGTATCGGGGGCGTCTTCATTGAAGCCGATACACGATTTCCCGTTGGCAGGGAATTGCAGCTAAAATTCTCCTTGCCCAACCGTCCACAACCGATCTTGTTTGCCGGAAAAATTGTCTGGAGCACTGCAAGGGGTTTTGGTGTAAATTTTGATAAAATCAACGCTCTTCAAAGCGATATATTAAAATCCTTTGTCGAAGAAAAAGAATAGGGCACAAATCTGGTATCTTAGGATCTATTCTTTTGATTTTCGCCTGCATGTTTCGCAGCCTTAAGCAGATCCGCGCAAGCAATGGAAAATAGGAGGGCCAATGAAACTCTTAAGAATTCTATTCATTTTCGTGTTAATATTTTTTTGTGCTCCAACCCTGAGTGCTGAGGTTTATATTTGGACCGATGAAAAGGGCGTTAAGCATTACAGCGATCACCCCCCAGAAAACGTGGAAGATTTCGAAGTTCTAACAAAACCTCAGACATCCCAGCCCGTCGAAGAAACAGATAAAAAGCAGACTGAAACGGAGCAAGGACAGATAGAAGACCTAACCAGAAAAGCTGACGAAATTTTAGAGAAACAGCAGCTGAAAGATAAGCTGAAAGCTGAGGAAGCCGAAAAAAATCAACCGCCTACCCAGGAAGAAAAGATTGCGGCCGAGAAGGAAAAACTTGAAAAGAAAATCGCTTATCTCAAAGACCAACCAATGTCGTATTTCGGATCTAATAGACTTAGGCGCCGCCATATCGGATTTTACCGCGACAGACTGAAAACTCTGATGCAGGACCCGGATGAGTATTTCAAGAATCCTAAAAGTTACTGGAGATATGAACCAAAGCCAGAGTAAAATGATATTGATATTCTTGTTTTGATGGAAAATTTATAGATCAAAAGGAGAAAATAGCTGCCTGGCATACATCATCACAAAATCTAAATTCGCCATTTTTTCATAGGGATGGACCGCTTTCCGCTTTTCATACCCAATATTCCATCATTTCATGCTGCTTACTGGGAAAATAGTGCAAAAAATATTGTGCTTCCAATAAATTTTAGAAATACCAATAGATTATTTATGGTAGTTGAACGGAGGTGGGCATGCCAATTGCCAACATGTTGAGTATCACGTCAAACCCTTTCCTATCCATGATGATATGGATTTTTTTGCTGCTGGCTGCACTTTATTTCGCTCGCATACCCTTTCATCGAGCGGTGGGTTCCCTGGCAAAGATTATTCACAATGCCATGCGGCTGACTGCGACATCAGTGCTTTCAGCGGAAAGAAGACTGACCCAGCGCAACCGCGAAGTTCTAATGGCCGCTGGCCTGGAGAAAGCTGAACGGTTGGTAGAAAGGGAATTCGATCGTATCAACTCAGCAGTTGTCAGGGATTTGGCAAGTTATCCGCACCTTCAGCGACAACTACTGGAGCTCACTACCCGCCTGGATGAGGACTACAGCTCAAGTGCGGATGTGCCCCCGTCATTGCCGAACTGGCAGCCGATCATCGAATCAATTGCCGCTATCAAACATACCGGCGATTCCATGGTTGTCAATATGCTGGGCGAAATCAACCGCACCTTGACGGAGCAGCATAAGTTAGCCATTGCCGACTACCGAAAAACCAATGCTTCACGCTATGGAATCTTAAGGAAAATGCTGCCGGCTTGGCGCAAGGTGCAAAAGACCCTCAATGATGTCGGCGATGCAATCGGCAACCTAAACCGAAGGGCCAAAAGCATTGACCGCTATATGGATGAATATGAACAAATTCGTTTACAGACGGATAAGGCGGCTAGGCTTCTTTCATCCTCCTCGTTGACGCAATTTTTTAGTTCCGGATTTTTCCTGCTGATTGCTTTTGGTGCATCCCTAATCAACTTCAATTTGATTGCGTTACCTATATCGGAAATGATCGGCAACGCAAGCCATATAGGGCTTTATAAAACATCGGATGTCGCCGTGCTGGTTATTATTCTGATTGAATTGACCATGGGCTTGATTATAATGGAATCAATGCGAATCACACGTCTTTTTCCCACCATCGGCAGCATGGACGATAAGATGCGTCGCCGGATAATCTGGATAGCCTTCTCACTGTTGGCAATCCTTGCCGCAATCGGGTCGGCATTCGCGTTTGCGGGTGATCGCGATGCCCGGGATTTAGAAGGATTAAGCCAGTCAATGGCAGGTGCTGGCCAGACTGTGTCGGTAGGCATAATTCCCGCTGTCGGAAAAATGACTATTGGCTTTATCTTTCCCTTTGCGCTAGCGTTTGTGGCTATACCACTGGAATTCTTTGTGTCGTCTTCCCGAACGGTTCTGGGTATCATCGCTGTCGGTGCACTCAGATTAATTTCTTTTGGGCTCCGCTTGATCGGCAACATTGGCTACTATACCGGAAGATTCGTGATCAATCTCTATGATTTGCTTATTTTTCCAAGTATCTGGCTACAAGGAGTGCTTGCAGGCTCCAAAACGAACAAAAATGAAACCGCCGAAGAGAAACTTTATGGGGGCGGGCGCGTAAGCGAGGAAATGAGTGATAGAAAAAAGGATAGCACTCTTTGAAATTATCCACACCTTCCATAACTATCCGCAAGGTGCCCCGGATCCTTTTTGCGTGGGCACTATTGTAGGTTCCTGGTCGAGTCTACTAAAAAGGGTTGGAGGATAATTTTTTGAGCGTAAGAGGATCTGCAAATACGCCCAACAGGAAATCACCGTTTTTGATTCGAAATGTTCGCCTGTTCATCGCCTTTCGTGTATTTTTCAACGCCCGATTTTATTATCCTGTTTTCACCATCCTGTTTTTAGATTTCGGTCTGACCCTCGAACAATTTGCCCTGCTCAATGCCGCTTGGGCGGCATCCATTGTTCTGCTGGAAGTCCCTTCAGGTGCGCTGGCCGATATCATCGGCCGGCGGAATCTTTTAGTTGCAACCGGGATACTGATGGTCATTGAAATTGCGCTGCTGTGTTTTATCCCCATGGGTAATCCCCATTTGCTCTTTGCAATTTTTCTGGTTAACCGTGTTTTGAGCGGCGCGGCAGAGGCGGCAGCCAGTGGGGCTGATGAGGCCATTGCATACGATACTCTGAAAAGAGATGGCGATGTTCGAGATTGGCCCCGGGTACTCGAAAAACAAATGCGAATTCAATCCATAGCCTACATTGGCGCCATGAGTCTTGGCGCCGCCGTTTATGATCCGGCCCTGATGCAGCGATTCGTTAATGCGCTGGGACTGAATATACATCTGACCCAGGATATGACCTTGCGTTTTCCGCTTTATCTCACCTTCATGATGGCCATCCTGACTCTGCTGACCACTCTGAAACTTCAAGAAGAGAGGTCGTCGGTCAAACCCGAATGCGATCCATCAGAACATTGCGGAAAACCGATAATCCAGGCCTTCAAATTAACCCTTCAGGCAGGTGGCTGGATATTGAAAACGCCCTTTGCCCTAGTGATCATTCTTGCCGGTCTTATGTTTGACAACTGTATTCGCATGGTCGTCACCTTAGGCAGCCAATACTACCGGCTCATTAACCTGCCGGAGGCATCCTTCGGTTTGATCGGCTCAGGATTCGCGATGCTGGGTCTGGTCATACCGTGGCTGGCATACAAATTGGTGAATCGACACTCTCCGGCCTATAATCTCGGTGTAATGGCCATAGTCAGCATAATTGGCCTGATCGGGATAACATTTTTTTGGCCGATCATCGGGTTGCTTCCGGTGGCGTTGCTTTCGGTAGTGATGTATATGGGCCGCTTTTTCCAGAGCCATTATTTGAATCGTATCACCGCCTCGCACCAGCGAGCCACGGTGTTGAGTTTTAAGGGTTTGTCATTCAATCTTGCCTATGGTTTAATTGGTGTATTGTATTCCATTTTGTTGGTTTTTCTACGGCCTCAACTGGCCAGCTCCCATCCTGATTTAAGTCGCGCAGGAATTGAGAATTTAGTGTTTATAAAATCAATCGGCTGGTTTCCCTGGTATTTTCTCCTGACCTTGGCCGCTCTGTTGGCAGTCGCTTACTGGCAGCTGCGAAATACCGACGTATATAAAACACCCGGTTAAGGATTACCAAAGTTGAGCGATTTTTTCGAAGAGATGTGCCGAGATCTGGATGCAGTCCGCCGCCGGCGGTATGCGTAAAAGATCGGTGCAGATCCAGTAAAGAATTGCTCAATTTAGGATAATTTTTACTGTTGCCTTTATTTCCAAATGGGATTATCAAAAGCTTTAAAGGCATTTAATGCAGATAGAGCTAGAATAACTCACTTCGCTCTCAATAGGAATACTGGCCGAAAAAAAACGTGATTCCAATAAATTGTAGAATTTCAGACATATTTAGTTAAACTTGGCGTAAATCCACATCCATAAAATAAGGAAGGCTAACCACCATGGTCGACTCAAAATTTGAAAACCACGATAATTTTGTTATCAATGATAAACATGACGATGAAGACGTTCGGGGGTTAGACCGAGAGGATTACTATGACGATCACTCAGGCATTTTCCGCAAAAAATATTTAAACCCATTTACCATCGGCGGTGCCGGGTTGATTGCCATCATTATCCTTCTTGTGATCTTTTTATCCAGCCCCAATGATGCCGTCGACGGCAAACAGCTGCAATCACTCGAAGCTAAAATTCAGCAACTGGAAAAAAAACTGGCTTCCATTGGTCCTATGGATCAATCCCCTGGCCGACTTGGCAGACTGGAACAAAAATTGAGCCTAATCAGCGAGAGATTTGATGGCTTTAATTCGACTGTTACGACCCAAATCGACCAAATTATAAAAGAATTGGGTGCGTTACACCATAAATCATCTCAAGGGCCAAAATCGGTTAAAACAGATCAAACGGAAACAAAACCCAAATTCCATCAGGTTCGTTCGAAGGAAACCCTGTGGGGGATCAGCCGCCAATATGGTCTGACACTGGACCAGCTGCGAAGCTACAACAAAATGGGTGCCAAGGCGACCCTTCAGCCCGGCCAGAGACTCAAGTTGGCCCCGAACTGAACCCGATTTGGAGTTATTAGTTATTGGTTATTAGTGTCAGAGGAATAAAATCCTTTTTTATATTTCATCTATAATATAATGAAAGGATCATCATACTCCAATAACGAATAACAAATAACCATTAACCATTAACGCCTAATTGAGCTTTTTGCGCTCATCTAGGGTTAATTCTCCTGATGTCCAATTCCGATTTTAACAGCCTCGGATTTCACCCGATCATTCAACATTGGTTCAAAAACCGTTTTGCAGCCCCCAGTCCTCCCCAGAAAAGCGGCTGGCCGTCTATCGCCGCGGGAAATCATACGCTCATATTGGCACCAACAGGATCGGGTAAAACCCTGGCTGCTTTTTTATGGAGCATAGATCAATTATTTCGTAAATCCTTAGAGATGGTTGCCGGCGAATTTGGCCAAAACCCGTCCGGTGTCCATACCCTGTATATTTCTCCGCTAAAAGCCCTCAACAATGATATCCATCAAAACCTGACAGCACCGCTGAAAGAGATCGGGCGACTCGCCCGGCAACGCGACATTCAGGCTGCGCCGATCAGAGCAGCCGTGCGTACCGGTGATACGCCTTCGCATGTACGCAGGTCCATGTTGCACAAGCCCCCCCACATTTTGATCACCACCCCGGAATCATTTTACCTGCTACTGACCTCGGAACGCGGCCGGGACCTGTTCCGGGCGCTGCAATATGTCATTGTCGATGAAATCCACGCCCTTTGTAACAACAAACGCGGTGTTCATTTGAGCCTTTCGCTGGAACGAATGGGACCGCTGTGCCAAAACGAACCCATCCGCATCGGGCTTTCCGCCACCCAAAAGCCCCTTGACCGCATTGCTGCCTACCTCGGCGGCCGGCAATATTACGGCCACAGAAACAAATCGACCGCGCGGCCGGTTGAAATAGTTGACTGCGGCCAGCGCAAACACATGGATCTTGAAGTGATCACACCGGTGACATCTTTCCGGGAGCTTCCCGATTCCAGTGTTTGGCAGCCGGTTTACCGGATCCTTTATAAGCTGATTCAAGCCCACAACACCACTCTGATTTTTGCCGGGATGCGCGCCCAAACCGAAAAAATTGCCCGGGAATTAAACCGGTTGCACCACCAAATAACCGGTGACCCGGAAGCACAGCTGGCATTGGCCCATCATGGAAGCATCTCTCGGCATGCGCGCTATGCCATTGAAGCCCGCCTGAAATCAGGCAGCATACCGGCCGTGGTTGCTACGGCTTCTTTAGAGCTGGGAATTGATATCGGCAGCATTGATCTGGTAGTTCATCTTCAAGCCCCTAGAAACGTAACCGGCGCCTTGCAGCGGGTAGGAAGAAGCGGACACTTGCTGTCTGCCACCAGCAAGGGTCGGATTATCGTGCTGTATCCTGCGGATCTCGATGATGCGGTCGCCATAACGGACTGCATGCACCGAGGTGACATTGAAGAAACCCGTATTCCGCAAAACGCGCTGGATGTTCTGGCACAGCAGATGACTGCGGAAGTAGCGGTTAAGACCTGGGATTACAAGGAATTGTATCATCTCGTGCGTCAGAGCTACTGCTACCGGGACCTATCTGAATCGGTATTTAAAAAGGTCGTGGAAATGCTGTCCGGCAGACTTTCAGATTCTCCTTTGCAAGCTTTAATTCCGCGACTGAACTGGGATCGCATCAACAACCGGCTGATAGCCCGACGCGGCAGTCGCCTGGTGGCAGTGATGAATGGCGGCACCATTCCGGATCGGGGATATTTCGGGGTTTTTCTGGAAAACACCAATGTAAAACTGGGAGAGGTCGAAGAAGAATTTGTGTTTGAATCACGCGTGTCTGAGGTGTTTTTTCTCGGAAACAGTGAGTGGTTGATAAAGCAAATCACAGCCGATCGCATTATCGTAAGTCCCTTTGCGGCCATCAATCCCCGCGCACCTTTCTGGAAAGGTGATATCCTGCACCGTGAATATTCCACAAGTGAAAAAATAGGACGCTTCCGGAAAAAATTAATTGGAAAGATCCGGAGCGGTCAGGCTCAAAAGTGGCTTGTGAAGGAATTCTCAGTTGATGAAAACACCGCCGTCAATCTGGTCGATTACTTTGTGCGTCAGCAAAAAAAGGGGCAAATAATTGCAACCGATAAGCAGGTGGTTGCGGAACACACGATTGACAGCGGCGGTGAGCCGTTACTCATCTTACATGCAGCCTTTGGCGCCCGGGTAAACGGTGCCTGGGCAATTGCCTTGTCATCGGCCCTTGAACAGCATTATCAGACCCAAATTCAATATTCGTATGACGATGACGGCATTTTAATCCGGTTGCCGGATGCGATCAAACCACCTCCATACGATTGGCTTTTTGCCCTCTCGGCCCAAAAGGTCGAACAATTCTTGATGGCGGCACTACCCCAGTCACCGGTCTTTCAGGTTCATTTCCGTTATAATGCAGCCCGCTCCCTCATGCTGCCACGGTCAAATCCCGGTAAGCGGATACCTCTGTGGCTCCAAAGATTAAGGGCCTCAGACCTCCTGCAGACTGTCAGCACGCACGCCGAATTTCCAGTGGTTATTGAAACATACCGGGAATGTTTACAGGACGTATTCGATCTTGCAAGGTTGAAAGCCATCATTGCTGATCTGGGCAAGGGGCACATCCGTCTGCAGCGGGTGGATACCTCAGTTCCTTCGCCCATGGCCGCCGGCATCCTGTTCAAATTTGTTTCCGTCCACCTTTATGAAATGGATCAGAACAGGCAACCGGGCGAAAGCCTCAGCATCAGCAGCGAATTAATACACTCAATTTTAGATCAACAAACCATACCGGATCTTGTCACTTCCAAGTTAGTGATGCATGCACAAAGACGATGGCAGCATCTGGACCCGATGTTTCAAGCGGCATCCAGGGAAGACATTTTCAGTATAATCGAAAAGCTGGGGCCCATCGATGATGAGAATTTAATCCGCCGCTGCAAAAGGGATCCTGCCGCGTGGCTTAGCGAATTAAAAGCAGCCAATCGAATCGTTTCATCTACCCACGATCGGGGGGACAAAATCTGCCGGCTGTGGCGCATAAGAGAAGCGCATCCCGCTATTATCAATCATGATAATCGCTTAAGCATTACCCACAGTTTACAGCGATATCTGAAAGTTCGAGGTCCGGTTACCATTGAAGCGCTGGCAGCTGATTTAAGGATATCCCAAGCAGCTGTAAGTGCTGCACTGGAGGATCTACTGCACCAAAAAAAAGTGGTTCGCGGCCAGCTGATTGCCGATACGAAAGAAGTGCAGTGGTGCGACCGCCATAATTTCACACAACTATATCGCATGGCGGTGGCCCGTCGTCGTGCTGTACAACACCCGGCAGACCGCCCGGCATTTAATCGGTTTCTTTTACAGTGGCACCATTTTTCAAGGACCGGACAATCTCTCAAAGATCTTATCCGGCGTTATTGCGGATTTCGCTTTCCTCTGTATTTTTTTGAGCGGGAAATATTACGCAGTCGATATCATGATGAGTCTTCATCAGCATTTGCGGTCGCCCTGAAACAGTTTGAGGAATTGATATCCAGTGGTGAAATCATTGTCAGACCTGGCCAGGCAAATGACTCGGCAAATCGATACGTAGAATTTCACATGAGAGGCGAGGGTAATTGGCTCGCCGATCAAGAGGCGCTGATGGCCTCAGCCGTAGATTTAGACGCGGCGGCACAAGCCGTTTTCGATTTTTTGGAAAAAAACGGGGCAAGCTATGGACGGGATTTGCAATGGGCTACAGGCTTGAGCTCAACGGCGCTGAACCTGGCCCTTCAACGACTGGCCGACAAGGGACTGGTCGGTTGCGAAAACTATCAATCCTTTGCGACGATATTCCAATCACCGATGACAGCAAATGAGACAGATCCCGAACTATTTTTACCGTCCGACAATATCCGGCGCCCGCTAGCGGGAAAACGTCGCCGCCAAACCAAAAAGTCCGACATCCGGAAAATAATTCAAAATCGCGGCCGGATAATAGATGGACGCTGGTTTTTGACCACCTCTCTGGCCGTTGCAGGAAAACCGGTTGATTATCAGAATCGCGCTGAGCTGCAGGCACGTTTGTTGCTTCACCGTTATGGTATTCTCGTTAAGGAATGGTATCGCAGAGAACACGGTTTGCTGCCCTGGTATCCAATTTTTCAAATGCTAAAACGCCTGGAATGGCAGGGAGAAATCCGCCGCGGCTACTTTGTTGCCGGGCTTTCCGGCTTGCAATTTGCACTTCCGGAAGCACTGGAATTACTCGAAAAAATTACCCGCCTGCCGGCTTGTTCAAAAACCGGACCGATTTTGCTCAGCAGTTTGGATCCCGCCCTGCCCTTTGGCGGCGGGATAGATTGGGGTGTGGTCAATGCCGGCGGCATCCCGCAAAAAGTTACCCGATCAGCCTCCAATCATCTGGTGTTCGCGGACAGCAGGGTCATCCTGGTTTGCGAACGCTATTTTAAACGGCTCTTGGTTTTAGAGGATCTTCCCCGGCATACATGGGAGAAGCTGGCACAAATTTTTCGAGGCTACCTGAAAATGCCCTATCCGCTTAAACCGGGAAACCGGATCGAAATACAACAAATCAATAACTATCCGGCAGCCTCAAGTCCATATGCTGGTAATTTGCTGAAAACAGGTTTTGAAAAGGATGGCGCCAAACTGGTGCTGTGGCCGTCGGCGATATGAAATGCTGGTCATGATTAACCGTAATAAAATTAACGAGCTGCCTGTCTAACGTATTTCATCGGGGCCGTCTCAATGACCCCGACTCTCCTCACCATCAGAAACATCACATCCCTCCTAACAACCCCAAAAAATAAATAAAGCTTTTCCCACAAGTGCCGATAATGGAATAAAAGCTTCGCCCTGCTTGCAATATTTTTAATTGGTGACCGTGTCCTCAAAATTACATCTTGAAAAAAGGACTTCGTGATATTCCTTCGAAACAATATAGATATAACCTAATGATTTAAGGGGAAAAATTATGACTTACGCACTGGGTATAGCATTTTTGGCTATGCAGATTATGTCCATCGTTTTCTTTTTCATTGTTCTGGTCAAATTATTTAAAAACGAAGGTGCGCTAAAGGGGATATTGGGCTTCATCTTCGGTATTTATGCCTTTATTTGGGGCTGGATCAAACACAAAGAGCTTGCTTTGACCAAGGTCATGGTACTGTGGAGCGTCTTCACGGTTGCCTCGATCGTATTGGCACCTGTCATCGTGGCTAGCGGAACGGTGGAACTTATGAATTATGCTGCAAAATTATCTGACAATCCAGACTTTAAATTGGTGAAGCAGAAATCATCAGCCGATACTCAGAAAATTAATTTGTCAAAAAAGCTTACTAAAAGAAAAACAGCGACGAAGGTGAACAAGATGAACCCGGCAAACCAGACGATAAACCAAAACGTGGACTGGAGTCAAAAAGCAATGGCACTGTGGCAGAATGGCAAATATAAAAATCCCAATAAAGCCATCGAGTATTGGGGCCATGCCATCAGGCAAAAACAAAATACCGCTAAAGCTTATAATAATCGGGGACTTGCCTATTATGATTTAAAACAGTATCAGACTGCGATCAAAGATTATAACCAGGCAATCAAAGAGGATCCCGGCTATGGCGCAGCCTTCAACAATCGTGGAAATTCCTATTATGAGTTGACCGACTATCAGCGGGCGCTGACGGATTTCAATCAAAGTCTGCAACTGGAGCCGAACTACGCAAAAGCTCATTTTAATCGGGGACTGGTTTACTATCAATTAGATCAAAGCGATCTGGCCTGTGACGACTTTCAAAAGGCCTGTAATCACGGAGATTGTGATGGCATAAAATGGGCGAATAAAAACGAGGTGTGTCAAGAATCGGAATTGATGGGGCTTCGGTAAAAATTATACAACTCTGTGTAGGGAAAGGTGGAGTACTTCAAGTTACGAACCGCCTGCCCTTGTTTGGCAAGGGCGGCGGGTCGTATAGTATTGTTTAATGTAAAAATAAAATCGGTTCTCAGCCTCCCAATATCCCCTTTTTATCTCAGTAACGCATCCGCGACCATGGAACTTAAAAATTTAACCTTGACACCCATTTTGTAGTGATCATTTAAATTGCTCAACTGAGTGTGGCAGTTCTCACAGGCGGTTGTGAGTATGGCCGCACCGGTGGCGGTAACCTGATCCGCCTTGACTCGGGATGACTTCATCCTGAAATCCAATGTATCATCTCCCAGGGCAACCAGCCCACCGCCGCCGCCGCAGCACCAATTGTATTTGGGATCCGGTGTCAATTCTCGAAAGTCGTCTGTCAGATATTGAATGATAGAGCGTGGCTCATCCATTACTCCGCCGTTTCTGGCAATCTGGCATGGGTCGTGGTAGGTGATCGCGCCGTTGAGCTTGGTTTTGTCCAGCTTGATGCGACCTTCGTGCAGATATCGAGCATGCACTTCGGTAATGGAGGTCACATCGAAAGGCTGCTTACCGGCAAGCTGTTTCATAACTCGGTAGGCCGTGCCACATTCGCAGATGCACACCTCTTTGACTTTTAATCGTTTGGCTTCGTTGACGATTCGGTCTAAAATCAGCTTGGTTTTGGTAGGATCGCCCACAAAGGCACCGAAATTTACCGCCTCAAAAAAGCTCAGGGTCCAGTTTTCCCCGGCAGCGTTGAAAACGGCCGCCGCCGGTATAATGGAATGGGCACCGGCCAGAGCGACATAAAGAAGATCGGCACCTTGTACATCCACCGGAATGGCGGCCTCGCCGGCTTCCATTTTCCATTTTTTAACGACATCCGCTTCAAGTCTCTTGATACCGTTAAGAAAGCCTTCCTTGAAAAGTTCAAACGATTTGCCTTTTGTAATTGAAGTGTCTGCCAATAGCGTCAAAATTTCCGGCTCAGCATTGGCACCGATTAACAGCAGCTTTGCAATCGACATGATCATCTGGGTGTCAATGCCGAAGGGGCAGTATACCATGCAACGCCGGCATCCGGTACAGGAATAGGCGGCTTCGAAAAGCTCTTCAACGGCCATTTCGGTCAACTCCTTGGCTTCACCCACTGACGGCCAGACTTTTCCCCGCGTTTTGAAGTATTTTTTGTAGAGGCGACGGACGATCTCAGCCCGGTAGGCAGCGATGTACTTAACTTGCCCCATGGATGCGTAAACATGGCATGCTTCGGTGCATACTCCGCAGCGGGTACAGGTTTCCAGGTAAAAGGTCATTGCTTCATTCAATTTGCTTTGAAACAGTTGGAGCAAATCGTCTCTAGTTTTTTGATCCATGTCTTTATCCTCTTCTCAATTTATTCATAGGCAATGACAAAAATGAATGCATACTCTGGCTGAATGGGAAAAACAGCAAAAATAAATTGGCGAAAAAGACATGCAGCACCAGCATGAAGGAATGCCCGTAGTCTGTCACCGCCTCCGGCAATTCAGGTTTTAAATACAGCAGGCTCAGCAAATAAGTCTGATAGTCATCAACCGTCATCTCTTCGTAGCCATACCACCTTCGGGCCCAATCCATCTCACTACCGAAGAGCACGATCAGAAACAACAAAATTAGCAGGTAGTAGTCTTCAGGCACCGACAGTTCCCGAACCGGTGATGCAAATCGCCGAAACAAAAAATAGAGCAGTGCCAAGCTGAGAATGAGGCCGATATACCCTTGGCCCAGAAACACTTCATGGGGAATAATCTGGAATATTTTAAACTCCCCCAATAGCTCCAGATGCCCGAGGATAAGAAGCAAGAGCGCAACATGGAAAAGCATTAGGAAAACCCATAGGACCGGTTTGTGCCGTCTTACGCTGGGGAACAAAAACGTATCGTGAAGGGCCCACAACCACGTTGGTTTTTTCTCGGGAAAAATCTGCAATGTGGCGGGATGTCTCGGTTGCCGGAATATCTTTATCAACCGGATGACAGTGCCGATGAAAAAAACAGCAAAAGCAATGTATACCATCGGCACTAAGATAAAATAGATTAGTGTTTGCAAAGCTGCCTCCTGTAACATTTAATGGAACATCGCCCAAACCCGCCAAGTGTACAAAAAAAAATTTCAGCAGGCAGGGATTGTTTCAATGCGCACCGTGCAGGGTTTATTGACTCTTATTTATTTCGGCTGCAAAAGAAATTTTATCGCAGCAAGCTGTGCGGAACTATACCCTAATAGAGATTAAATTGCCGGAGCGAAGCGACATCCACAGATATTCAATTTTCAATCTTCAAAATCCGGCCCGTCCGGATTAGGTCTATACCAATCGTTTGATATAAAACTTGATCAGCTTGTCTTCCTGTTCGGTTTTCACGATCTCGTTGCCGGTGGTTGTTGCCCAAGCCGGAAAATCGGTCATCGAACCGGGATCAGTGGTTTGGGCCTCAATTATCTGGCCGACCTCGACATCTTTAATTCCTTTGCTGACTTTGACGACCGGCATGGGACATGCCAATCCTTTTAGGTCTAAAACTTTTGTTACTTGAACGTCGTCACTCATTTTAATCCTCCTGTAAATTCGGTTTAAATAAACAATTGTATCTTACTGTTTTGGGCTTCTTGTAAAAATGTGGCAACACCGGCAAACCCCATGTGTTGATACTCAATGAATTCCTCACGTTTGAATCCCATGAGGTCCATGGACATTTCACACACGTAAATGCGGACACCAAGTTCTTCGGCCAGGGGCAGCATTTCCTCTAGGGAAGCCACATTTTTCTTTTTCATTAAAGATTTCATCATGGCTGTTCCCATGCCGCCCATATTCATATTGGAAAGCTTCACATCACCCGTCCCCGTCGGCAGCATGGCACCGAACATCTTTCCCATCATATCTTTACCGCCGACGTTCTTTTTCTTGTCCCTGAGAACCGGGGTTCCCCAGAAAGTGAAGAACATCACCACCTCCATACCCATGGCGACTGCTCCGGTGGCTATGACAAACGCAGCCAGGACTTTGTCCAGATCGCCGCTGAACACAATCATAGAAAGCTTGTTTTCAGTGGTCTTTTTGTTCAATACCTCCACTTGAGATTTCAATTCATCTAATTGGAGTTCTAAATTTTGCATATCCATAGCATCCTCCTCTGTTTTTTATATCAACTTCTTATTGTTATTTTTTTTCGATGGTTAAATAATGCACTGTCATAATATAGTTAACAGTATGAACCTTATATAAGGAAAAATTTCACTACAACTGGCTAAACCGCAAAACAGCAATTATATTGCTGAAACGATACTCAATAAATGCCTCTATAATTACTGTTATAAAGCCCGTCTCATTGGTTTTAGGTATCAGATCTAGGTAATAAGGTTATATTAGAATTAACATCCTGCAACCGTATTGGCAATATCGTGAGGCCGTCATACCATCATATCTCTTACAGCTTCCATTGAGGCTTTGAGAATATCCAGATTGGTCAGCATGGCTTTGCGTTGATCCGGTGCCATCTGGGACAACACCTGACCATGCACATCTTCCATAAACTGTTTGATTTCATTTATTTTTTTTTGTCCCTCGGGGGTCAGGCTTAGCAGTTTGACCCTGGAATCTTCGGGGTCCGTGATACACTGAATTAAGTTTTTCTTAATTAGACCGTCAATGATTTTTGATACCCGGCTTTTGACCACATTCATTTTTTGGGCAATACTTTTGGCCGTCAGATAACGCTCGTCTCTAAACAGTATCAAGCATCGGAACTCTGCATCCGGCAACTGGAATCGTTCGCATTGATACTGCATACGTTCCTGGCAGCACTGGAACAGTTTTGCGATCAGCTTCTGAAATCTATCCAGTTGAAAATCTGAAACGTCAGGGTAATAGGAATCTTTGAAATCGTTCATAGCGTGAACTATAACAAACAGAGAATCTGTGTCAAGAGTTTTTATTAATTTTATATAATTTTTTTTCTTCTGAATGGGATACTGATTCAATGCGGGCTTGGGGAAGTGAAGGGTTAGAAAATAGAGGAATTCAAAATGGACTTTTATTCTTTCTTAAATTCCTCAATCCCCTTCAACTAATCTTTGAAATTTCTCCAAATGTTTTAATTTCCGATGGCAAATCGTCGACTTCAATGGTCAGGTCCACTTTAAGTGCAAAGGCTCTTTCGATCACATTCTCCAACTGGATCACATTACCCGGCCAATTGTATCGCAACAACACATCCAGTGTATCCGGCGATACGTTCATAACAGTATTTTCACGATTCGTGTTAAACTTGTTCAGGAAATGGTTGATCAGAAGGCAAATGTCCTCTTTGCGTTCTCGGAGCGCAGGCATCTGTATAATAACGTCATTTATGCATTTGAGAAATTCCTGGTTAACTATTTCGCGCCCGACGGCTTCTTCTAGGTTTCTGTTGGTGGCGGCCAATAATCGGACGCCGCTCCCCTGCTTATTTTCGCCTGCCGCTGATTGCAGAATAGTCTCCGTATATGCCCGGTTGATTTCGGCCTGCATGTCCGGAGCAATTTCGGCGATTTCATCAAAAAAGATGGTGCCGCCGGCCATGGATTTAAACATATGGAGGGCGTGATCGTAGGTCTTGTTTTCGGCAATCTTTTTTCCAAAACTTTTGCAGTTTACGGGCATAAACGCTTTCTGCCTTCGATCACTGCTTTTATGAATCACATGAGCCGTCAACTCCTTACCCGTTCCACTTTCCCCCTGTATCAAAACATTGGGACTGTTATTGCTCATCCGGTCAATTTGCTCATAAATTTCCTGCATCTTGAGGCTGATCCCCACCAGTTGATCGAACCTGTGTCTTTCTTTTAACCGGGTCTTCAGGATGATATTTCCCTGTTTAAGTTTTTTTTCCTCATAGATCTTTTCAATTAGAATTTTTAGAACATCTAGCTTGAAAGGTTTCTGGATATAATCATAGCTACCGTATTTCATAGCCTGAATGGCCGATTCCATGGTGCCGTGCCCTGTGACGATAATCACCTCCGTTAAAGGCCGGTATTCCTTGATCACGGCGAGCAGCTCAAGGCCATTGATATCAGGCATTTTAAAATCGGTAAAAACGACATCAAAATCTTTGTCCTTGATAAGCTCAAGAGCCTTAAGACCATTATCAACGATACTTATCCTGTAATCAAAGGCCGTGAGATACTCCTCAACCAAAGATAAAATGGTCGTGTCGTCATCAACAAATAAGATCTCAAAATCCTCCATGAATCCCCTCCACCTGAACTTATTTATCAGGCCGTACAAGTGCGGTTCTGATTCAGTGCGCCAATTATTTAGCGCTCCTTATCGGAATCTTTTTCCAGATTGTATCGCTTTATTTTTTCAACCAAAGTCGTTCTTTTAATCTTAAGAAGCCGAGCAGCTCTATTTTTTACCCAGTTTGTTTTCTCAAGCGCACTGATAATCAGCGCCTTTTCAAACTCATTGACAGCCGTGCTAAACGAAATTCCGTCACCGTGCGTTTCCAATTTTCGCTGCGCTACCCGATCGTTTTCAATTCTTAGTTTTTCGGGAAGATCTTCCGGTAATATGGTCTCGCCTTCATGTAAAACAACAAGTCTCTCGATTATATTCTTGAGCTCTCTCACATTACCCGGCCAAGAGTAATTCATCAAAATTTTCATGGCCGAATCGGACACCTCCACAAGCGGTGAATCCACTTTCCGGCCGAACTGCTCCAAAAAATGGGAAACAAGGAAGGGAATATCGGATTTGCGCTCTTTTAAGGTCGGCAACATGATCGGTATGACATAGAGACGGTAAAAAAGATCTTCACGGAAATTTCCTTTTTGAACTTCTTCTTCCAAATCCCGGTGTGTGGCGGCAATAATTCTGGCGTCACTCTTGATGGTTTGATTGCCTCCGACACGCTCAAATTCACCTTCTTCAAGCACCCGTAACACCTTTACCTGTAGATCGGCGCTCATGTCACCGATTTCATCTAAAAAAATGGTGCCGCCTTTGGCCATTTCGAATTTGCCGACTTTATCCGAGGTAGCCCCTGTAAATGCTCCGCGCCGGTATCCGAAAAATTCGCTTTCCAGCAGGCCCTCCGGTGTTGCGCCACAATTTATCTGGATAAATGATTTGCCTTTTCGATCCGAGGCCTCATGAATAGCTCTGGCGATTAAGCCCTTTCCCGTACCCGTCTCTCCGTTCAACATAATGGTCGTATCACACTCGGCAACCTTTTCAACTATCATGAATATCCTCAGCATGGCGGAACCCTGGCCGACGATATCCTTAAATATAACCTGGGATGGTAATTTTATCGGAATGATCTTGTTTCTCATCTGGGGATTTGTATCTGTCATAAATTTCCCCTCCGCATAATTGAATCCGCAGCAAACTAAATTTAGGCAAATTGTAATCAGATACGCAAGCGTAACGGTCACAAACCCCGGTCTCTGCGGGTTAAAATCATCGACAACACATTGCAGATTAGATGCCGTTAAGCATTTAAAATTATGTACGAATCAGAATACACAGACCTAGTAATGTGTATAAAATCGGATAAAGTCAAGACAAGAATACTTAAAAAATCAAAATTTTTCAATACTTTAATGATAATTTAAGCAATCCGCAATTTTTTTAATAACTGAAGAAGCTTATTTTATGCATCTTGACTTCATAGAACTAAACCTCTAAATTTAATTATTACCCTAATGTTGCAACATTGGGGTTTCGGGTTCACAACAAAATAGTGGCGTTATTTTTGAGTGGGCCCTTAGTTCAAATTCGGTGTTTCCCTTGAAAAAATCACTAAAAATAGCGGTTCGAGATTTAGTTGCACACGTCCTGCGCACCGGAGATTTGGTATTCGAATTTTTATCCTCCACCCGTCCAATAGACGCCATTCGAATCCATCAAAAAATTCAGCAATCCCGCCCGCAAAACTATACGGCTGAAGTTGCCGTCTCCCATCAGATTGAAACCGAGTTATTTATATTGACTATCGGCGGCAGGATCGACGGGGTCTATCTTGAACCGGATCGAGTATTGATAGAAGAGATAAAAACAACCTCTCGCAGCCTTGAACATTACGGAAAAAACAAGGATCCTCTTCACTGGGGACAGGTTAAATGCTATGCCTACATCTACACCAGGGAACACAACCTGAGTGAAATCAGCACGCAGCTGACCTACTATCAGGTAGATACCGGAGAAATCAGTAAGTTTGAACAGCATTTTGCCTCAAGTGAACTGGAATCTTTTTTTCAAGATCTGGTCAGCGGTTATCTGCAATGGGCCCAAACCCTCGTAAACTGGGAACTACTGCGTGATGCATCTATCCGAAAGCTCCAATTTCCTTTCGGCAACTATCGCCCGGGTCAGCGTGAGATGGCCGTGGGTGTTTACCGGACAGTCAAAAACGGCGGCCAGCTGCTGGCCCAGGCCGCCACCGGTATCGGAAAGACCATGGCGGTCATCTTTCCGGCAGTAAAAGCTATTGCCGAAGGGTTGAATGCCAAAATATTCTACCTGACAGCCCGCACCACCGGAAGGCTCGCTGCGGAAAAAGCGTTGGACGAATTACGCAAAAAACAGCTCAAACTCAAATCCCTGACCATCACCGCCAAGGACAAGATCTGCTTTAAACCTGATAATGCCTGCAACCCGGAAGAATGTGAATTTGCCCGCGGATACTTTGACCGGCTCAATGGCGCCCTAAAAGAGATATTCCACCAGGATGCCTTCACCCGAGCAGCGGTCGAAGCAGTAGCCCGGTCTCATCAGGTCTGTCCATTTGAGTTTTCCCTGGAATTGTCGTTCTGGGCAGATTGCATAATATGCGATTATAATTATGCTTTTGATCCGAGAGTTTTTTTACGTCGCTTTTTTCACGAAAAAAACAATGATTACACATTTTTGATAGATGAAGCGCATAATTTGGTCGACCGGTCCCGAGAAATGTTTTCGGCGGAAATCTTTAAGCAGCCGGTGCTGGATGTGCGACGAGCCATTCGGAATGAACTTCCCCTGGTATACAAAATCCTTGGTACGATTAACTCCTGGTTGGTCAAGGAGAGAAAAAAATGTGAGGGATACGGCTCCAGACACCATACGAAGCAGTCGCCGGATGAGCTGTTTCCCAAGTTGAGCGCATTTCTCGGAATTACGGAACGTTGGCTGTCCCTCAACATCAAGGCTCCGTACCGCGAAGAATTGCTTGACTTGTATTTTGGGGTTTCAGGTTTTATGAGGGTAGCTGAAAAATATGATGAGAGTTATGCGACCTGTTATGAAAAAATAAAAAAGGATCTGAAGCTCAAGCTGTTTTGCATCGATCCTTCAATCCAATTGGAAAATGTCTTGAAACGCTGCAGAGCTGCAATTTTTTTTTCAGCCACCATGACTCCTATGTCATATTTCAAAAAAATCCTGGGCTGTAGTGAAGACGCCGCCGGTTTAGCCATACCTTCACCCTTTCCCGGCGAAAATCTCACCCTTTTTGTTTCCGATAGGATTTCAACATTTTATCGAGATCGGGAAAAAACCAGACTGCAAGTCTCACGCGCTATTTACACCCTGATCAATCAGAAAAAAGGTAACTATCTGATTTTCTTTCCGTCCTATGAGTATATGATGATGGTATTTGAATCTTTTAAATCCCATTCTCCCTGCAGCGAAATTATGCTTCAAACCCCAGGCATGAGCGAATCCGATAGAGATGAGTTTCTAAACCGCTACAGCCATAACTCTCCCATGTCCCTGGTCGGATTTGCCGTGATGGGAGGCATATTCGGTGAAGGCATTGATCTGGTGGGCGAGCGGTTGTCCGGAGCTGTCGTGGTAGGTGTCGGTCTGCCCGGGATTTCGCTGGAAAAAGAATTGATTAAGGACTATTTTAGCCACACTTATAATGCTGGCTTTGAATATGCCTACCAGTATCCCGGTATCAACCGCGTGTTTCAGGCCGCCGGACGGGTAATTCGCACTGAAAAAGACCGCGGTGTCGTTCTTTTAATTGACCAACGCTATGCCACCCATCGCTATCGATCTTTATTTCCCGTTGAATGGGAGCCCATCAGAGTGCGGGATCAGGAACAGTTAGCTGAGAGGTTACAAAAGTTCTGGAGGCAAAAAACCTGATCTCAACCCGCAACTTTTTTCAGAGTACAGAGAACAGGGGTCGGATGACAGAAGACAGATTACAGATGCCGGAAATGAGATTGCATGGATAGTTCATTCCTGCACCTCCTGCAGCTTCCATGGAGCGATGTCATACTCTATGCGCTATGCCCTTTGCTCTATGCCCTTTTTGCTCGCAACCCGCAACCTATACCTCACCTCAATGCGCGTTCCGCAATCCGAATTCCGCATTTATCGTTTGTATTTTCCCATCAACTGCGCTTGCGCCAAAATATGGCCTCGCATGGCCTCTTCAACCTGGGCCTTTGTTGCACCGCTTCCCAGGCTAAGCACTGTGTCCAGGGCATATAGTTTAAAAAAATACCGATGCGTTCCCCCGGGAGGACAGGGACCGCCATAGCCCAGTCTGCGGAAGTCGTTGGTGCCGTGTTTGGCGCCATTGGGCAACGTCGCTTCTGGCGCAACTTTAGTCGGTATTCCTTTTTCACCTGCCGAAATATTAAACAGTACCCAGTGCACCCACGTTCCGACAGGTGCATCCGGGTCATCACAAATCAGTGATAGGCTCTTTGTATCCTCGGGCACACCGGTCCATGAAAGATCGGGGGAAACATCCGTCCCGTCGCAGGTGTAAGGCTTGGGAATCATCCCGCCTTCCGAAAATGCCGCGCTTGTAATTTGCAATGTCATTTTCTTTCCTCCTACCATCACCTTTTAAGGTTGGAATTGAAAGTACATAAATTTAATTCTAAGGAACAGGTTTCTATCCATTTACAGCCGACTCACTTTCTTTTTTGCCATTATTGAAGATGCATTGGAAAGAACCAGAAATCGACCTGTTTGACAGTATCGAAATATATCCATATAATCAAGACAAGATCAAAAATCCATGTTCATCCTATCATTGAAAACCAGGTCCTCCCGCTCTCCGAGCTGTAGGTTCTAGGAGCTGGAGGCTGGCGCAGCATCTGAAGCAAACCGATTTTCCCGGCGGGTAAACAGTGGGATTTACCTAGTATCTGTAATAAAAAGGAGACCCGGATGCATCATCTTAGTATAGCGGGCGGCCTTCTCTTGACCTTGTTGGCGGCCTTAAACCTCAACGCGCAAAAACTCTATACCTGGACTGACGAGAACGGGGTGGTGCATTTAGCCGACCAGCCGCCGCCAGAGATAGACAGGGTAGAAGATGTCGAGGTGATTAGATATAAGGAAAAGACCCCGCAGGAAATAGAGGCGATTCAGCATAAAAAAGAAAACCTGCGCCGTCAGCTTGATAGAGCAGAACGAATAGAAAAAGCGCGCCAGGCTGAAATACAGGCCAGAGAAGCCGTAGAAAAGGCTCAAGAAGCCGCGCAACAGGCACAAGAAGAATACGAATACAACAACGAATATATTCGCAGACTCACCTCCACCAGAAACAAAAGAAAGCAGTTCAGAAAACGGGTTGATCGTATCAAAACAGAAACTGAAGCTTCCCAGGCCGAGGCGCAAGCAGCCGTTGAGCAAGCTAGAGAGGCAGCCCAAAAGGCCCGCATAGCTGTCGAAGAGGCCCAAAAAGACGCGGGAAACTAGCCATTCAACTATTATTCTGCAAAATCGCTCCCGCCACCAACTCTACGATCATATTCAGCATCGGCGGTTTCAACGTCCGCCATTTGGGTTCAATGGCTTTGTCTCCATGCCAGTTGAATTCAACAAGGTCATATTTTTCCTCAATCGTATGCTGTCGATGCTGACCGTACACGGTCTGCGGATAATACTCGATATACAGCATCCGATGGGGATTGATGTTGAATTCCCTGGTAATACTGGTAGCGATATGGCCACTGCAGCTTCTTACCGACATCGGGCTTCCGGCAACATCCGAGACAATAACGATTATCGGCTTTAGATGTGCCAATCCCTTTATGTTGCCCTTTTTTTGATCAAAGATACGCATCCGGCATTTCCCACTGGCCAAACGCAACCTTCCCCCCCAGCCTTCCCAGGAGTAAATGTCATCATAAATCAGCATTAAAAAAACCTCGGGCTTTGTCAGTTGTCAATGGCCGGATGTTGTTTGCGAATCACCCATTTTTTTCAATGAGTACCAGATATCGCCGATCTCATAAATGGCTTTGTTACAACTGACAACGAACTACAACACTCCAGTTTCATCTTGCCTTACCAGTCTATCTGTAATATATTTTAAGTTTAAAAAAATAAAGGGGAAACTTAACCTTATGCCAATGACGGACAATTCCAAAATGGTGCACCATCTCGAACATGCCCATAAGCAAATTATTCTGGTGGGCACCGCCCATGTTTCCAGAGAAAGTGCACAACAAGTTACAAGTCTGATTCAAGAGGAAAGCCCCGATACGGTCTGCGTTGAACTGTGCCAGTCCAGATACCAGTCGATCCGCCAGAAGGAGCGTTGGCAGGAGACGGATATTGTCAAAATTATCAAAGAAAAAAAATCATTCCTTTTACTTTCAAATCTCTTGCTGGCATCGTTTCAGAAACGGATCGCGAAAAAGCTGAATATCAAGCCAGGCGAGGAGATGATCGCCGCTATTGAAACGGCGGACGAAGTCGGGGCCGCAATTCATCTGGCCGACCGGGACATCCGTACGACCCTCTCACGCACCTGGCGGGAAATGGGGCTGTGGAATAAAATCAAGCTCTTGTTTCAATTGATCCTTTCATTGGGGGAAGTTGACGACATCAAGCAAGAAGATATTGAAAGAATGAAGCAGGAGGATGTCCTCGAAACCTTGCTGGCTGAGGTGGGCAAATCTTTACCGGTCTTAAAAGAAATCCTGATCAATGAACGTGACCAGTACCTGGCCGCTAAAATCCGAACCGCTCCCGGCACAAAAATTGTGGCGGTCGTCGGTGCCGGCCATATCCCGGGCATCAAGGAAAACTGGAAAAACGATATCGATATCCAGGCTCTCGAACAGCTACCGCCCAAAAAAAAAGTCGCCGGACTCTTAAAATGGCTCATCCCTGCCGCTATTATGGCAATGTTTATCGCCGGTTTTTTTTACGGGGGTAAACAGGCCGGCAAAGATATGATTATCTGGTGGATAACCGCCAATGCAATTTTAGCAGGGCTTGGGGCAATCATCGCCCTGGCTCATCCGGTCACCATTATCGCCTCCATGCTGGCGGCACCTTTAACTTCCTTAAACCCGATGATTGCAGCCGGCTGGGTCTCAGGGCTTGTTGAGGCATTTTCACGTAAACCGAAAGTAAAGGATATAGAAAGTCTTCCCGAAGACATCCTTTCGGTTCGTGGATTTTGGAAAAATAAGGTGACGCGTATTCTTCTGGTGGTCGTATTCACCAATTTGGGTAGTTCAATCGGCACATTTGTCGCTTTCCCGGTGATCGTGAAAATGTTGCTGGGGGTATCGCCTTAACTTCAATTGAATATTTTCGAATGAATATTGAATATTTAAGGTCCGCCTAAGCGGATCAATTATAAAAATTATCACCGTAAGCTGCGGGGAATTAGACACTAGCAGAGATTAAATTGACGGAGCGAAGCGACATCCATAAATATTCAATCTGCAATCTTCAATTTTCAATTCCGGTACGTTCGGGTTAATTTTAAGTCTTCCTCCATGGTTATCCAAAACCAGCGCCTATTTAAAAAGCCACGGTGGCGGCAGGTTATGATTTCAGTCGCCCTGGCGATTCTACTGATTACATTGGGTTGCGGGAGTAAGGCGGGCGTTTCGCAGGATACGTTTCACACGCCTATGCCAAAGTCTCTTTCGCCTATGGGCCACACCATTCAAGTCGGAGCCTTCGCAAGTATAGACAATGCCGTGCGGCTTACCGAAAAGCTTCAAACCCGGGGATTAGACGCCTACCATTTTCGCAATCGCTCAGGCCTGTATAAGGTGCGTATTGGCAACTACCGGACGATCGGCACTGCTCGACTAAAAGCCGAGAACCTTAAAGCTTTGGGAATTATCGATGAATATTACCTTATCGGGCCGAAGGATTACGCGGCCGCCGCCCATAAACCCGAGGACAAGGAACATCTCAGAAAAGAAATAGTGAGAACAGCAAACCAGTTTATTGGAGTCAGCTATCGCTGGGGAGGGCAGTCGTCAGGCACTGGTTTTGATTGCAGCGGCCTGACCATGGTAGTTTACCGAATAAATGGATTGGAACTTCCGCGATCGTCACGGCGGCAATGGAAAACCGGTAGAACGGTCTCCCCTGGTCAATTGTCAAAAGGCGATTTGGTATTCTTTGCTACCGCCGGCGGTCGGAGGGTTTCTCACGTAGGCATCTATATCGGGAATGACAAATTCCTGCATGCACCCAGCAGGGGCCGAAAAATCCGCATCTCTTCCATGTCAAACAAATACTATAAATCCCGTTACCTGGGAGCCAGAACGTATTTGTGAAAAGGTCAGCTGTCCGTAGTCCGTTGTCGGTTGATAAGATGGACAACAATCTGACTGCAAGAGGTTAGCCACCACACAAACACACCAAAGTGAATTTTAACCAAAGTTTTCCCTTTGTGCTTGGTGACTTTGTAGCAAACTTTTGCGGGTTAGCCGGTTTGGGATTCAGGAGCTCGCGGGTTCAAAAGGTTCAAGGTTCCGTTCTCATCCCTGGACTGCATTTGGCATACGTATTTACGGTGAAAGCGTCATTTTCGTTAGGCTTAGCCCAAAAATTGTGGCTAAATTGGCAGTTATTCAACAAAATTAGCATTTTTAACGAACATTTCGCGGTTTCTTATTGTTTTTCTGCCCCCAGCCACGACTTGTGAACGGTTTCGAATAAATCAACTACCAATCCGCACATAGTCCCCCTCGAAAACAATCACCTCATAGTCGCCGTCGAATTCATCACCAATAGCTGCAGCGGCGGTGACCGATCCGGGGGGCACCGGCTTCAACCGGAAACCGCCGTCGTCATAGTCGATGTTAACCTCCTTGAAACCGAAGCCGACCGGGATTTTGCCCTCGCAGCCCACCCGGGTGTTGGAGTGTTTTCCAGCGTGACCCCGACGTTGCTACTGACCATTTGTTGGATAACGGGTACTTCGACCGCCAGACAGCCGCCGTCGCTCTTTTCGGCCTCCACGACCACCTTGTGGGCCTTGAGCACGGAGGTGAAGATAAACAAGCGGTCGTCTTCCAGCAGCTCAGCCGTCGTGAACAGCGCATCCACTGGCGCGCCGCGACTGATATAGGCGGTCATCAACACAATGTCTTATCTTTTTGACATACAAGGCTGATTCCACTATATCTCTCCTTCGAAAAGCAATGTCTTATCTTTTATCTTTTCGATTCGGCCTTTAATGACGGAATTCCATTAAAAAGAGCGAATAAGTCAAGATAAAAGAAGCATTTGCTCGTTCAGGTTGTGTTTTTGCATCTACGGGATGTCGCAACTTCAAAGACCGGCATCCATATTTTCGTTCGTCACTTTTCTACACCGGGTAGAGTTTGAGAAGCCGGGGGGGTAGTTTATCATCAAAGGATTGATAGGTCTGCAGCCACAAAAGATAGTTGCCGGATTGGTAGATATAATGCCTGGCACCCATACCGAGGGTAAAGTAAACGGGCTTGGTGTATGTGGTTAATTGCATTAAATGAAAAACCGGCCCCTTTTTGGCAGCGGCCATTTTTTCTATCATTAAATCAAACGCTTTTTTAGCCTGCTTTTGATCGGAATAATAGGAAATGTATAAAAGATCTTTCTTCTCCTTACCGTATTCGGCAATCACATTGGCATCGGCGGCAACGTATTGATTATCCGTGCAGCCTGATTCCCATCAACTACTCGAATCCGCTCCTTTTCTCCGATCCCTTCCGGTGAAGCAATATCCGCTGAACTTGAACATCCAAGCAAGACAATCAGCAGCATGCACACAAATCGTGTTAAATGATATATTGGATTCATAGGTTATCGTTCCGATTTTTTGTCGAACTTTTTTTGAATCAGCGCTTCGATCATGAACGCCACCTCATCCGCTGAAAATTTATCGAGGTGGCCCCTCCCGCGCTACCTGCTGGGAGGCGACTTCCTATCACCAAGGGCTGCCCAAGAATTTCCAAATTGTAAGCACGGCACCTGCTAGCCAAAACCCACTCAATCGTCAGCCATGGCGTAACCTCTATGCCAAAAATCCCAAAATTGCAAGCACGCCTCCAAGGCCGGCACCAAGGCGATTCAGGCCATCCCATCGTCCACCCAGGCTTTTGCTCATTCCTGCCACAGGATTTTCGTTGAAGATATCCTTTTTTTAAACAGTCCGCCCGGGTGCAGAAGCAATATGCATACAAAGTTTACAAATACTTCTTAAAAGTATAAACCAACTTGGCGTATCGCAAAGCCCTTTTTTGTTTTGACAATATATCCATGGTGCCTGCTTCCAAAAATTTTCGAAATAAAATCAAAAATTTATAATAATAAAACTAGAGTTCTAACTGGCGCATCCCTACCCTGGCACACTATTTGATCTACACTTCTCCCAGCTAATGCGAAACAGACAGACTTCGATCCAAAGGGGAACGAAGCATGCATCAAAGCACGTCTGTTTTGGGCGTAAAAATAAACTTAATGGAGGTGTACCATGATGGAAAAACAACTGAAAGGTGAATTAATGAAGATGTCCAAGGTGCAGGAGAAGCGGCAGGATGAGCTTCTGCAAAAACAAAATGTGGTGGGAGTGGCCTTAGGGCATAAAATGAAAGCCGGCCGCGACATTGGGGACAATTGTCTGACGGTGTTCGTCGAGCACAAGATGGATAAAGACCTGATACCCAAAGACAGTATGATTGAGCCTGAAATTGACAAATATAAAACCGATGTAGTCGAAACCGGCGTGATTTTTGCCGGGACCGAGTTGATGAAGCAGCCGATGAAACAAGCCGAAGAAGAGGTGGGTATTTTGACCCTGAAACGCCGGATGCGTCCGGCGGAAGGCGGGGTCAGCGTGGGGCATTTTGCCATTACCGCCGGAACCATAGCGACGGCTGTGTATGACCGCGTACCCTTTCCGGGTATACCGCGCCGGTATTATATACTGAGCAACAACCATGTCCTGGCCAACTCCAACAATGCCAACATCGGAGACCCCATCCTGCAACCGGGACCTTTCGACGGCGGTGTGTTGCCCAGTGATTTGATTGCGCACTTGTCCCGATTCGTTCCCATTCGTTTCGACGGTCAGTGTAATTTTGTGGATGCGGCCATCGCCGAAGGACAATTTCATGATCTGGACCGGGAGGTTTATTGGATCGGCTATGTAAAAGGGTTGGCTTCCGCGGAAATTGGCATGCTCGTCCAAAAAACCGGGCGAACCACCAGCTATACCACCGGCCGGGTGACGAACATCAATGCTACGGTCAACGTGAATTATGGCGGTGGGAAAGTTGCGACCATGTGCCGCCAAATCATCACCTCAAACATGTCGGCGGGCGGTGATTCCGGCAGTCTGCTTCTCGATATGGAAGAAAATGCGGTGGGTCTTTTGTTTGCCGGCTCAACGCAGATAACCATCCATAACAATATCTTTTTTGTCGCGGCTTTGCTTGGAATAAGGATTATCTAGATAATAATTTTTAATTTGGAAAAAGGGGGAGTTTTTTATCGGCTCCCTTTTTTTCTATTTTTAGGATAGATCGAGCGTGGACGCTCAATGGGGGGTGCGGGTTGCAAGTTTTGGGTTCCTGCGGCCGCAAATGAAGACTTGTGCTGTTTAACCTGTTCAATTATAGTGGCCGGCAGAGTGATGCAATCCTCTATCTTACAACCCGCAACCGCAAACGAACAACTAACAAACCAGTATGAACTCAATTCGGGTTAAATTAGATTTATTTCCAATAGGGAGGTTTTAACCATGAATTCGGAGATTTTAAATGCCGTCGACGAAGCCAGTCGCTGGATGCAATACGATGGTGTCGAGGGGGTGGGTCAGGGCAAAAAGGACGGCAAGGCATGTATAACGGTTTTTGTCTCATGTCCGCCGTCTGAACTTGCCGCCAAGATCCCGGCCACTTTCGAGGGATTTCCAGTGGTTTTCAAAGAATCCGGGGTCCTTTCCGCCCAGTGATTTACTATATCTCCGCCATAGTACTACTAGTGTATATTGTGAGGGTCAAGTCTAGGTTTGACTATTAGTGTTTTTGGCAAAAATTAAAACGACTCGTTGCCAAAATTCAACCGACCGACAATCTCATAGGGCGCATCCTCGCTAAGTTTAAGGAGCACGCCTTCACCGGATGAGACGGCCTCATTGGCGATGGCTGAGATCGTAACTAAATGGGTCACCAGAATTATGAGTACCCCGGCAGAAGGTTGTTCCGCGATGAATTTTCTCGCCGCTTTCAGATTGGGTTCGCGATCCGGCGTCAGCTCATAAAACGAATCTTCATTCTTTCAATCATTTCAGCGTGCTCTGAATCAAAGCCTGCCATGGCGAGCGTAATCAGCCCTGAAAAACAAACCAATAAACAACCCCAAATACGCATGTCAACCCTCCTTATCCAACCTACAGAGGAACGCCAAAGTCAACGCTAACTGACTCAGATAAAAGCGATATATTTTACCGGATACGGCACTAAAATTCCAAATCGCAATACCGAAAGACAATTGCGGATTAAATCGCTTAATCGCACCACTTTCGAATCCAAGCAGGCCCGCCGTTTCACTTTTGAGTTGTTTTCAAATCGATAATGATTAATTTCTAATTTACTTTTGAACCTGAGGCTTAGAGATGGTGGACAAAAACAAGTGCGTTCCCATTTAATCCCGGATAAAGGAGAGACCAATGAGAAAAATATCTGTAGTA
>CALZJV010000003.1 GCA_945787595.1 uncultured Desulfobacterales bacterium | reverse complement strand
ATCCTATTTGATTTTTCGCTAAGTTGAATTTTGGTTTCGTCCATTTATAAGCAGTGACGCTCGTATCTTTACAACCCATCACTTATGTCTAATGTTTGAGGTTAAATTTCGGCACCTTTGGCCCTGAAACCCCGCGTTTTTGTCAGCATTAGCGCAAAGAAAAAAGAGAATCATACCATGCAAAAAAAAGACAAGTCTTTTAATTTCGCCACCCGTACCATTCACGCAGGTCAATCCCCCGACCCCAGCACCGGAGCAATCATGCCCCCCATCTATGCCACGTCGACCTACGTGCAGCAAAGTCCGGGAGTGCACCTTGGTTTTGAATATTCCCGCAGTCAGAACCCTACACGCAATGCCTACGAACGATGCATGGCCGATCTGGAATCGGGCCGACATGGGTTTGCCTTTGCCTCGGGTATGGCCGCCATCGCGACCATTTTGGAACTCATCGATACCGGCAGTCATGTGTTGGCCATGGACGATCTGTATGGCGGCAGCTACCGTCTTTTCGAAATGGTTCGAAAACGCTCGGCTGGACTATCTTTCGATTATGCCGACCTCTCCGATCCGGCCGTTCTGGAATCACAGATCCGCACCGAGACGCGGATGATCTGGGTCGAATCTCCAACCAACCCCCTGTTGACCCTGGTGGACCTGCAAGCTGCGGCCCACGTGGCCAAGGCAAATGATCTCTTGCTGGTGGTGGACAACACCTTTGCGTCCCCCTATCTGCAGCGCCCCTTGGAATTCGGCGCGGACATCGTAGTGCACTCGGCCACCAAGTACCTCAACGGCCATTCCGATATAGTGGGCGGCGGGGTGGTGGTCGACGACCTTAAGTTGGCCGAACGTGTCGGGTACCTGCAAAACGCCGTCGGTGCCGTTGCCGGACCTTTTGATAGTTTTCTGGCCCTGCGCGGTTTAAAGACTCTCGCCTTGCGCATGCAGCGCCATTGCGAAAACGCCCAGAAGATTGCTGCCTGGCTGGAACAGCACCCCAAGGTCGAACGCGTGATCTACCCGGGGCTGTCCAGCCATCCCCAGCATGCCCTGGCCGCCAGACAGATGTCGGGCTTCGGCGGCATGATTACATTTTTCATCAAAGACGGTCTTGACGCGGCGCGAACCTTTCTTGAACGCTGTGAGCTCTTTGCCCTGGCCGAAAGCCTGGGCGGCGTCGAAAGCCTGATCGAACACCCCGGCATCATGACCCATGCCTCGGTGCCGCCCGAGCAGCGAGCCGCACTGGGCATCAGCGATGCCTTGATCCGACTGTCGGTGGGTATCGAAGATGTGGATGACCTGATCGCGGATCTGGATCAAGCCTTTGGCAACTGAGAAAACGACAGCTGCGTTTTGCTCGCCGCCCGTCACGACAGAGGTTCATTATTGAAATCACCGATCTTACCATCGGAAGCCTGATATCACTTTGCGGAAACCAAGAGGCAAGATCTACTGCCAAGCAAAATCAGGGCGGGTACGCTATGATACCATATTCGCCAAGAAGCTCGATCGGTCTGCGTTTCCGGAACCAATGTGGACAGCCGCTCGAGAAAATTGGCACCATCAAAGTCGTCTCTAAAAAGCGTACGGCGTTCAATCCCGCGAATAATAATTTGATGTAATTCACCGGGGGCATCTAATCTGGTTAACCGTGGCACAATTCACAAATTCTACTAATTCAAAACGGTGTCAATTTATAAATTTATGGACGTCCCCGTACTTGTTTAAATCCGATAGCCAAAATCAGGGTGGAGGCATTCATCGGTTTTCAGATCATTTATTCTAATGGTTATCTGCCAACACGAGGTTGCAACGAAGATCGAAAAGCTATATTGGTGGTTTCCAGGGGCATTTTAAATGTTTTTTCAATCGTGCCTTTTCCCCGCTTCGTTGCTTTATCTCTGGTTCGAAATCCGGAATTGTAGATGCTTTTCGTTTCCAGAACCTTTCCTTGTACATCAAGAAATAACACCCAAACAGTTAACTGGTCAAACCCGCGCTTGGCTTTTCCCGTGACGCTTAATTGAATGACATCGGCCTGTTCAACGTATTGATATTTTAAAGTGACATCGCTTGACTCCCAGGATCCTTCCTGGGGAGTGTCTTTAAACAATGGAATACGATTCTCCGAAGCGACTGCCATTTGGCCGGAGCTCACACAGCTAGATTGAAAAGCAGCCAATAAAATTGCGAGTAGCATGAACATGCATTTGAATGCTTCCAGAATTATTTTTTCTGACCACATAATAATTCTCCTAATTTATTTTGGATTGACTGTGAGATCTGGACACCCAAAAACCGGGCAATGGTGATGACTAGAAGAAGCTGGGCCATGGCCAGGGCAAAGACCATGATGAAAGATAAGATATTTCTTTTTCAGGGTGTGTCAAGCGAAAATTGCCAATTGTTTACCGGCTTCAGCTGCAGTCCAACATATTGAGGCTTCCATTTTTTCAGCGCCATTGACCTTGTCTTGATGAATATGGTACAAAAATCTTATTTCTAATTTACAACTGAAACCTTAAAGGAGGTAATGAGCATGAGAGAGGTGGTAATTGTCAGCGGGTCACGGACAGCGATCGGAACATTCGGCAGTGGTCTTAAAGATGTACCGGTGGCGGAACTTGGCGGAATTGTCATGAAGGATGCTTTGAAAAGGGCCAATTTAAAGCCGATTGCCGGTGTAGCTGCCATGGAATCCGCACCGGATAAGCTGAAAGATCAGGGAATTACCGATCTCGAAAAAAAATCCTATGATTGGGATGATATTACTGGCGAGATCACCATTGACGAAGTGATCATGGGCAATGTCCTTCAGGCTGCCCAGGGTCAGAATCCCGCGCGGCAGGCCATGATGGCCGGCGGTATACCCAAGGAAACCCCAGCTTTTACCATCAACAAGGTTTGCGGATCCGGGCTTAAGGCCATCGCCCTGGGCGCATCGGCAATTATGACCGGATCTGTAGATGTCATTCTAGCCGGAGGACAGGAAAATATGAGCCAGGTTCCCATGGCCTTACCCAAGGCCCGCTGGGGTCACAGAATGGAGCTGACCGGGGTTGGAGATATTTATGATCTGATGGTATTCGACGGCCTTTATGAAATTTTTTACGGATATCATATGGGTATGACGGCTGAAAACATTGCTGCCATGTATGGGATCAGCCGACAGGAACAGGATGAACTGGGTGTATTGAGTCATAACCGGGCAAAAGCGGCCATTAATGAAGGGATTTTTGCCCGGGAGATCGCACCGGTGGTTATCAAAACGCGCAAGGGTGAGATTGTTTTTGATACGGATGAGCGACCGATGGATACCGATTTGGATAAGATGGCCAGATTAAGACCGGCCTTTAAAAAGGACGGCACGGTCACGGCCGGCAATGCTTCGGGAATCAATGATGCCGCCGCCGCCGTTTTGATGATGAGTGCGGATAAAGCCAAAGAACTGGGTCTTGAGCCAATTGTCAAAATCAAGGCTTTCGCCGCCGGTGGTGTCGACCCGGCCTACATGGGGTTGGGCCCCGTTCCAGCCGTCAGAAAAGTACTGAAGGCTGCCGGAATGACGCTTAACGACATCGACATGATCGAGCTCAACGAGGCCTTTGCCTCTCAGGCCATCGGCTGCATGCGGGAGCTCGGCATCGAAATGGACCGGCCCAACGAACTCGGCAGCGGTATCTCTCTTGGACATCCAATTGGCTGTACCGGTGCGCGCCAAATGGTTACCGGCATGAATCACATGCAACGCCAAGGTTACAGTACCGGGATCATTACCATGTGCATCGGCGGTGGAATGGGGATGGCAATGATTGTGGAGAGATAGCGGATTTTTTTCTTTACTTAATCTGCAATTATTGCTAATAGTTATTCGAATTTTTTTGATGAACAATCCAATGGGCTGGGAGTTGGATATAGAACCACGTCCGGGGAGGTAAACGAGGATGAATGTGAGTAGAAAATTGGGGATTTTGGTTTTCTTTGGTGTTCCTGCTATTATTGGTGGCGGCATTACCTACCACATTTTTAATGGAAATTATGTGCCGGTATTCATTTATGAAACCCTTCTTTTATCGATTGCGGGTGCCTATTTCAGCAAATAGCTTTCGTATCCTCATATACTGAACGATACCTTTTTTGATTACCGCCACGGCCCAAACCCTTTGCTTACGGTTTATTGTGCCGTGGCGTTTATTATTCAGTTGCGGTACATCCGGTTCCCGTCCGTGTCAGAAAAAATAGATTTGTCTGCGAACTTCGGCGGGGGTGTTGGAATTAAATCAATGACAACCCCATCCATTTGGAGGTAATTTGAGCGATTCGACACCACGTGACATGATTTTATGGTTTTTTTTGGCCTTATTCCTGGTTTCCTGTTTTTTATTGGGTTGGCTTCTCTGGCCTTTTTTATCGATAATTGTTCTGGCAGCAGTTATCAGCGGAATTTTCAATCCGGTTTACCGATATTTGAATCGAAGACTCAGCCCTATATTTTCCTCGTTGCTGACCTGTTTGCTCATATTCCTTGTTCTTTTTATTCCGGTATCTATTTTTATCGGTATTTTAGCAAATGAAGCCTATGACATGTATCTAACGGCCAGGGAAGCGGTATTAGAAAACCCTTTTAAAGAACTGTTGGCAAACAGCAAAATTGTTGAAAAAATCAACTCGATGCTGGCTAATTTTGGTCTGACGATAACGGGTGATGAAATCAACAAGGGGATTGCCGAGCTTGGCAGAGTTGTCGGATTGTTCCTCTACGAGCAAGCGAGGTCCGTGGGGACTAATGTCGTTAATTTGGTGGCGAACTTCTTTTTTATGATTTTGATCATTTTTTATCTCCTGATCGACAGCCAGCGGCTGGCGTCATTTATCGTCGAACTTTCACCCCTGCCCGATGATCAGGATGAAAAACTGATCCAAAAGTTCAAAGACATGGCAGGCGCCATTCTCATCGGCAATGGATTGGGCGGAATCATTCAGGGAACACTGGGGGGTAGCGTTTTTGCACTGTTCGGTTTTAATTCCCCCTTTCTGTGGGGCGTGATCATGTCAGTGATGGCGTTTTTGCCGATTGTGGGGATCGGTATCGTATTTATTCCAGCATCCATTTACTTATTTTTAAATGGGCGATTTGGCGCCGGCATCTTTTTTATTGTTTTTTATGTATTACTTTCAGGTGGAATCGAATATTTTTTTAAGCCCAAATTGGTGGGAAAGCGTGTTCAGATGCACACCCTGTTGGTGTTTCTCTCCATTATCGGCGGGCTGAAGCTTTTCGGGATATTGGGCATCATTTACGGTCCTCTTGTGGTGACAGCCTTCTTAACCTTGACCGATATCTATGAATCCAGTTATCGACAGATTGTTGAACCTGCAGGGAAACTAAAAAGTGACTAAAGCCTACTACGGCGCTTTTGGACCAAAAAATAATTGCTTTTCTGCAAGCCCTGAACGCCAGACCCGGTAAACAAGCAATTGACAATTGATCAACAATAGGAGTTGAAATGATCCAAAAAGAAACAATGGGTGAAATCAGCATCGAAAAAGAGATGAAAAAATCCTATCTCGACTACGCCATGAGTGTCATCATCGGCCGGGCTTTGCCGGATGTGCGCGATGGCCTCAAACCTGTTCACCGGCGGGTGCTGTTTGCCATGCGGGAGCTTAAAAACGATTATAACAAACCTTACAAAAAATCAGCCCGTATCGTTGGTGATGTTATTGGTAAATATCATCCCCATGGAGATACGGCCGTATACGATACTATTGTACGTCTGGCGCAGGATTTTTCGATGCGATATCCCCTGGTGGACGGGCAGGGTAACTTCGGCTCGGTTGACGGAGATCCGCCGGCCGCCATGCGATATACAGAAATTCGCATGCAGCGCCTGGCACACCAGATGCTGGAAGATCTGGACAAAGAAACAGTGGAATTTGTGCCGAATTATGACGAATCACTGACCGAACCTGCAGTGCTTCCCTCAAAAATTCCCTACCTCCTGATAAACGGCTCGGCCGGGATAGCCGTTGGAATGGCCACCAATATACCGCCGCATAACCTTTCTGAAATTATCAATGCCTCGGCCGCACTGATCGATAATCCGCAAATCAGCTGGCAGGAGCTTATGCAATATATTCCGGGTCCCGATTTTCCAACCGGAGGGATCATTTACGGAACAGACGGCATTAAAGAAGCGTATCGGAACGGGCGGGGCATCATCAAAATTCGTGCCCGGGTGGCCGTTGAAAAGGATAAGCGCACCCAGCGTGAAACCATCATCGTGACGGAATTGCCCTACCAGGTCAATAAAGCCAAGCTGGTCGAAAAGATCGCCGAACTTGTCAGAGATAAGCATATCGAAGGTGTAAGCTACGTACGGGATGAATCGGACCGGGAAGGTATGCGTATTGCGGTCGGTCTAAAAAAGGATCAGATCGCCGGCGTGACCATCAATCAGCTTTATAAAATGACGCGCATGGAAAACACCTTCGGTATCATTTTTCTATCCATTGTCAACAACCGGCCGGAAATGTTGGCCCTAAAGGAAATCCTGGAATACTTTATCCTGCATCGCAAAGATATTATCATCCGTCGAACCCGCTATGATTTGAAAAAAGCCGAAGCACGGGCTCACATTTTAGAAGGCTTGAAAATCGCTCTTGAACATCTGGATGATGTTGTGGCCTTGATTCGACAATCCAAATCACCCCCGGAGGCCAAAGAACGACTGATTGAACAGTACGAACTGACACCCATCCAGGCCCAAGCCATTCTTGATATGCGGCTGCAGCGGCTGACGGGTCTCGAACGTGAAAAAATAGTGGAAGAATATAAGGAATTGCTCAAAGAAATTACCCGATTCAAAGAAATCCTCGCCAATGAGCGACTGGTTCTCAATATTATCAAAGAAGAGCTTGGCCAGATTAAACAAGAATACGGCGACCACAGATACACGGAAATTGTTGAAAAAACCAAAGAAATTACCATCGAAGATATGATCGTCGAAGAGGATATGGTTGTTAGCATTTCCAAGCGGGGATATATCAAACGAAATCCCATAACCCTTTACAGCAATCAGCGCCGCGGAGGCAAAGGCAAGAGGGGCATGGGGACAAAAGAGGATGATTTTGTCGAGCATCTGTTTGTGGCCTCCACCCATCACACCTTCATGTTCTTTACCAATAAGGGCAAAGTCTATTGGTGCAAGGTTTATGATATCCCCCAGGCAGGCCGCATGGGTCTCGGAAAAGCGATTGTCAATCTGCTAAACTTCGAATCCGGTGAAAGCCTGACTGCAGTGCTGGCGGTCCCGAAATTTGAGCCTGGATATCATGTGCTCATGGCCACCAAAAACGGTTTGGTTAAAAAAACAGATTTAATGGCCTTTAGCCGACCCAGGGCCGGCGGTATCATTGCGTTGAGTCTGATGCCCAATGATGAATTGATATCCGCCAGAATTACAAATGGTACCCTGAACGTGTTTTTAGGATCACTGATGGGCAAATCCATACGGTTTCACGAGGCGGATATTCGTTCATCGGGACGTACGTCTATGGGGGTGCGTGGCATGAGGCTTGACGGCAGAGATCGAATCGTGGCCATGGAGGTGTTGAGCCACGGTCAGACCCTGTTTGCCGTTACCCAGAACGGTTACGGCAAGAGAACGTCCATCGATGAATATCCTGTTCAGAAACGCGGCGGGAAAGGGGTGATCTCAATTAAAACCACCCAGCGAAACGGACTGGTCGTGTCCATATTGCTCGTCGAAGAAGATAACGATCTGATGCTGATGACCAACAACGGCAAAATTATCCGGATGCCCATTAAGGGCATTTCGGTTATCAGCCGGAACACCCAAGGAGTGAAAGTCATGGGGATGGATGTCGATGAGCGGGTGGTGGGTGCCGCTCGGCTGGCTGAAAAAGAAGAATAGATCCGGCTGCTGTCCGGTTTAACATTCACTAGCTTTCTCAGACAGTTTCACGGTTGAAAATGAAACCATCCTACTATTTCGTGCAAGATCATAATCACTTTTTTAGTGTATAATTCCGCAAAAATTCCAGTTTTTGGAATTTCTGAGTATTATTATTTGAATGGACAAGAAGAAACGGCATAAAGGTGAGGGACACCGACAACGCCTGCGCGAACGGTTTCTAAACGCCGGGTTGGACGGATTCCAGGATTACGAAGTGATCGAGATGTTGCTGACACTTGGTACACCAAGAAAAGACTGCAAGGATATGGCCAAGGCTGCATTGTCCCGATTCAAAACCTTACAGGGAGTTCTGGAAGCTTCCAGCCACGAGCTCTGCGAGGTTGACGGCATCGGGCCTAAAAATTCTTTTGGACTCAAACTAATAAAAGCAGTATCGGACCGATACCTTGAAAAGAAGTTGATTAATAAAAGTCCGGTTAACAATTCTAAGGAACTTTTTGATTATCTATTTCACAGCATCCGGGATAAAGCCCGCGAGCACTTCAAGATTATTTTTTTGGACTCCAAAAACTGCGTGATCTCCACCGAAACTCACTCAACAGGAACCTTAACCGCCAGCAGCGTTTATCCGAGGGAAGTGGTGGACTCAGCGCTCAGGCATAAGGCCGCTGCGCTTATTTTTGCTCATAACCATCCTTCAGGAGATCCCAAACCATCCCCCGAAGATATTGCCATCACCAGGCAGCTTGTATTTTCAGGTAAAGTGATGGGCATCGCCATTCATGAACATATTATCATCGGGGACAACTCCTACTACAGCTTTGCAGATCAGGGCCACATCGCTCGGATGAGCCGGGAATTTGATATGCAAATTAAATGAATCCGATAAAAATGGAACAACCAGCAAAAATGGCCCAGAAAAAAAATCGACTGCCTGACTGCTTTGCGCAGCTTGAAACCGTATTTCCGATGGGAAAAGAGGGTTTACGAAATACACCGGAAACATGCCTTGCCTGCCGTCATAAAACAGAATGTTTGAGAAGGGCGATACAGGGGCGTGAGGGACTTAAAGTTCGGGAAGAACGGGTAGACAGGGCATACAGCTCGGGCATGATCGGGTTTCTCGAAAGATGGTCGAAAAAGAAAGCGATCGAGCGCCAAAAAAAATCATGATTTTTCAGTCCTGAACATGGTTGCAGCCGGGTGTTTCATGTTGGAGGGTTTTATCATCCAAAAATAATTAAGTTTCTTCTAAAATATCGGTATTTCAGCTAAATCTTGCTTTCTATCTTCAAAAATTCATGATATAGTTTACGGATAAACTCGAGGTTTAATACGGAAACAGGAGACGGAATTGGCATTCTGGAGATACAGAGAAGAGCTGAGCAAGGCCGATCGGATTAGGCGATCCTATTACGAACTTCTCAGGGATGAGCTGGATCAATTTTTAATGCAGTATGCCTTAATTGACTCCTACCAGAATTTTGCTTCCCAGCATTTACCGTTCCCTTATGTTGAAAAGCGTGAGCTAAAACCCCGTGCACGAATTCCGGATATGGAATATGAAAGCCAGAATGCTTTTCTCGTCGTGTTTGTTGAAGATTATGTACCGGACGAGCATAAAAAGTATATCCGGATTTTTGACGACAACAAAATAACCAAAACCAATCTTTTAAGGTTTAAAACTCTGGAGCTTTCGCAAAATTTTGATCGCAGCTGGAAATATTTAAAAACCATTCAGTTTAAGAATTTTATCAAACAGCTGTTACCGGTGGATTATGCACTTTTGATTCAGAGAGACACGGCCGGTATATCCAAAAACCGTTATGGTTTGTCCCATTTTCATGTACGCATTGACTGGCCGATCGCCGATGCGGCTGAAGACATGGCCCAGAGTTTGCGATACATATCCAAAGATCTTTATGAAAAAGGCGACAAATACGCTGAAGATATTCAAAAGAAATTTTTTGAATACTATGGTTTGCCCGTGATGGCGGGCGGCAGAAGAACGGCAGCCATTGTGGCCTCCCAGTATATGAAAAGGATCCCGGGCATTACGACGGTATATGCCGGCAGCAGTGAGTCGAGATCTTTACTTCGGATTTCCGAACGGGGCGTTTCGAAATCGGTTTTAATGAAATTTACCAATCAGGATCTGGAACAGATCCTCGAAAGCAAAAACCTTTCGCCGCACATATTTAAGAAATACTACATTGTCGCCCGGGAACAAAAGGATGCCGTTTGTATCTTCCAGGCGACCTATGCCCAAACCTACCACTCTCGGCCGCCGGAAGACGGCAAGATGCGCGACATCAAACCAGACTTGAACTGGCTGGCCGTCAGCGGTCAGCATATTCTGCCCAAACCGGGTGTCTGGAAATATCCGCCATTGCCGATTAATATTATTTACACATAATAGGAAAACGTATACAGGTTCAACCTTGGACTTTCTATGACCGACCTGCCCGCAATGCCTTAAGACCTGTGTGAGTCCAATTTAACCATTTGATTAATAAACCCAATTTACACCAACCCCTCGCACTATGCATGGCAGGCGGGCGCTCATCTTTTGAAACAGCCCTGAACGATGAACTTAAAACCTGCGAACCGCTGTCCTTTAAACAACAGACAACGAGTGACCGGCTACGGAGGCTTATTACTTCGGCTCGGTGCCTTTAATAAAAAGCGCATCAACCGCATTTTTGGATCCATCGGCTGCGAGCTTGCCGGTTTGCGGGTTCATACGCACTTTAATCACGTTATCCGGTAGATCAAAATACGGGGGGGATCCGGTTGCTGGTGCGTTTTTCATAAATTGGATCCAGATTGGCAGGGCTGTTTTGGCGCCGGTTTCCCGATCCCCCAATGTTCCGCCCGGATCCAGACCGACCCAGACTCCGGCAGCTATTGCCGGTGAAAATCCGACAAAAAGGGCATCCCGGTAATTATTGGTTGTTCCTGTTTTTCCGGCCACAGGACCCCAGAGTGTGCGCGCTTGACTGCCGGTTCCTTCATGGATTACACCTTCAAGCATATTGGTTACGATGGCAGCACCCTCCCTAGACATTACCAGCTTCTTTTGAGGTTTGGCACGCCAGATTGTCCGATTGCGATGGTCGGAAACTTCCATTATGCCAATAGGCTCGATCCACTTACCTCCCCGGGGAAAGACGGCATAAGCGGTGGTTAGATTCATCAAGGTCACTTCGGATGTGCCCAGTGCCAAGGATAAATAAGGCTCCAGATCCGACTCAATACCTAGCCCATGGGCAAAACGTGCAACCGAGTTTGGTCCCAGCATTTCTATTAATCGTACCGCGGGGATGTTTTGTGATATGGCCAGTGCTTTTCTTAAGGTTATTTCTCCCTGAAAAGTTTTCGAGAAGTTTTGTGGGTTCCAGTCATTGTCCTTACCCATTCCTTTAAATGCAATCGGGGCATCCAGGATCAATTTGTTCTGAGCGAATCCCTGCTCCACGGCATAGGCATAAACAATAGGCTTGAATGCGGAGCCAGGCTGTCTTCTGGCTGCCGTTGCTCGGTTGAAAGGACTTTCATCAAAATTTCTGCCTCCCACCATGGCAAGAATGGCGCCGGACTTCACATCCAGCGCTATCAGCGCAGCCTGGGGAGCGGCTTGCCGGAGGTCCTGTTTTTCCATTCGTGTTTCCAATGCGAGAAGACCGTCTGCCACGGCTTTTTGCGCAGCGCTCTGAAGCTTGGAATCAAGGGTGGTGTATATCGAGAGTCCGCCTTTGTACAGCTTTGATGCTCCCAAAACATTTTCCAGATATTTTTTGACGTATTCTACAAAATAAGGCGCCCGGGCAAATTTTTTGCTTTTATTTCCAATTCTAATTTCTTGCGCCTCCGCCTGCATCTGGTCTTTCGCGCTAATAATACCGATAGTCCGCATCTGCTTCAGCACAATATTTCTGCGCTTCAAGGCAAGGTCCTTGTTTACCAGGGGAGAGAAACGCGAGGGCGACTTCGGCATGCCTGCAATCAAGGCGCATTCGGCCAGACTTAAATCCCGTGCAGGTTTGTTAAAAAACATTTCGGCGGCCGACTTTACGCCGTAAGCGCCGCTGCCGAAATATACCTGATTCAAATACAACTCCAGAATTTCATCTTTGGTATATCGGCGCTCCAGCTGAAAGGCCAGTATGGCTTCTTTAATTTTTCGAACCATGGTTTTGCGGGAAGTCAGAAACAATGTCTTGGCTAGTTGCTGGGTAATGGTACTGGCACCCTCTACGAACTCACCGGCGAGGATATCTTTAATCAGGGCTCTTGCAATCCCCTTAAGATCAATACCACTGTGGGTGTAAAATTTTCGGTCTTCCGTGGCGATCAGGGCCGCTTTGAGATAGGAGGGGATACTGTCGAGGGGAACAGGGTCTCTTTTTTCCAGATACAATTCGGCCAGCAACTGCTTATCGACTGAATAAATCCGAGTAACTGCCTGGGGCCTGAAGGTTTCCAAGGCTTGAATCTGGGGCAGGTCCCGCGTGAAGGCGAAAAACGCTCCGGCTAACACGCCTGCAGCCACACCAGCTATCAGAATAAGTAAGACGATTATTTTTTTTTTGAAACGAAAGTGCATAGCGGTGGTTATTGGATTTGCCTATGGCTTTGAACCAGTTTTCTTTTCTGGTGTATCGGTTTTGAACTTGACTATATCCAGCGACAATTGTAATTAGCCTGATGTCCTCTGATTTCGGAATGTGGGTTGTTGGTTTTATGACAATTAATAATCCGATTATAGATTTCTGAAATCCTGATTTTTTATAGTCACTCCCTGAAACCCCGTTTTATTCCGTTTCCATTTATTTATTAAATATGGAGTAGATGCATGTCAAACGACCATCACCACGAGCATGATTCCCATACCGAGATACCATTTAGTGAAAAATTGATAAAAATGCTCAATCCCTGCATCAAACACAATGAGGATCATACTTTAAATTACAGGAATTGGGCCGAAAAAGCAAAGACAAACGGCCATGAAGAAGCGTGCGCACTGCTTGAAGCAGCCGCTGAGATGTCTCTGGCAGTTAATGCCAAGTTTGAAAAAGCGCTTGCGTTAATTGGAGATGAATAGAAACCCGGTATACCGGAGGTCGAATGATGTGGTTCCTTGATGGCCAAAGATGAAAGCGGTGAATGAAATGTCCGCTGCTATTGAAAATTATCGATTCGCCCAAACACTACCTAATTTCACTAACAAGCTTCCGGGTCACTTTTCTCAAGCAACCCCTGAAAATCCTATGTATTGATCAAATTTATCATCCATCGAATTTCCGTAAATGTCCTTGCCGCTAAATTTGAATTCAATATGAGAAGGGTCGATCGTGCCGTCGGCGGTCGCATTTTGCTGTATCGAAAAAGTTACGGTTGCACTCAATTCTTCTTCATCCCAATAGACATTTTCAGGTAAAAGGGAAACGGTGACTTCGGTTGACGGAATAGGGAGCCCAAAATTATAGGCCTGTCCTAAACCGTTTTGGGTAGACCGACCTATTTGCCAATTGACCCGGTTTTCAACCGATTCCCTGTCCATCTGCTTGTCAAACTGAAATACCATGGTAAAGGATTTGGAGGCATTGGCATTTATCAAATATGAGTCCAGAGCCGACACATTGGTGTTGTTGGGCATGGTATGCAGGAAGGTGCTTTCGGCCTGAGCGTACCTCATTTTCGGTGGATCTACCTTATACATATAGCGGCTGACCGCATCTGCCAGAACCGGGTCAACATGCCCAAGAAAATCCACCTGTTGCTGGGCTTCATCCATCATCCCCATATCTGCATACGAGTATCCCATTTCAGCATAGGCATTATAAAATTTACCATCCTTTTGAATGGCAGTCTCAAACTGGCGAATGGCATCTTCATGACGTCTCTGTTGACTGAATGTTAAACCCAAACCGTGGTTGCCGGCAGGATCTGTGGGAGCCAGACTGAGAACTTTATTGAACTGGGTTGCCGCACTGTTGTAACTGCCGGCAGCCAGAAATCCTTGACCCAAAGTGTAATAATTGCTCGCACTGGGATTTAATCTAACGGCTTCCTTATATTCTTTGCTGGCCTCATCGAAGCGTTCCTCGGCAAACAATAAATTACCCAGCTGGGTGTGGGTGTCATCGCGATAGGGATTCAGGCGAATTCCGGTTTTATAGGCTTTAATGGCATTTTCAGGATCGTTCAGGTTAAGGTACCCCTTGGCCATATAATTGGCTGCATCAACGGAGTATGCTGAATCGGGTGCCAGGCCGACGGCACGGGTGAACTCTTTGATAGCACCCCTAAAGTCTTCTTTCATATACAAATCAATACCGTTTTTCAGGGCATTGTTCGCCAAAGATTCCAGGTGGGCATAACCCTGGTTGGTAGCTGAAAATATATCGATTGAAGATGCAGCGTCTAATAATGACATTTCTTGTTACAACCCTTTTCTGATGATATTGATTCAATCAATGTATCGGCCTGTTTTATTGCTGACTTTAGAAAAAACTACATCGAAATACACTCGATATGGCGTAATTTTTCAGAAAATTTCATATCCCACCCACCTGATTCATCCAAATCCGGATGCGTTACTTTCAGCCCGGCAAGATCTTCAACTTTAAGTGTCAGTTAATTGACCATTAGGCCTGATCCAAAATGCTAATACTTATATATCCAACTGAAATAATATAAAAATAATCATTCTGCAACATGTGCACGGGTGTGTCAGGTTTTGCTGATACAAAAATCGATAAACCGTGGAGTTGTTCAGCACAATGCCCGGACTAACCTGGTATTGCCGGTTCATCTGTTTGATAAGCTGGGCACGGTAGCGTTGGTATCTCTAATTTTAACTCGATCAACGATAGGCAGGTCTCTTCATCCATGGCCCTGCTTTTGCCAGGGATAATCGCATTCTTTTCTGTAAAATTCCTTGAGTTTGACCGCATAAATGATTATCCTAGTCTCGTTCCTTGGGGCTGGGAAGCCCGCTTCGTTCCTTGGGGCTGGGAAGCCCGCTTTTTTCCAAAGGCTGCGGCTAACCTTCCTTCAATCCGCCGCCTTTTTATTAAAATAAAAAAAGGCCCCGAAATTGAGACCCATTTGTTCTGATAATCACTTAATGCTTGTCAATTGACTCAAAAAAACTCCCTCGTTTAAAAGTATTTAATCTGTGCATACCTACAAGGACGAATGGCGGGCAGAGACGCTACACACCTGAGCATGTCTCCATTATTAAGGAGATAAGAATGCTGAAAAAGGCGGGGTTGAGCTTAATCGAAATCAAGAGAAAGCTGGGAAACAAGTATAGTTGTTTTACAATTCAAACCGTGACGGAATTGATCTTCTGGCTGCGAGAGTGGCGGAGGTTGTTAGGTTGGAAGTTCTTAGGTTTTTTCAGAGTGGCGAGGGATAAACCATGACACCTATACCTAATAATCAAGAAACTTGGGTGCGTCATGCGGAAGTTCGGATAAAAAATAATCAAGTCCTATATTCAGAACTCAATGCCAAACTAATGCGTAACAGTGGAGCAGTAGATGAGATCAGAAAGTAACAGCGTCCCCCATTACGGCCCCCTTACACAAATATGCGGTGGGATGAGATGATCGGGCAGGTCGCTCAAATAGACTATGAAAAGTATAAACTGAACTTCGCTGTTTTGAAATTCAAGCATACGATAAAGAAGAATAAATGAAAGCCATTGCTATTGAGCGGTGCGGCACTGCTAAACAGGAAGTGTCTCGGGCCGAAGGACAGAGCAGCGCCTTTAACTCTAGTTCAATATAAATTCAATTCCTGACGTCAAGGAGTTGACTCATCACCCTGTATCGGCCTTCGAAAAAATATATCTACCTGAATTAATTCATGAAATATTCATATGGGAGTTTGGCATGCTCTTTGCTGTATTTTAAGCTGCGGTTGTAGTTAGATGAAATGCATCTATTAAGCTTAATCCACCGATTTCGCAGATTATCCCAGGACCCTCTGCCGGCCATGCCCCGATTTCTCTACGGGGAGCTGCCCGGGAGGAATAGGCTTCACCTTCCACAGGGCGGGTGGGGCACAGACACGGATTACATTAAAAAAGGCCATCATAAGCGAAAACATCAAGAATAGCTTGAGATGTCAGTGTGTTATGTCATAAGCGAAGGTGTAGCTCAAGAGGCGGAGCTGTACACGTGAAGGCTGGGGTATCCGAAGGAATGTGGGATTTATTAGAGTAATGCAGTTTGGTAGCAATAACCCCCACTCGCTGTCCCCACGAATTGTAACATGGATCTTCCCCCTTACCTATTTTTGCACAATCATATTTTTCTCTTTGATCCCTATGGGCTCTGTGAGTGATTAATCTTTGTCATCTTCATAATGTAGGATGTCCCGTCCCCTATTATTGTCTCTGGAAAAACAAACAGACCGATTCTCCGCCGTTTCCAACCATGTTCGGCACCTATTTGTTTCCTGTCAAACCTCAGCTTTGAGCGCATATTTTCAATAAAAAGGTCACACCATGTATCAGAATGTATATTTTGAAATTTGTGGAATTTGCAATGGGGAATGTCCTTATTGCGTAACCGGAAAAAGATGTGTCATGGGCAGAAATAAAGAAGAGATTAGGGCGAGAAAGCTCGTTGACATATCGGAATTCGAGCAAGCCCTGATCTATTTGGAAGAAAAAAAGATCATTGATCCGGCAACATCTAAAATTGGACTTTACAACTGGGGTGAGCCCTTTCTTCACTCGGAGTTGGAAAAATTGCTGGCAGTTGTTACCAAGAGAGGATTGAGATACAATTTAAGTACGAACTGCTCGATTTACAAAGAATTGAATCCATATGTGCTTAAAAATCTGAATACCGTTCTCTTCTCAATGCCGGGATTCAGCCAAGCATCATATGATCGTATTCATGGTTTTAATTTCGAAAGGATCAAGGCGAACATTCGGAATATGACGATGGCCTGGCGGTCACAAGATTACAGAGGTGGAATTGCAATTTCTTTCCATTTATACCAGTTTAACATTTATGAAATATTTACTGCAGCTCAATTTGCGAAGGAGTTGGGTATTGGTTTCGCACCCAACTATGCAAGCTTCAATGGCCACAATCTAATGAAAAGCTATTTATCGGACAGCATGGATCGAAATGTGCTCAAAAAAAGCACCAGTGAACTCATGACCTACTTTCTGCAGGATATCAAACGCCCGGACGGCTATTGCTGCCAACAATTGGATATGCTCGCTATCAATGAGCATTGTGAGGTGTTGCTGTGCTGCAGTGTAGAGAGAGGTTTACCCACATACGCCCTGGGTAAACTATTTGATCTTTCACTGGATGAGATTGAAGAGAAGAAGCGGAACACACCATATTGCGGGGAATGTATCGGTCTTAATATGGATTATGTCGGACACGCATTTCCAAAAGTAAGGATGGGCTAACGGTTATACCGAAATTCACATAATCAGTTTAAAACATTCAAAAATTATGATAAAGCAAGCTGTTATTCTATCCGGCGGACGGGGCGAACGGCTGAGACCATTGACGGATGATCTCCCTAAACCATTAGCTCCTGTTAATGGGATTCCTTTTTTAGATTATTTGATTGAATCCATTGTGCAGGTCGGAATCAAACGAATTTTGCTTCTGGTGGGTTATCGCGGTGATATGATCATTGATAGATATCGGAGTTCCATCTACAGTGATGACGTCCATATCGATTTTTCTGTTGGAGGCCTTGAAGATCAAACGGGAAGCAGGGTGCTACATGCTTATGAGTCACTTGACAGCACTTTTCTGCTTTTATACGGTGATAACTATTGGCCCATCGAATATGAAAGTATGATCAATTTATACTCGAAAAAGGAAGCGGATGTCATGACAACCGTATTCAGCAACAGACATGGTACAGGGGAATACGGTAGCCAGAACAATATCCTCGTAGGTGTGGATGGGCTTGTTGAACGTTACGACAAGACCCGCAGATCGGAAAATCTGACCGGGGTGGATATCGGGTATTTTATTGTTGCAAAGCATGTTCTGGACCCTCGATTGGAGGAAAATGTTTCATTTGAGGAGGATATTCTTCCCAAACTGATATCCGAGAGAAAACTCGCGGCGTATGTAACGAATACCCAATATTACTACATAACAAACATGCAGAGTTTGAACGCCTTTGAAGTCCATGCAAAAGTGAATGGTATTCAACACATTTCCCGGAGCGATAAATTTGGACTATTTCAATAATTATCTTAGTCAAATCAGCACAAAGATCAGGCAGGTGGATGTATCATTTCTTGAGGAGGCAACAAAAATTGTTCTTGAGGCCCATGCTGCAGGAAATAAGGTAATCCTTGCCGGCAATGGCGGCAGCGCCGCCATCGCCAGTCATGTCGCTGTTGATTTAACAAAAAACGCCGGCGTTCGTTCCATTAATTTTAATGAAACTAATCTAATCACCTGTTTGGCAAACGATTACGGTTATGCAAACTGGGTTGAAAAAGCGATTGCGTTTTATGCAGACAAGGGCGACATCGTGATACTGATCAGCAGCAGCGGCAGGTCGCAAAACATTATCAATGGAGGGCGAAAAAGCAGGGAACTCGGTCTGAAGCTCATCACGCTTTCGGGCTTTAGTGAAAACAATCCACTGCGCAAGATGGGTGAGGTAAATATGTGGGTCGACAGCGAAGTCTATAATGCCGTTGAAGTGACACACCAGGCATGGCTTGCCGCGATTGTTGACCGGCTAACTGATATCAATAGCGCAAACGGTTAGCGAGAACGTCGGGGATAATCATGGGCAATCAGAGCCGGGAAATTGAAAGAATAATGGTTACGGGCAACCTGGGCTATATAGGTTCTGTCATGGTACCCGAATTGATCCTGTTGGGGTACCGCATTATCGGGTTCGATACCGGGTATTACAGTAATGCAGCACCCCTGTACGAAACTGGATGTAAAACGTTTAAACAGATTGTCAAAGATATTCGCGATGTGAACAAAGATGATCTCGAGGGCATTGATGGAATTATACATCTAGCATCCCTTTCAAACGACCCGCTGGGTGAACTGAAGCCGGACATCACCGAAGAAATCAATTTCCGTGCGACTGTGCGAATGGCAGAATGCGCCAGGACCGCCAAGGTCAAACGCTTCATCTATGCATCTTCCCAGAGCATGTACGGTATTTCAGATATAAAGGGCGAGTTGGATGAAGACAACAGCGAAAAAAATCCAATCACATCCTATGCCAGAACAAAGTGGATGGCCGAGTGTGAAATCAGAAAGCTGAGCAGTCCTGACTTTACCGTAACATGTTTCCGCCCGTCGACTGTTTTTGGGGCCAGCCCCAGACTCAGGTGTGATATCGTGTACAATAATCTGGTTGCCTGTGCCTACACAACCGGAAAAATTGAGATTAAGAGCGATGGTTCGCCCTGGCGCCCGGTTATTCACGTCAACGATGTGACCAACGCTTTCATAGCTGGCCTGGAGGCTCCCAAGGCATTGGTGGAAAACGAGTCGTTCAACATAGGACTGCCGGAAGGCAATTATACCGTGCGTCAGCTCGCAGAAGCAGCCCAACAGGTCGTTCAGGGCAGTGTGCTCACATTCACCGGCGAGCACGGGAGTGATGCGCGTACATACCGGGTGAGTTTTAAAAAGATTCTCTCCCGGCTAAAAGACTATTTTAAACCGGAATGGGACCTTATCCGTGGAGGTAAACAGCTCGTGGACCTTCTTGAAATGACTGGATTCACCGAAGATGATTTTCGGCAGGGCAGGTGCGATCGATTGATGCACCTGAAAAAATTGATTGATGCCGAAAAACTGAGCGAAGACCTCAGGTGGCTGAGGTAGGCGATGCAGGAAATAAAATGTTGCAGGGCATGCGCCAAAAGGAATTTGCAGCCATTTTTTGATCTTGGCTGCCAGCCGTTTGCCAACAGCCTTCTACCTGCACGGTTGACAGCGGAGACCGTTTATCCGCTTTCGATGAGTTTATGCCCAGATTGCAGCCTCGTACAGCTGAACCAAACCGCGGACCCCAAAGAGCTTTTCTCCCAGTACGTTTGGATGACCTCCACATCGTCAACGGCGAGGGAATACGCCCAAAAGTTCTCTAACTCAGTTCTCGGGCACGCGGTGGATATTGACCCCGCAAGCTATATTTTAGAGCTAGCCAGCAACGATGGTACGTTTCTCAAACCCTTTCATGAAAAGGGATTTCGCGTGCTGGGCGTTGATCCGGCAGAAAATATTGCCAAGATGGCCATCGCTGAAGGCATACCCACCATATGCGGCTTCTTTGACAGGTCAATGGCTGAAGACATCGTTCGCCAACAACGATTTCCAGGCGTGATTATTGTTAGAAACGTGCTTCCTCATGTGGCCAACCTGCATGGATTTGTGGGTGGTATTCGGAAGTGTATGGATGTAAACACCCTGTTGGTTATAGAAGTTCACTATGTTAAATCGATTCTTGAGGAGCTGCACTATGACTCCATCTACCATGAGCACCTGTGCTACTTCTCCTTGAAAAGCCTTGAACAGCTAATTGGTTCCTATGGCCTTCATATTTACGACATCATGGCGAGCCCGATCAGCGGCGGTTCCGTGGTTGTTTTTGCGCGTCTCTCGCAATGTGAAAAATCAGAAAAACTGCTAGAATATGAAAAACAGGAGGACATCTGCGGTATTAACGAGCTTGCATACTGGAAACGGTTTGCCGAAACCGGTCACGAGCACAGGACAGCATTCGTGGCGTTGTTGGATAGCGCTCTTGCCAGGGGATGCGAAATAGTTGGTTACGGCGCCTCAGCGCGCAGTTCCACACTGTTGAACTTTTGTAATATCGGTGCAGAGAGGATTAAGGTAATAGCGGATCAAAACACCATGAAACACGAACGCTTCACACCCGGGACACATATCCCGATTGAAAATCCGGCAACGGTCATGGCTTCAAACCCGGACACGGTGGTTGTTCTCGCCTGGAATTTTTTGGAGGAAATCGCAGAAACGCTATGGTCCCGCTTCAACTTCCGGAACACGCTGCTGGTTCCTTTTCCCCATCCGCCGAAGTCCTTAACAATAGGGGAGGTCGTCAATGGCTGATCAGCCAGGGATAATAGACGGTGTAATCATTCGCCCGCTAAAGAAGATTGCCGACGAACGCGGAACAATCATGCACGGTGTCAGGAGCGATAATATCCTGAATGATTTTGGCGAAGTCTATTTTAAAAAACTCTACTTTGGCGTTGTCAACGGCTGGCATGTGCACGAACAGCTATTCTTGAACTTTATCTGCATTTTCGGAATGATAAAGCTCGTTCTCTATGATATACGAGACGGTTCATCGACCAAAGGCGTTTTGCAGGAGTTGTTTATCGGAGAGGATAACTACTGCATGGTGCACATTCCCGCAGGTGTGGCAAACGGTTCCAAGGGGATCGGACATCCTTTTTCAATTGTGACAAACGTGGCATCAGCGCCGCATGATCCCGGTCTGAAATATCTGCGGATAGATCCCCATTCAGGAGAAATCCCCTACGATTGGAAACGGCGCGATTATTAGGCTATGAAGATATTTGTGACAGGCGGCACCGGGTTTGTCGGTAAACCCGTTTTAGATCTGCTGGTACACAGGGGCCACGAAATCCTGGTATTGACACGGTCTCCCGAAGTCGGCTATGATTTTAATTTGAAAAACCTGAATTACGTTAATGGTGATCTGCGAGATGTTCCGGCCGTGCGCGCAGCGATGAAGGATTTCAAACCCCAGGCGCTCGTTCACCTGGCATGGGAAGGGTTGCCCGATTACGGGATACCCATGTGCAGGCAGAATCTTGAATACGGGGTTTCCTTATTTTCTCTAGCTGTTGAATCCGGGTGCTCCTGCGTTCTATCCGTTGGCAGCTGCTGGGAATATGCGGGCAGGAAAGGCATGCTGTCAGAAGATGAACAACTCGATTCAACGAAGCTTTTTCCAGTGGTAAAAAGTGCGTTAAGGCTCATTGGTGAAGCGATAGCACTGGAAAATCAAATTCGTTTTTACTGGCTCAGACTATTCTTCGTTTATGGATCTGAGCAGCGGTCTACATCGTTGATCCCCTCTATCATCCAGTCCCTGGACGCGGGCAGGGTGCCAAAGATTCAGAACCCAGACGACCGACTTGATTTTGTGTTTGTGGAAGATGTTGCGCAAGCCGTTGCAGCTGTGCTTGAACGACAGCCTGAAAATTCGGTCTACAATATCGGTTCGGGTCGTTCGATTGCGGTGAACGATATCGTGCGGATCATACATGGCATGCTGAATAAACCTTTTGAAGAAAACGGCCGCAAAGAAAGCAAAGCTATTGCAAACGAAGATTTCTGGGCCGATATTTCACGTATACAAAGGGATGTCGGGTGGAAACCCGATCGCGGTATAGAATCGGGAATAAAGTCGATATTAGAGACCTTGAAATTGGGACAATAAATGATCATATCACGCACACCCATGCGCGTAAGCTTTGCGGGAGGCGGTTCCGATCTCGCCGTGTACTACAGGAGAGGATACGGCTGTGTTATCAGCACCGCCATAGATAAGTATATCTATATTACCGTGAACAAGAAGTTCGATGATCTGATCAGAGTCAGCTACTCCAAGGCCGAAATGGTGGAATGCGTAGACGACGTGGAGCACAACATCATTCGCGAGGCACTTAAGATGACCGGTGTCGAGAGGGGTGTGGATGTTGTATATATGGGGGATATTCCCCTAGGTTCGGCTGGAATCGGTCTGGGTTCCTCCAGCAGCCTTGCCGTAGGTGTTCTTAACGCCCTGTATGCCTACCGGGGAAGGCACGTGTCCGCCGAACACCTTGCGCAGAAAGCTTGTGAAATCGAGATAGATATTTTGGGACAACCCATCGGTAAGCAGGATCAATATGCAGCGGCATATGGTGGTTTCAATTATATCCGCTTCAACAAAGATGAAAGCGTATTTGTTGATCCCATCATCTGCAGGCGGCAGACAAAGGAGCAACTGAATAAAAGGCTGATTCTCTTTTATACAGGCATAGAACGGGTATCCTCACACATACTCGAAGAACAGTGGGGAAACATTGACCACAACAACCAATTCCTCGATAAAATGGTTAAGCTGGCTAAGACTTTAGGGACGTCCATAATGGGCAATGGTTCCAACGTGGTTGGCAAACTTCTTCACAAGGGATGGGAATATAAAAAGAAGCTGGCAAGTAAAATCACCAACTCCATAATCGACGAATACTATGAACGCGCCATCAGTGCAGGCGCCACCGGCGGGAAAATTCTGGGTGCCGGCGGTGGCGGCTTTTTGCTCTTTTACTGCGAAAACGAATTCCGGACCAAGGTGCGCGAAGCCCTGTCAGATCTTAAGGAGATACCTTTTCGTTTCGAACCCCAGGGGAGCAAAATTATTTATGTGAGCGACTGATGACCGTCGATGCTTACAGTGGTGCATTTAAGCGTTTCCCGCGGTCACTGACCATTAATCCCTTCCTGACATTTTTCCCGAAAAATCATAAAAGATGACTGATTCATCTGAAAATACCTTTATTGTAATTCTTGGAATAATTTTCCGATGCTGGCAAAATCGGATTCCATATTTATCAAAACGACCTATCAAAGGAAGATTGGCATGAATCCAATTGAGGAATTTAAGGCAAAACGACGAAAAGCTATCTTGGATATGGGAAAAGACAAAACATTTCGGGAAATGTCCCTGGATTGGATTCTGAAATCGAATGAGCACAAATACGGATATGATTTTACCTGGATGGGGCGTCCGATCATCCAATTCCCCAACGACATGTTCATCATCCAGGAACTGATATGGCAGGTAAAACCGGATTTGATCATTGAAACCGGCATCGCCCATGGCGGCAGTATCATTTTTTCAGCTTCCATGCTGGAATTGGTCGGTGGAGAAGGAAAAGTCGTCGGCATCGATATCGATATTCGTGAGCATAACAGGGCCGAGATTGAAAATCACCCGATGATGAAGAGAATTGTAATGCTCGAAGGCTCCTCAACCGATGCAGAGATCGTCAATCAAGTCCTTGAAATAGCGAAAGATAGAAAATCGATCATGGTCTTTTTAGATTCAAACCATTCGCACGAACATGTTCTGGGAGAAATGAACGCATATGGAAAACTTGTCAGCGTGGGATCCTACATGGTCGTTTTCGACACATGCATTGAACTATTTCCTAAAGGATACTGTAGTGACAGACCCTGGGACGTGGGCGACAATCCCATGACGGCCATTCAAGAGTTTCTTGAAACAGATGATTCGTTCATTAGAGACGAATTGATTAATAGCAAGGCGATAATTACCGCAGCGCACGATGGGTATTTGAGAAAAATAGGAAAAACGAATGAACGATCATGACTGGACTCCATGCAAAACAATAGAATAGTAAACAAGGAATCGATTTCCAACATGATCACCGATGCATCGTTGGAGAAAAGCTACTGGGATTTTTGTTCGGCACTGCAGGCAATAAAATCATATAAAAAGATATTTATCTACGGTGCGGGCGGATGGGGAATAAGCCTTCAGAATTTGCTTAAAACATATGAAATAGACGTAGCTGCATTTTTTGATCGGAGCGCGGATGAGAATTATCGGCAATATGCACCTCCTGTATATAATTTGGATCGATCCGAAATTCCCGGCAATGATAAAAATGACAGCTTGGTGATCATTGCCGTAAAGCTTGAAAGTCAAAACGGCGTTGCAGACAGCCTTGCAAAACATAGTTTTCGGAACGTAATTACGATCAACGGCATCTGGCATTACGGCTGCTGGTTTGAAAAAGCAGAATTGTTTTCGTTGATTCCTGAGAAGGAAAACATCCTAAATTGTATGGATATCTGGGAAGACGCGAAAAGCCTTGATGTATACTGCAAGCAGATCGCATGTTACCTGAACAGAAAGTATAATATTTCCAATCAGATCGATGGGAATCAATATTTTCCGGACAGTATCTGTTTTGGAAAAGGATATGATAGCTTTATAGACTGCGGTGCCTATACCGGCGATACAATTGCTGCATTGATTCATTCATTGGGTAAGATAAACAAATTAATTGCGCTCGAGCCGGACAAGGACAATTTCAATCAGCTATCTTCATATATCTCACACCAAAAAGAGCATGTTGCAGATAATATATATTTATACCCATGCGGAATCTGGTCATCGTCAAAAATTATGGCGTTTAATTTAGCTGGAGGACCAAATTGTCATATCTCGGAATCGGGAGATGAATTTTTACAGTGTGTCGCCCTGGATGATGTTTTGTTCGGTTTCAACCCGGCGTTTATCAAAATGGATGTGGAGGGTGCAGAACTGGAGGCTGTCAAAGGCGCCTGTCGTACAATAAGTAACCATAAACCGGACATGGCGATATCGGTATACCATCGAATCGAACATACATGGCAGATCCCTCAACTTCTAAGGCGTATAAATCAGGATTATAAATTTTACCTGCGGTCTCATGAACATTTCAACCAGGAAACGGTTTTGTATGCTGTTTAGATCCGATTTTTTACACCGTGATGAATTTGGGGGTTGTGGATGATTTCCCGGGAATATCTTCAGCAACTCACGGTATTGATTGAAAATTCCGATGCGAATTATGACCGTTTCCAGAAAAAGGTTGAAACGTTAAAAAAGAATAAGTGTATCATAATTTATGGTGCCGGCGGATGTGGCAAATGGTTCCTGGACCTGCTCTCTGAATATTCTGTAATGGTTACCGCTTTTTTTGATTCAGATCCGGAAAAATGGAATACCTCGATAAATGGCATACCTGTCTATTCTCCTGCTAAAAACCCAATTGCGGACGAGGATGCATTAATCATTATCGCATTAAGGAGTATCCGAGCTCAACGGGAAGTGCTCAGAAAACTGGAAGTTCTGGGTTTCGGGCACCAGATCCTTTATAGCAATATCTGGAATAATTTCTTTTCTCATCCCAAGGCTGACATCAGGAAACTGTTTGACATTGAAAAATTGGCTCTCGCTGCAAACCTTTTGAAAGACAAAAAAAGTGCCATAGTCTTTGCAGATGCTGTCAAATTTTACACTGGGCATGACCATGAAATGGATGACAATCCGGAACAAGGCCACCAGTATTTTCCGGATGATGTGCCGCTGAAACAGGATTTTTCCTGTGTTATAGACTGCGGCGCATATACGGGCGACACAATCGCCCAGTTATACAGCACATTTGGAAGGGTAAATGAGATTATCGCATTTGAGCCGGATACCGAAAATTTTCAAAGACTTTGTCAAAACATAGGAGACAACCATAAGAAGATTTGCAAACAGCTATTGCTCTACCCCTGCGGTGTTTGGTCGCAAACGAAACAAATGCGATTTTCGAATGGACTTGATGCCGGAAGTGCTATCAACCCTTATGGAGAATCAATCAACCAGTTCGTTGCATTGGACGACATCATTTTCAATGTGAGCCCCACATTCGTTAAGATGGATGTTGAAGGTGCGGAAGTAGACGCTTTAAAGGGAGCAAAAGGATTAATCTGCAAAGCCAAACCGGACCTTGCAATTTGTTTATATCATAAAATCAATCACTTATGGGAAATCACCCTGCTGGTACACAGCTGGAGCCTGGGGTATGACTTTTATATCAGACAACACGATTACACGATGGAACTCGTCATGTATGCCACGGTTACGAGTGCCTGACATCACCAATCCCGGATCGATAAAATCACATAAAGAATGAACCATGGCGGATAATCATAGAAAACGATTAAAGCGATCTGTTCTGGCAGAGGTGCTGCCGCTGGGCACGCCGTTTGTCGTACACATCGACGTATCGAGTGCATGCAATTTTAGATGCAAGTTCTGTTTTCATTCGCTGGAAAAAGAAAAACTGAAAGAATTGGGATTTTTTCCGGCTATCATGGATTTAGAGCTGTTTAAGCTGACGGTGGATAAAATCAGGGAATTCCCATCAAAATTACAACGCTTGTGTCTGATTAGACACGGTGAAGCATTGCTGAATAAAGATTTACCCGAAATGATCAGCTATGCAAAACAGAGTGGCGTCGCGGAGAAGATAAACATTTCTACCAACGGTTCGCTGCTATATCCGAAAATGAACCATGCACTCATCGCATCCGGGTTGGATGAAATGCTTGTCTCTGTCGAAGCGCTCACCAATGAGAAATACAGAGAGATCAGTGATGCTGAAATCGATTTTGAACGGATGGTAAGCAACATTCGTCACTTTTACCGTAACAAAAGACAATGCACATTGTATGTAAAGATCGTGGATTATGCTCTAAATGACGGCGACGAAAAACAATTTCACGATATTTTTAACAGCATTTGTGATCAGGCATCGGTTGAATATATCGTCCCTTGCTTCAGAGGCGTGAATTATGCAGCGCTCAAGCCAAACTACAATAGCAACATCATGGGTGATGATTTTGTCGAAGTGGATGTGTGTCCGCAACCGTTTTTTCAAATGCATGTTTTTCCAAATGGCAACATTTCAGTCTGCAATGCCGATTATAATGAGCAGCTTGTTTTTGGAAATGTCAGGCAGGACACATTAAAAGATATATGGAATGGCAATGAATTGAACAGATTCAGGTTGATGCAGTTGAACGGTAAACGCAAAAGTCATGTCTACTGCAGCTTCTGTGCCGGTAACGTGTGCTACACTTCGAAGAGTGATATTCTTGATAAAGCTGCAGACAACCTGGTCAAATATTATAGGTAACCGAAGGGTGTGATGGCTAACACAGCTAAAATTAATGACTATCGAGATTATAACAGGAAGACCATGCTGGCGGATGTTATCCCCCTGGACTCCCCCTATTTGATTCAGATTTCCTGTTCAGATGCATGTAACTTCAAGTGTAAGTTTTGCTTTCAGTCCATTGGTATGTCCGCCCTTAAAGATAACAATTTCAATCCCGGTATAATGACCCTGGAAACATTCAAGACCTTGGCGGATCAAGTCGGGACTTTTCCCACGAAAGTGAAGGCTTTCAGATTTACCGGGTTTGGCGAACCACTCATGAACAAGGCTTTACCGGAGATGATCCGGTATGCCAAGCAGGAGGACATCGCAGAGAAGATAACGATTTTTACGAATGGATCGCACCTGAACACACAGTTGAACCATCAACTGATCGACTCTGGGTTGGATGAAGTAATGCTCTCAATCGAGGGGCTCTCCTCTGAGGCGTATTATGAGATCACTGAAGCATCCGTAAATTTCGAGCAACTGGTGGAAAATATACGACACTTATATGAAAACAGGGGTGCATGTAAAATCTTTGCAAAAATTATCGACCTTGGGCTGACGGATCAAAATACATTTCACAAGATATTTGATCCAATTTCAGACCTGGCTTTTGTGGAATATGCCAGCAATGCATATTGCGACGTAGAATATACGCAGGGTATCGACAAGAATTATGTCGGCGAGAAACCGGAAACTACAATTGATGTATGTCATTTGCCGTTCTATTACATGTATGTCAACTGGAATGGGGACGTCACTGCATGCCATATCGACTATACCAAAAGCATTTGTTTTGGAAACATCAACGACCAGAATATCGTAGACATTTGGAACAGCAAAAAAATAAATGAGTTCAGATCGATGCAGCTTAAGAAACAGAGATACTCCCATCATATCTGCAAAAGTTGCAACTGGGTAGCCGTTTGCGCTTGCGGCATATACGAGAATATTATCGATCATGCTGCCGAGAGATTGATCAAATACTTCCAGTAGCCAAAACCATGCTGATGATCAAGAATAGAAGAGATCTGATTAAGAGAGTCAAACTGTCTGATGTGCTGCCCCTCAGAACACCATTTACGATTTACGTGGACCCTTCATCAGCGTGCAATTTCAACTGTGACTTCTGTTACCATTCTATTGAGAGTCGCAGCCTTAAAGCGATCAATTTTAAAAAAACGGTTATGAAAATGGAGTTGTACGAACAAATCATCGATTCCATAGCTGAGTTTCCCGATAAGATAAAAATGCTCTCGCTGTTTATAAAAGGCGAACCATTATTGAATCCCAAATTGCCTGACATGGTTGCCCTAGCAAAAAAAGAAGAAATAGCCGAAAAGATATATATCACGACCAATGGTGCCCTGTTTTCAACAAAGCTCAACCGGAAACTCGTCAAGGCCGGCATAGATGAAATTTTAGTATCGATTGAGGCCGTTGATTCTGCAGAATATAAAACCATCACTGGTGTGCAGGTCGATTTTGATGAAATCGTTGCCAATATAAAAGATTTCTTTCAAAACAAAGGAAAATGCAATTTTTTTGTCAAGACCGTAACCTATACGCAGGATCGGGAGCGAGAGAATAAATTTCACGAAATTTTCGATCCTATTTGTGATTTTGCCTATGTGGAACAGGTCATACCCGTCTTTGATCGTGTCGACTATGACACGATCCCGCTAGATCGATCCAAATTGGAAGATTTGAGCCGGCCAATCCACGTGTGCACGCGCCCCTTCTTCAATCTATGCGTGCATTCGAATGGAGATATCGGCGCATGCCTAGTGGACTACGTGCCGGAAATTCTGTTTGGGAATGTGATGAATGACGCACTCCACGATGTTTGGCGAGGGGAAAAGTTTGAAAATTTCAGGATGATGCACTTAAAAAAACAACGATATGAACATTTTAAATGCGGGCACTGTGTATCACCGGAATATGATACCCAGGATGCTGATTTGCTGGATGATGCATCCGAAAGATTAATCGAAGCATTTAGCGCTCAAAAGCACTGTCATCCTCATGAATGAAAATCGAAAAGACATATTTAATCGAAACAATCTTTCAGAAGTCGTACCACTGTCAACACCCTACAAGATCAATATCGATGTGGCAAATGCATGCAATTTCAGGTGTAATTTTTGCTTTCATGCGATTGACGGCAAAGAATTAAGACAGTCCGGTTTCAGGCCGGGAATCATGGACTATGAATTATTTAAAAAAATTCTGCAACAAATTTCGGAATTCCCCGAAAAGATCAAATGCATCGGCCTTGCCGGCATCGGAGAGCCGCTTTTGAACAAGCGATTGCCCGATATGATTCAACTTGTCAAAACCCATGACATCGCCGACAAGGTCGTCGTTACCACCAATGGTTCATTGTTAACAAAAGATCTATCAGAATCACTCGTAAACGCCGGACTGGATGAAATGATCATTTCCATCGAAGCATTGGATGATGAGAAGTATGCCGAAATTACTTCGGTGAGCATCAACGTCGAAGAACTGACAGAAAATATAAAGTATTTGTACAACAACAAAGGAAACTGCAGCGTATTCGTTAAAATAATAGATATCGCATTTGATGCGCGCAATGGGGAAAAGCGCTTTTATGAGAGATTCGATCATATTTCTGATCTGGCTTACGTTGAAAAAATAATCCCTCAGTTTAAACCCGTTGATTACGATACCCTGAAGCTAGATTACGATCAAACGTTGTATGGTAAGAAAATATCCCCAGTTGACGTGTGTAGCATGATTTTTTATGCGATGCAGATTTCAACAGGTGGAAACGTCTGCCCCTGTTGTGTAGATTATAACGAAACAGTGGTATTTGGAAATGTTGAAAAGGCGAATTTGTCTGACATATGGAACAGCAGGCGGTTTGACCAGTTCAGAAGAACGCATTTATACCGCAAGCGTGCCATGATTGAGCTATGTCACAATTGCGACTATCTCAGGTATAATGTCAGAGACGAAGATATGCTTGATCAAGCCGCAGAGGGCATTCTTGACCGGATGAGGCAGGAGTAAGACCAATATGGCAAGATCGTGGAAATTTGCAGAGCCTAGAATAAAACTTGCATCCGTAGTTCCGCTCACTTCCCCATACCTTGTTATCATAGATGTCGCCAATATCTGCAATTTCAGGTGTAATTTCTGTTTTCAATCGATTGCAAAAGCAAAATTGCTCGGCATGGGATTCAAACCGGCCATGATGGATATGTCTCTGTTTAAGAGAACAATATCTGAAGTGAAAAAGTTTCCGGAACAGATAAAGCGGATCTACCTATTTGCACATGGCGAGTCCTTGCTTAATAAAAACCTCCCGGACATGATCGCATACGCAAAGGCACACCATGCGGCGGACATCTTACAGATTACCACCAACGGTTCTTTGCTCAATCCTGATTTGAACATGAAACTGATTCATGCCGGACTGGATGAATTGCGCATTTCCATTGAAGGATTATCTGCCGAAAAATATAAAAAAATCGCCGGTGTGACCCTCAATTACGAACTATTTTTAAAAAACATCAAACATTTCTATCAAAACAGAGGTTCATGCAGACTGTACGTAAAGGCTATAAACGTTGCACTGGAAGAAGGGGATGAAAAGACGTTTTATAATCTTTTTGAAGATATATGCGACAATGCTTCGATCGAATATGTTACCCCGTATTATGAGGGTGTAGATTATGACGGTTCGTTTCCTAAGCACGATAAAACCATCCTGGGAGATCGGATCAGGCCGGTTTCAGTATGCCCGAGGATTTTTTACATGCTCAATATTTGCCCTGACGGCAATATTTCCATGTGCAACGTGGATAATCTGGAGCAGCATGTATTTGGAAATGTCAAGACACATTCATTGGTGGAGTTGTGGAATGGCGTGTCGTTTACGAATTTACGGATGCAGCATCTCATGAACAGGGGAAAGACGCATCCCCTTTGCGGTAAATGTGTCTGTTTAAGCAATTGTACACAGGAAAGTGATATTTTAGACGACCATAGAGATGAAATAATTCAGCGAATCCTTCAAAGCAAAGGCGATGTACGTCATGGAAAAGCGAGTCCTGTTTTTAATCCCACCAAAAATGTTTAGCTACGAGCGGTTTGCTGAAAGCATCATAAGCAGTTCATCGGTGACCTCTTCTGTTCCATATGGTGTCCTCTCCATTGCTTCCTATATTAACCACTATGCATCGAATGAAGTGATATCCAGGATTTATGACTTTAGTATCCTGCCAAATACTCCCCGGGAAATCAAAGCGAAGGTGCAAAAGTCTGTGATTGAGTTCAAGCCCGACATCGTCGGTATATCGGCGTTGTTCAGCCTGGTGTACGACAGCGTCCAATATTTTTTTGATATGGTAAAAGAAGCGGACAGGTCGGTCATTACCGTTGCCGGCGGCACTTGTGCAACCAATGACTACCGCAAACTTCTGAAAGAAACCGGTACACTTGATGCCATTTGCTATTCAGAAGGGGAAAAGCCATTCCTGAGGTTGGTAGATGCGGAAGACGCGTTTGAACTACTGAACAATGATGTCGCCTGGGTAACCAGAAAGTCCCTGGCTGAAGATAGGGTTCCGACGGCTGATTACATTCATAATCTTGATGACATTCCATTTATTGATTATGCCCTGGTGGATTACCGGCGCTTTAAACCTGCGGTGGATTTCAACGCATTTTCGGACCAGAAAAATGATGCACCGGACAGCGTATATCTATCGATCCATACAACCCGTGGATGTCCGTTTAACTGCATATTCTGTGCAGCCAATGCACTGCATGGTAAAAAAATGCGCTATATGAGTTCACAGAATGTGATTGAAAACATTGCAGACATGGTTGACCAATACGGGCTTACCCATCTGACGATCGAGGATGATCAATTCCTGATCGACAAAAAGAGGGCCAAAGAGATACTGCGCGGGATATATTCGCTGAGGCCGAAAATCGAAGTGTGCATATCGGCGGTCACGGTCTCATTTGTCGATGAAGAAATCGCGGCTTTGATGAAACAGATCGGCATCGATAAACTCAATCTGGCTGTTGAGCACGGCTCGGAGTACGTCTTGAAACAAATTATCGAGAAACCATTCTCGATGAAACAACTTGAGGATGCCGTGGCCGCACTTAAAAAATGCGATATTTCTCCATCCTTTTTGATTGTTACCGGTTTGCCCGGTGAGAGAGAAGAAGACAGGGATGAAACGGTCCGACTCATCAAGGAATTAGGTGTTGACTGGACGATTTTTCACACCGCAACGCCTTTTAAGGGCAGCCGATTATATGATATCTGCATGGAAAACGGTTATGTCACCGAAGCGGAAATCAACAATACGGATATGAAGCATGCCGTCATCAACACTCCGGAAATGAGTTCCGAATATATCACTGAAAAAACCTATCTCATGAACCTGGAGTTGAACTTTGTATATAATTATCGAATGAGAATTGGTGATCTTGAAACAGCCTTAATCTGGCTGAATGAGGTGGTGAGAAAATATCCTGAGCATGCATTTGCACATTTTTATATTTCCAAAGCATTCGAGGGCTTGAACGATAAAAATAAAGCCGATAAGCATTTCAAGCTGTTCGAACACATTGTTGAAAACGATGACGATTGGCGCAAGTATGCCGTGCACTTTTCGTTGATATAGTGAAGATGATGTCTGATCTTTACATGACTTTCGCTTTATTCCAGCCACCCGTGGGCACCATTCCATTTCCCCACGCGGTATTACATCATTGGTCGCTTTTAAATTTTTCTCAGCCAAGATGAGGAAACAAGTGGACAAACCCATTTCGAATTATAAGTATCAACACGACAAAGTGAACATGGCCGATGCCATCCCATTGAATACGCCCTTCACCATAGTCGTTGAACCGACGAATATTTGCAATTTCAGGTGTTCGTTCTGCTTTCATTCGCTGAATCGTGAAGAGCTTTTTAAAAAGGGGTTTCGGCAGAACAATATGAGCTTCGATCTGTTTAAAAAAATCATTGCAGACATTGTGTGCTTTCCCAAAAAGATAAAGGTTCTTAGATTTTCAGGTTTTGGTGAACCCCTGCTAAACCGAAAACTCAGCCGTATGGTCGAATATGCAAAGGCGTGTGATGCCGTTGAGAGGACCATGATTATTTCGAATGGTTCCTTGCTGACTCATGAATTGAGTGATTCCTTGATAAGTGCAGGAGTTGATGAACTGTTGATATCTGTCGAAGGATTATCGGGAAAGAAATATAAAGAATTGTGTTCAGCTGATATTGTTTTTGAAGAATTTGTTGATAACATAAAATACTTCAATCGTCATAAAGGCAATTGCAGATTATTTGCTAGAATCTTAAATGACGGCATGTCTGACGAGGATTGCAGAAGGTTTAATCGTTTATTTAAACCCATAACCGACGGGGTATTCGTAGATAATATCATACCGCTGTTTACAGGCGTGAATTATTCATCACTGGTAGCTGATTTCGCCAAGGATATCGAAGGAAATCCGAAAAAATCACTGAACGTCTGCATTCAGCCGTTTAATTCCCTGTTTATCCATGCCTCGGGTAATGTGTCCGCTTGCTGCACGGACTATTTGGAACGATTGGTATTTGGCGATGTGACTGATGAATCGATGATTGATATCTGGAATGGCCGAAAGCTAAATAATTTTAGGGTAGGCCAATTGCAAAGGAAGCGCAAAATACAATCTCGGTGTAAAAATTGTGACTACATGAACTATGTTAATCAGGAAGAAAATTTTATAGAAGATCAGTCAGAGGAAATATTGGCAAGGATGACAAATGCCGATCATCAGGAGAGGCATGCATGAACAGGATTTCAAATAAAAGAAAGGTGCTCTTCGTTGTTCCAAACAGAACATTCGGACAAGAGTATTTAGCATATAAAAATGGACAGAAGAATGAAAAAGATATTCTGGCAAGTGCATTGTCAAATCCTGTTATTCCGTATGGGGTATTGTCAATCGTTTCTTATATAAAGAAGTTTTTGAAGAGCACAATAGAAGTCAAGGTGATAGATTTCAATATAGAGTTACTATGGTTTCATCAGATTGAAATAAAAATGATTGACCTCATGGAAACCTTTCATCCTGATATCGTTGGAATTTCGGCCCTATTTAGTACTACATATGATAGTATAAAATACTATTGTGACATAATTAAATCCTGTGATCAAAAAATTGTCACCGTGGCAGGCGGCGCATGTGCAACAAATGAATATATGGAATTGCTGGGCGAGGTTCAAACCTTAGATGCAGTATGCTATTCAGAAGGTGAGGTGCCTTTTCTAAACTTGGTCAGCAGTAAAAATATCTATGATACCTTGGAAACGCATAACTCCTTTGCAACGCGAAAATCCATTCATGATGGTAGAAAACCCCAAGCCTTCTTTATCAGCAATCTCGATGAAATTCCATTCATTGATTACAGTTTAAGTGAAATAAGGCTGTATAAACAAGCCATGGACAATAATACATTTAAACATGACCAAGAATTCAGTGATAAGTCGGTCTATTTGCCCATCCATACGACCAGGGGATGTCCTTTCAGTTGTGTTTTTTGTGCCGCAGCGTCAGTACATGGCAAAAAAATGCGTTATATGAGCGAGGAATATGTATTAAAAAATATAATACATATGATTGAAAAATTCGGGCTCACCCATCTGACGATAGAAGATGATCAATTTTTAGTAAACAAAAAACGTGCAAAGAAGATTCTTCAAGGAATACTCAATCTGGAAAAGAAAATTAGCATATGTACATTATTCGTTACGGCTTCTTTTGTCGATGAAGAAATCGTAATACTTCTAAAAAAGTTGGGTGTAAAAGAGATACCCCTGGCGATTGAACATGGTTCTGATTATATGTTAAAGAAAATTATCGATAAGCCTTTTTCAACGGACGATATTAAAAAAGCAGTAGCAACGATTAAAAAGCATGACCTGGCGGTAACGTGCGGCCTTGTTATTGGCTTGCCGGGCGAGCGGGAAAAAGATCGTGACGAAACTGTAAGGTTGATTAAAGAGATTGGGGTTGACTGGACTACATTCAGCATTGCAACTCCATTCAAGGGTAGCAGGCTATACGATATATGCATTGAGCACGAGTATGTTAAAAAAGAAGACCTCAAGAATGCCGATTTGAGGCATGCGATAATACATACTGACACATTAGATCCTGAGTACATAACCAAACGATCATATATGATGAATTTAGAGTTAAATTTTGTCGACAATTACAGAATGCGTAAGGGTGACTATAAAGCAGCTGCAGTCTGGTTTGAAGGTGTAATAAAAAAATATCCCTTGCAGGCTTTTGCGCACTATTATCTTGCCAAGGCCTATGAAGGAATGAATGAGCACAAAGAACGCGTAGAAATACATAAGAAAAAATTTGAAGAGATCGTGGCTTCAAACAGCCAATGGAAGCAGTTTGCACTGCATTTCAACTTGTGTGAGCGTTAAATTCTTTTTGAAGTCACATCCAAGCATACGAGAGGTTAAATGAAGTGTGACTATTTAATTGTCGGCGCAGGCTTTTTTGGATCGGTTATTGCAGAACGCATTGCAAGTGATTTGAAGAAGCATGTGGTTGTGATCGATCGTAGAGATCACATTGGCGGAAATTGCTATTCACGCGAAGATGGCGATACCGGAATAGAATATCACGTTTACGGCACTCATGTTTTTCATACAACCAATCAGGAGGTGTGGACTTATATCAACCAGTTTACAGACTTCAATGGGTATCATCATCAGGTCCTTACGAAATATCAGGGTAGCGTATATCAGATGCCCATTAATTTAGAGACGATTAACGCATTTTATCATCAGAATTTTACCCCCCAAGAGGCCAGAGATTTTATTGGGAGGGAGGCAAAAAAAGAGAATATTCAAGATCCTCAAAATTTTGAGGAAGAAGCAATTTCGTCAATCGGGCGTCCTTTATACGAGGCATTGCTTAAAGGATATACGATGAAGCAATGGGAAAAGGATCCCATCGAACTACCTGCATCGATTATTCATCGGCTCCCTATTCGTTTTGACTATAAAGAAGACTATTTTCAGAATTGTCGCTGGCAGGGAATTCCCTGCGGTGGTTATACCGCAGTATTCCATGAACTATTATCTTCACCCAACATTGAAGTGAAACTGAATTGCGATTATATGGTGAATAAGCATCGATTCGACGTAATGGAAAAGACGATATTTACAGGACAGCTCGATCATTTTTTCGACTATAAATATGGTGTGCTCGATTGGCGATCGGTTGACTTTAGACACGAGTTGATTGAATTGGAAGATTTCCAGGGAACGTCCGTCATGAATTATGCGGAATTGAGTGTTCCTTATACCCGCATCCACGAGCCTAAACATCTTCATCCCGAGAGAGCTTATCCAGGTGGACGGACAGTTGTTTTTTACGAGACATCACGTAAGGGGAGAAAGGATGATCCTTACTATCCGGTTGATGATCGTCGCAATCGAGAGTTAAGAGCAAAATATATGGCTGAGGCAAAGAAGAAAGACAACCTGATCTTAGGCGGGCGATTGGGTGAATACGCCTATTATGACATGGACCAAACGATTTTCTCGGCTTTAAAATGCTATAAAGAAAAGATAATTGCAAATTAGGCGGAATTACCCGGCATTTGGAATTGAATACATCTTATCAAAATTGGTACAGAATTAGATGAAAAGAAAAATAGATAAAATGAAGATGGCGTGCAGCAGACAGGTGTCCAAGATGAACTCGATTCACGAAGAAACCCATGTCGACGGCACATATACAGCAGATGTATGACATATTGCATATAATGCCGCATATGGGGCCGGGCGTTGGAAAAGCGCTGTCCGCCCTGTCGATCATCGCTGCGAAGACAAAAAGCGAATTTCAACACCGGATCCTGTTGCTTGAAAGGCCGACAAATTTGAAATACATTGCGATCTGCAAGGAAAACGGTGTCGCCGTTTTCTGGCCGGAAGACAAAAAGGAGGTCATGAATCTTATTTCCGGTGCGGATATCGTGCAATTGGAATGGTGGCATCATCCCCTGGTGTTAGGCTTTCTGGGAGACCTCTCCAGAATACCGGTCCGGCTGACGGTCTGGTCCCATATCTCAGGCTGCACTTATCCCTTAATTTCCGCCGATTTTATCCATTTGCCGGAGCATTTTTTCTTTACAAGCGCCTATTCATTTGAAAATCCTTTCTGGAATGCGGACCAATTACGGGAAATCAAATCAAAATCAACCGTTGCTTGTGGCTCGGGCGGGCATGACAATATTTCAGGCATTGCTCCCCAACCTCACCCCGATTTCAATATCGGATACATCGGCACGTTGGATTTTCGCAAATTGCACCCTGAATTCGTCCATTTTTGTGCGGAGGTGAACACACCGGAGGCCAGATTCATTTTAGTCGGCGATCCTGAAAACAAACAGGATATTCTGAAACAGGCGCATGAAAAGAACATCTCCGAAAAATTCGAATTTACCGGATTCACCAATGATGTCAAAGCCGAGTTCGAGCGTTTTGACGTATTCGGCTATCTGCTGAATCCGGATCATTATGGAACAACCGACAACGCCCTTCTGGAAGCAATGGGGGCAGGCATGCCGATTATCGTATTGAACCAATGCGGCGAAAAACATGTCATCAGACATATGGAAACAGGTCTGATTGTTGAAAAGAAAACGCCCAAAAATCAGCATTGGATGAATTTTCGCCGCGAAGTGTAATGCAAAAGCTTAATCGTCAATATGAAATCGTTATTTCAAAGCCCAAAAAACGCTATCTCTTCGAAAAAATTTTCGGCGCTGAACCCCACCAGTGGTTTACCAGTGGTTTGGGAGAAGAGCGAGCTATTTTTGAAAGAACCGCCGCCCACAAGGAAAATAAAACCAACCTGGAAAATCTGATCGAAAAATCAAGAGATATTTTAAAAGGGGCGACAAAATCATCGATCCCGCACTTTTATAAATATTTTCCATTTGATACTAAACTATCACAATGGAATCAAATGCTTAAAGAAGGTGGTTAAAATGTGGCGAAAATTCAAATACGCAGAAATGGAAGAGATCCTATCAGCCATAAAATCGAAAAAAAACGAAAGCGGGATAGAGGAGATAGAAAATAAAAAGGTGCTGTTATATGGTGCGGGAATAGATGGCATCAAAGTGCTTGGCCTATTGGAAAAGCATCGTGTCGATGTGATTGCTTTTTTTGACATACGTGCAGATTTGATACCCGATGTTAAAAATTTACCGGTTGTCAGGCCTGATTATTGCATCGTTCCTGAGAGTGAAAAGGCGGATATCCCTGTAATTTTAACAGTCAAACCATTTAAGCCCAGGAATGAGGCGATTATTAAAACGCTGCGTGAGCAGGGATATACAAACATTTTAAAAGCAACGGACATGTTTGATTTCTATAGTTTTACCTGGAAAGACAGATCAGATTTCGACAGGCTGAATTCATCCATCATTGAATGTGCCCGGTTGCTGGAAGATGAAACCAGTTTTGACATATTTAAGGGATTCATAGCTTCTCATGCAACAAAGCGGTATGACACCTTTTCTGCACCTACCGAGAATACCAAATATTTCGACAGCGACTTCGATGAAAACAAAGGTTATCAAAGATATATTGATTGCGGCGCATTCAATGGTGATACACTGAGAGACTTAAACAGACTAAAAGGGAGAGTCGAAAAGGCAGTGCTTTTTGAATCGGACATGGATACATTTAAAGAATTATTAGCATCGATCGGTGCCGATGGTAAAACCTATGCGGAAGAACTGGCCCTATATCCATGTGGCGTATGGTCTGACACGGTGAAATTAAGGGCAAACAATGGGATGGGGTTAAACTCTCACATATCAGACGATGGCGATGACATCATTCAATGTGTAGCTTTGGATCAGGTGCTCCAAGGCTTTAAACCGACGTTTATAAAAATGGATGTAGAGGGGGCGGAATTTCAGGCACTCAATGGCGCCAGAAAAATGATTGCGGAAAACAAGCCTGACATGGTCGTATCGCTGTACCACGATTTGAGAGATATATGGGAGCTACCCCTTCTAATAAACAGTTGGGATTTAGGATATAAATTTTTTATAAGAGCTTATGGGCACGGCGGCAATGCAACCATGCTCAACGCCTTTGCCGGTTAACACAAAAGGAAGCGTCTATGATCGCAAAAAAGATCACCTGGGATAAAGATCGCCGTGAGAAACTCAGCGATTTACTCCCATTAGACACACCGCTGTCAATAAATGTTGAAGCCTCAAGGGCGTGTAATATCAGGTGTATTTACTGTATCCACTCCCTGTCGGGTGAAAAACGTTCCGGCATCGGCTTCATACCGGATATCATGGATCGCGACCTGTATTATAAGATGGTGGACGATTGCAGCGCATTCGGGAAAAAGATCAAAACAATACGGTTTGCCGGTTATGGCGAACCTCTGATGAATAAACATTTGGCCGAAATGATTGCCTATACTAAACAAAGGAAAATCGGCGATCAAATCGTTATTTTCACAAATGCCTTACTGCTGGATCATACGACCAGTAAAGCGCTAATAGATTCAGGAACCGATGTGTTTAGAATAACCGTTCAAGGACTCTCATCGGAAGCATATAAAAAATATGCGGGAGTAGAAAATGATTTTAGTGTATTTATGGAAAACTTGAAATATTTATACACAATTAAAGGTGGCTGCAGGATTTTCATCAAGATTATGAAATTCGCGGTCAAAAGTGAGGAGGGCCTTTTTTATGACATGTTCGGTGATATCTGTGATGAAATTGCCGTAGAGAATGTAACGAAAGCCCATAAGGAAGTCGACTACAGCAGTATCATTCAGGAAGAGAATAATCTAATCGTAACGGGTGAACATGAAATGGATTGCGTTCATGTCTGCCCGTATCCCTTCTACATGCTGACGGTCAATGCCGACGGCAACGCATTCGCTTGCTGCAAGGCATTGGATAAAGCCTTCCTGGTCGGCAACGTAAAGCAAGAATCAGTGCATGAGATCTGGAACAGCAAACGAATGGACGACCTGAGAATATTTCAGTTGAAACACACGCGCTTCAGCCATCGTATCTGCCGGGATTGTGATTCACTGGATTATGCCGTCTCTGCCTCCGACCGGATCGATGTCCATGCCGATAAACTGATTGGGAAATATGCCGCCTGAAGAATACGTCCACGAATTTATTAAAGCACCTGATTATCAGAAGAAACCCATAACTGTACAAGGCAAACCGGCATACTCCAAAACCCAGGGAAGGAGAAACATTGTCTACACTATCAGAGAACATTCAGCGGCAACCTGCTGTCACAAATGGCAAACCACTTGTGAGCATCGGCTTAACCATTTTTAATTCTGAGAAATATTTGGCAAAGACGCTCGACTCACTTCTTGCGCAAGATTATGAAAATTTAGAGATAATCATATCCGACAATGCATCCGAGGATTCCACGCGAAATATCTGTCTTGATTATGCCGAAAAGGACCGGCGGATTAAGTACTACAGAAGCATTGAAAACATGGGAGCTGTCGCAAACGCCACTCAATCGTTCACCCTGTCTTCAGGAGAATATTTCATGATGGTTGCAGATCACGATCTTTATGATGCCAGCTACATCAGCAAACTGTTACGGGTTTTATACGCAGACCCTTCGGTTGTGCTCTGTTACGGAAAGACGGTTTTGATTGATGAGCGGGATAAACCTTTCAAAATGGCACCGGATATTTTCGACACGCGCGGATTGAGTTTGGCCGAAGGTTTTAGAAAAATCATCTGGGAGGTTTCCTGGGGCAACATGTTTCGCGGTTTGTTTCGATCCGAAACTTTTTTATCAATCCTGCCCATCCCGAATACAACAGGTGGCGATCTGGTTTTGCTGGGACGGGTTGCGCTTTTAGGGGCAATAGCACAAATCAACGAGCCCCTGTTTTTCAGGCGGGAAACCCGGTCCGCAGAGACCCCATCCGAACAAGCGGCGAGACAAAAAAAATTCATGAGCCTGAGTAGTCGTTGCATGGAAGCAGAGGCACCATGGCTTATGATGTCTCATGCGCATTTGGAATCTTTGGGCAAAAGTGATATCCCGGATCATCAAAAAGACTACCTGGCCGGTGAAGTCATAAAAGCATGTGTGTCGAGATTTGGTAATATAGTGGCAGATGAAATTCAAAAAAAAGCGACATCTGCATTAAAAGAATTGACAGGAAATACGCCCAAATCAGTGCTGAGCAATATCCATTCTTTAGAACTTGTGCGGTTTGCAGGTATTGCTATGACTTTTATTCCATTCCTGGAAGGGATAAACATGATTGCAGGAATTGGTTATTTACGAATGGGCCTGTCAGAGATTGCGAAAGAATTTGCCGAAAGAGAACTCAAAGCATATCCAAACTCGAGAAATGCAAGAGAACTAAAGGAGTACATATATTCGGGCGGTACGATCAACAGCCGTACCAGCGACTCAGCGAGAGCGGTTGGAACAGCAATGAGGGTCTCCGCATTGAATGAGCGGGGTGAGGAGCTATTTAGAAAAAATGATTTTGTTGGCGCAATTGTCGCATTCAAAAATGCCATTGAAATAGATCCTAATGATACCAGGGCTTACCACAATATTAGAATGTTAAGCCTGGAGATCGGGAATGCTGAAGAAGCAGCTGAATTTGTGAGAAAAGCCTTTGAAGTTGACCCTTGTTACTCCTATGGCCTTCTGAACTCGCAGCAGATGAACTCGGCGGCGTAATGATTGCACTTTTTGACTAAGGACTCACGCAAAAATAACTTCATATTTTATACGCATTCAGGGGTGGCTTATTCTCTTCACTTCGGTGCCTGCGGTCTTCCCCCATTGTGCCAAATTATGGAATATTCGAAGGGACTCCGCCAATTACATTCTCAGAAAAAGGCCACCCCCTGAATGAATACAGAAGGACTTATGCATTGTGAATTTAAGTAAAACCGATTATGAAAAGTCAGGGCATCTCCGTTTCCTTCAAATTAGCACGTTTTATCAAAAATATCTCATAGATTTTTACATCAAAGATTTAATTCTGGCGACAAGACCCGCTGCTGAACAGATTCAAAATATTTTGGATGACGGTTTTAGTGCCACTCACAATTTTTGCTCCCATATTCGTCTATTGGGATATGACTCCAAATTCATCATTGCAAATTGCCAACCGGCTCAATTTCAATGGTTAAAAGAAAAAGGCCTGCAACTTGAATCGCAGCAAAACTGGCTTTTTGAGATTACAAAAAAACAAATTGAAGATTTTAAACCGGATATTTTATTTATGAGCAATGCGTTCCTTCTTGACAGCAAATTTATCAGACAACTTAATTTTAAACCGAAGCTGGTGTTCGGTTGGACCGGAGAACCCGTGCCGCAGGGATTAGATTGGTCTGATTTTGATGTCATCTTGTCTAATTTCAGTTTCAGTCGCAGCAAAGCTTTGGAATACGGGGCTAAAGCAACGGAGCACTTTTATCCCGGGTTCCTCGGCTGGCTCGCTGCCAGATGCAAAGAACAAGAACCAAGTTACGATGTCGTATTTGTGGGCCAATGGTCTGGTCTGCATCACCAACGCAACCAGATCATCTATGAGCTTGCTTTAGAAGCAGACCGAAATAAGGGCTTTTC
>CALZJV010000002.1 GCA_945787595.1 uncultured Desulfobacterales bacterium | reverse complement strand
TGCTCATAATCAGATTTTTTAGGAATGTCTCGGACAGATTAGAGGTTTCCTGAACAAATATGTCATGGATTCAAGTTGTTAGCCGGATTTTATTTAGACACGAAATGTAAAATCGCTTCGCTATGTGGATACCAGAGTGCAGTCGAGCCAGTTATACTTGTGCCATTAATCTCTGTACCTTACCGAATAATATTTTTACTATGATTTTAATCATTTATTCATATGTTAAAAAAAAATTTTGACAAAAGAAATGCATCAGTTATTTTAATATAAATGATTGTTGACCTTGAATAAAAACATTTTATGAATAGAAAGGATGAAAAGAATGAAAGCGCAGGTGCTAAATCAATACGATGATAAATTTACAGCTGATCATTGGGTAAATCTGGAGAACGTCGAAGATCCTAAAATTGAGAAAGCTACTGACGTCATTGTGCGTATAGGGGGTGCCGGGGTCTGCCGAACGGATTTGCATATTATAGAGGGTGTGTGGCGGCCTCATATGGACCCGGACGGCAATAGCCTTTTACCGCTGATAATGGGGCATGAAAACGCGGGGTGGGTGGAAGAAGTCGGGACCGAAGTAGAAGCGTTTAAAAAGGGAGACCCGGTAATCGTTCACCCTAAGGTTACAAATGGAACCTGCCTTGCTTGCCGGCGGGGTCAGGATATGCATGGTGATGGGCTTTTCCCAGGTCTCGATTCCAATGGGGGGTATGCTGAAGCGCTTAAAACATCTGTACGCAACCTGGTTAAATTGCCGATCAGCTTAGCTCCGAAAGAGGTTGCACCATATTCGGATGCCGGTCTTACTGCCTACCGCGTTGTCAAAAAAGCAACCCGGCACTTATTGCCCGGCGAATATTGCGTAGTCATTGGTGCCGGCGGTCTGGGCCACATTGGGATTCAGTGCCTCAAGGCCATGTGTGCCTCCGAAGTGATTGTCGTCGATATTTCCGATTCATCTTTGGAACTTGCCAAACAAAGCGGCGCCGATCACATCATCAAGGCCGATGGCTCTGAAGTGGATGCTGTCTTAAATTTGACCGGTGAGCTCGGTGCTGAGGCAGTTATCGATTTTGTCGGTGAAAAAGGGACTACAGCCAAAGGGCTTGCCATGACCCGGCCGATGGGTAATTACTATATCGTCGGGTATGGTGAAGATATACAAATACCGGCAGTCGATTTGATTATATCCGAGCGAAATATTATTGGTAATCTGGTCGGCACCTGGGCCGAACTGACGGAGCTGATGGCCTTGGCCGACCGCGGTCTCGTGGAGCTTGCCATCAAGGAATATAAGCTCTCCGATGCCAATCTGGCGCTAAAAGATTTAAATAACGGCAAGATTAAGGGGAGGGCGGTGTTGATTCCTTAAGGGCTTAGTGACATTTTACTGACAATTTATTGTCCAGGTTATCGTGTGTTATAATATTTCAAAGGTTTCAGGTGTCAGTGTTCAGGTTTCAGGATATTGCACCTCAACTCCCTGACACCCGAAACCTGACACCTGAAACCAATTTCTATTAGCTTAACAACACAATCGTTGCGCGAATCGGCATTACACTACTGCATGGTATAACCACCGTCCACGGCATACACCTGTCCGGTAATATAACCGGCCTCTGCCGAAGCAAGAAAAACAGTCAGCCCAACGACATCGGCGGGACACCCCAGCCTGCCGAGGGGTACTTGATAGGTGGTGTAAGCTTTAAGCGCAGTTTCCGGAAATACATTCATCGCCGTATCCGTTTTGATGATTCCCGGTGCGATGGCATTTGCAGTGATTCCCATGGGTGCAATCTCTCTGGCGAGGGCTTTGGTAAAGGCGATAACCCCGCCCTTGGCGGCTGAATAGGGTACCATGCTCACTGCCCCGACCAGCCCGGAGACGGATGCGATGTTGATGATCGTTCCGCTGCGTTGCCCGCGCATAGGCACCAGTGCGATCTGGCTGCACACAAAAACGCTTTTAAGATCAAGTGCCATCACCTCATCCCACTCTTCATCGGTCACCATGGTAAACGGCTTTATCGGGAACCCGCCCGCATTGTTTACCAGAACGTCCAGCCGGCCGAATTCTTCGACGGCACACCCGATCAAGTGCTCTACCTGGGAGCGCTCGGTCACACTGGCCTGCACCGCCAGCGCCTGCCGCCCCAACTGTTCAATTTCTTCAGCCGCGGCTTCGGCGGCATCCTTGCTGCGACTGTAGTTGATGACAATATCGGCCCCTTCGCGTGCCATCGCCATTGCTATCTCCCGGCCAATACCCCGGCTGCTGCCGGTCACCAGGGCAACTTTGCCTGTCAGCCTCATAAGCACCTCCTCATGCTCCCAATTATTCTTCAGGCTCCTTCGAGCACACCGATTACGGTGCCGACCTTCACTTTCGATCCGGCTGCGACAATGATTTCACTTAACGTGCCTTCGGCAGGTGCAGTGACATAAAGGGTAATTTTTTCGGTGGTTGCTTCGGCCAGATCCTGCCCTTTTGAAACTTGATCGCCCACCGCCTTGATCCATGAGACAACCGTGACTTCCAGGGCACCGTCGGCCGTTGGTGGTATTTCTATATCGTAACGCACGACTCATCCTCCTCGATTCTTATAAATTGAAAATTTCTTCTGTCAGTCCCGCAAATCCATTATTGTGCTGAAGTATGATTTCACTGTTTAAGATTCCGCGCAAGATCAGACCAGGTGGTCGTCCGGGTTTTAAGTGCAAAGTTTTTGTGCAGGATCTCCCTCAGTCGGGTCTTGATCTGCACCATGGGGGGCGACTGTCCCAATACCTGCCGGATGGATGTAACGGGCATCTGCCTGACGCCGCATGGGTTTATCAAGTTAAAGGCTTCCAGATCCGGGTTGAGATTTAGTGAAAAGCCGTGAAATGTATAGCCGTGCTTCACGGCAATTCCGACCGCTGCGATCTTGGCTTCCTCGCGCCAGACACCGGGGTAACCTTCTTTCTTGCCGGCCTGAATATCATAGCCGGCCAACAGTTCAATCAGTACATCCTCCAACCGATGCAGATATTGATTGGCGTTGAGCCCCATGTCTCCCAAATACAGCAGGGGAGATACGATCAACTGGCCCGGTCCATGGTAGGTGACATCACCGCCCCGGTTTACCTCCAGCACCTCAATGCCGCGCTTTTCAAGGTCTGCCTGGGTGGCTAAAATGTTATCCTGGCTGCCGGATCGGCCGATGGTGAAGATCGGCAAATTCTCCTGCAGAATGATCGTTGGCGCTATTTTTCCGTCCAGACGCGCTTGAAGTATCTGCTCCTGGGTCGCAAACGCCGAGGCATACTGGGTCAACCCTAAATCCAGCCAGTAGCCGGTTTGTCTTTCTGCAGCCATCAATTATCCATCACCAATCAATCTAAAGCAGGGTCCGTCAGGGAAGGGGACACAACACTCCGCCGCATTCCTGATAAAGGGCCTGCAAATCACCGTTGAGCTGGGCGAAGATGTAGACCGGTGCACAGCCCGGGTACTCGATTACTTTCTTGGCCAGCGTCATCGCTTCTTCGACCTTATCCTTGCTCGGAAAAAGTTTCCAGCAGTCGCCGGTCACAAACAGATATTTATCTTTAACATGTTCCGGCTCAAAATCAGGTACACCTCCGGCGACAACATATATGTCTCCGACCTTGCCGCTGAAGTCTTTGGTGTCAACGTTGTTATTGAAGTTGTCCAACGCGCCTCGGATGTTAACAAAGCAGCCCGGACAGGTCTGTTGCATGATCGCATGGATACCGGGGATTAATCCCGTTGGATCATTCATGGGCCTTTTGAAAAAAGTGCGCACTTCTGAAACCGGTGTCCCCACCACCTCGATGTCATCGATTTCCCTTACCCCTAATCCTTCCGTAGCCGCAATGCGAATGGCCGGGACTTCGATGGTTTCAAATCCCATGACGTATGCAGTCACGGCATCCACTGCCACCGTCTGCGAGCCCGCTATCAGCAGATTCATTTCGACCGGTGTGCCGGCATGCGGTCCCTGACCTTCCATGGCAATGACGCCATCAACCAGCGTAAGGTCGGCCTCACGGACCCGCAGCAGATCAGCACACTTTTGACCCAGGTCCAGGCGATGGACGTCCTGCTGCTCCCCGCTGGGGTGAACGTTGGGAATGATGCCCTGCCAGTTTTTGATCCCCAGGGTAACGGTTCCTGCCAGATGGGTTTTCATTTTAGGTAAATTAATTACGCGGTCGGCATCCAGCAGGGGTTTATAGATCTTGGCCTGCCGGTATAATTTGGCACCCTGTATTTCCACGTCTACAAGTTCCTCTTCGTCAAAAAAAATGACCCGGTCGGCACCGCCCCGCTCGGCAGCGGCGCGCATACCCGCCATCTCAAAAGCCGGACGGGCTTTGCCTACATGCTGGCCGAGGGAAGGATTGTCGCCCACCCAGACTTCTTTGGCCTTGGAATTTTCCTTGAGGTAGCTTACCACGGCCTCAATCACGCGTGGATCGACAACCGAAAAGCTTTCGGGGGGTGCCTGAAAGGCAAGGTTCGGTTTGATCAGGACCGTCTCACCTTCCTTAATGATACTGTCGATATTACCCACTGAGAGGGCAATAGTCTCCGCAATTTTTTCCTTGAGCTGTGCAATATCTTCGTCATGGCGGACGAATTTACCGCCTAAAAATTCGGAGTTGCCTGTCAATCCACCTGTTTTTACAATGGCCACTTTTGGTTTGGACATGTTAACCTCCATAAAAAGTTTTGGTTAAAGCGTTATTGGTTAAAGATTTCTTGCCGAAATAAGGATTACCGGTTCAGGTTGACGAGCATCTCATCCGCATACACACATAGATTTTCTTGCGGCAGCGTCAGCCAGACGTCACCGGTCGGGACGGCAGCACCAGAGTTGAGCTTTACCCGCATGATTTCCTCCTTGATCCCCACGGTGGCCACCCGGGTGTTGCCAAATTCCTGCACCAATTGTATTTGTCCCCTGATGGCCTTGGCACTATCCGAATTGGTGAACTGAATGTGTCTGGGTCTGATGCCGATCTTTAAGTTCTGGACATTGGCCGGAATCGACATTCCGGCGGGCACGGGAATCAATCCACCGGCCGTTTGGAGTTGATTACCGGCGAGCGTGCACTTAATAAAGTTCATGGCCGGCGACCCTATGAAATAGCCGACATAGGTGGTTTCGGGCCGGTTGTAGAGCTCCTGGGGCGTGCCGGTCTGGATTATTTGCCCATCGTTCATCACCACTATGGTGTCAGCGAAAGTCATGGCCTCATTCTGATCGTGCGTCACATAAACCATTGTCAGGCCATAGTGCTCGTTGATTTGTTTGAGCTTGCGCCGGATTTCAAATTTCAGCTGGGGATCGATGACAGTCAGCGGTTCGTCCATGAGCAGGGCCGAGACGTCGTTGCGGACCAGGCCGCGGCCCAAAGAAATTAGTTGTTTTTCGTCGGCGGCCAGCTTGCGGGCCGGTCGCTTGAGTTTGTCCCTCAGATTAAGCAATTCGGCTACCTCGTTTACCCGCCGGGTGCGTTCGGCCTGAGGCATTTTGCGGCAAACCAGCGGGAATGCTAAATTTTCTTCGACACTCATCAGGGTGTATACCACCGGAAACTGGAATACCTGGGCAATATTGCGTTTGGGTGTCGGAAACTGGGTAAAATCGACACCGTCAAACAGTATCTTGCCCCGGGTGGGCTGAATCAGGCCTGAAATAATGTTGAGCATGGTGGTCTTGCCGCACCCGGAAGGTCCCAGCAAGGCGTAGGTGCCGCCGTCCTTCCAAACCAGATTCAGCGCTTTCAGTGCGTAGATCGGGTCGTCGGAATCCGGTTCATAGTTGTGGGCAATGTCGCAAAGCTCGATCGTGGCCATGGGTTACCTCCGCTGCGCTTCGGCTGCTGCCGGACCGGCGATCAGGTCGCCGTCAACCGAAAAACTGTATATTCGATCAGAATTGAGATCTACCTGAACGGTGTCTCCGATGGCATGTTGATAGACACCCTCCTCGTAGAGTATAAATGCACCGATATCTCCCCTCAGATGAAGTATTGTCTGGGACCCGCTGATTTCGCTCAGCTCCACCTGGCTTCCAATCGTGTTGCCAAGGCGCAAGTCGGCCGCACGTAGACCGAAGCGATAGGGCCCTTGGGGCAGGTGTGCCATATGCGCCGGAACATTCAGCCGAATTCCGCCCTGCAACTGGATGTCGCCATTTTCAATGGCGCCATAAAAAATGTTCATGGGCGGATCGTTGATAATTTCGGCACACCGGATCGTCGTCGGTGCATTGAAAACCGCCAGCGGCTCCCCCTGCTGGATGACGGCGCCTTCATCCATGATAATCATTTCATGGCCGAGTTGGATCGCCTCGGCCGGCTCGGTCGTCGTATAAACGACGATGGCGTCGTCCTGTCCTTCGAAAATATTCTGAAAGTCTTCCCGTAGTTGCTCACGCAGCTTGTAGTCCAGGTTTACGAGTGGTTCGTCCAACAGCAATATCTCGGCGCGCTTGACGAGTGCCCGCGCCAGGGCGACGCGCTGCTGCTGGCCGCCCGACAGGGCCGCCGGACGACGTTTTTCAAAAGCGGCAAGCCCCACCTTGCCCAGTATTTCCCTTGCCCGCTGGTTGGCTTCGGCCCGCGGCACCCCGGCTCTTCTCAGCGGGAAAGCCACGTTAGCCAGCACGGTTAGATGCGGGTAGTTGATGAACTGCTGATAGACCATGGCCACACGGCGTTTCCAGACCGGCACCTGTAGATAGTCGCTGCCGTGAAGCATCAGGGTGCCTTTTTGCGGCTGCTGGAGCCCGGCAATGGTACGTAAAAGTGTGGTTTTGCCGGCGAGCGTGCGGCCCAGAACCGTGTAGAGTCCACCGCGCCTGAACGTCAGATTGATGTTATCCAGATGTGCGACCCCATTCTCCCGGATATCAATGTTTTGAAGGATTAACGCCATCCAGACCTCCTTAACGGATCGCACCAGCCATATTACCACTGGAAAGAAAGCGTTCGACAAAAAAAGCAATAATCACTAACGGTGCGACGGATACCAAGGCCGAAGCGGATAGACTCCACCATGGGGTTACCGAAGAATTAAGTGCCACAACCGCTACCGGTAGCAGCTGAGTCTTGGTGAACGTCAGCGTGAAAGCAAAGAAAAAATCGTTCCAGCCGAATATGATGCAGAATAGTCCCCCGACCGCGATGCCCGGCAGGGAATTGGGCAGGATCACCCGCACAAATGCCCCGATCGGGTTGCAGCCGTCGATCATGGCCATCTCGTCGACCTCCTGCGGCACGTTATTGAAAAAATCCACCATTACCCAGGTGGCAATGGGCAGAAGCAGGGCGACATAAACCAGAATTAGGCCGGCGATGGTATCCAGAAGTCCGAGAAACTGTAGCATCAGGAAAAAAGGAATTGCCAGCACGATGGGCGGCATGATCCGCTGGGATATGAAAAAAAAGGTAATGTCACTGTTCTTGAGAAAACCTAGCCGGAACCTGAAGCGCGACAGGCCGTAGGCCGCCAGGGTTCCGAGCATCAGACTGATCAGGCTGGCGCTCAGGGTGACCACGGCGCTCGAGATATAGGGGGCCACGATGTCAATTCCCTGACCGCTGGTGCGCACCAGCACTTTCCACCCCTCGAGTGAAGGTTCATACTGCAGCCACGGCAGGTAGGTCGCCCCGCCGGTGACCCCGTTGGCGGTTTTGAAGGAGGTCGTCAGGGCCCATAGAAACGGCAGCACCACGAAGGAGGACCACAACAGGATGGCCAGATATTTGAGTATCAGATAAGTGGTTTTCATGTGTTAATTCCGTGCAAATTTATAGGTCAGCACCTTGGCAATGATCGTCAAGCTGATGATCATGATCACAAGGTAGGTGAGCGAAAGCGAGGCCGCATATCCAATTTGGTAGTCTCTTAATCCCCGGATGTAAATATAATAACTGCTGGTCTCCGTGGCTGTGCCGGGTCCGCCTGAGGTCAAAACGTAGACGGTCTCCATTAGTTTGGAAGCCTCGATCAACCGGATCAGGATGGCACCGATCGAAATGGGTGCCATCAGGGGGAAGGTGACACTGAAAAATGTTCTAAAAGGTCCGGCACCGTCGATGGCGGCAGCCATATAGGGTTCGTTCGGCAGCGACAGCAAGCCCGCCAGCAGCAGCAGAAACATGAAGGGGGTCCACTGCCAGACCTCCACCGTTATAACACTCACCATTGCCATGCCGCCGGTGGACAGCCAGGTCAGCGGCTCGAAGCCGAACAACCGCACGATGTCGTTGGCCGGTCCCAGGGATTCATGCAGGATGGTTCGCCAGATGACTGACATGATGACCGGTGTCGTCATCATCGGCACGAGAAAGAGGACGCGTACGAACCGCTTGAGGAGGACGTCGCGCCAGACCAGCAGCGCCAGTCCGAATCCGATAGTATACTGGATCAGAACCGAGCCGACCGCCATCATGCTCAGCCGGGTCAGCGCTTCCCAGAACCGCAGGTCCACGAACAAACGACCATAATTTTTACCCCCCAGCCAGTCGAGCCCGGGTTTGACAACATCCCAGCTGGAGAAACTGACCCGGATCGTGAAAAGCAGCGGGAAGATAATAATCGCCACCAGGACGATTAGTCCGGGCAGCAGAAAAAAATGTTTGTATTTGAACTTCAGCATAACACCTCTGAACACGTTGCAGGGTTGTCGGTGTCAAAGCGTACGGCCGGCAAGCTGTTTTCGCCCATTAAAAAAGAGCAGGCCGCATGGTTGCGGCCGCGGCCTGCCCTGTTTTTGCGAAGTTTCTCTTACATCAGGTTGTCCTCCAGTGCAACCACGTTTTTGTACGCGTCGCGCACTCTTTCCTTGCCGATACGGTCGACGATCTGACGCCACTCTGTGGCAACGCCATCCATGGCTTTCTGGGGCGATTCCTGCCCGGCCAGTGCTTTCGACACACCGGCGGCCATCGATGACATGAACTGGCCGACGCCCGGAACCCGCAGATCGAAAACGCGGTTCTTGCTCAGATCCATGCCGGACAGCGTCTGGACATAAGTGCTGGCAGTTTGGTTATCCCAACCCAGTTTATCGATCCAGAAATTGGCATCGAAGTGCGTGTTGCGAAAAGGATTCACGCCGAAGCGGCCGATCTGCAGATCATGCAGGGTGTTGGCCTGGTTGCTGAAGAAACACAGGTAATCGAACGCCATATCTTTGTTTTTGGAAGACTTGGCAACCGCCGAGGTCCAGCCCCAGCAGATGTATGGTGCCCGGTTCGGTGTAGCGAACTTATCCCACATACCGGTCTTGCGGTTCCATACTTCAGCTGCGCCCGGCAGGGGGGCTGCAGCGACCTTGTTGCGGATGGGACTATCTTTTTCCATGGCCTGGATGAAAGCATCATCCCAGCTGTAGCTCATGAGCGTCTGGCCGCCACCGAAAGAAAAAATTTCGTCCCCCAGCCCGAAGTTATTGCCGCCGGGCGGGAAAGCCTTCTGCGCTTTGACAAAAAGTTCGAGCCCGCGGACCCAACCGGGGGTGTTGACCAGCGGTTCCATGGTTTCAAGGTCGAAAAAGAAGCCGCCTTTGACGTTCGGGTGTTTGGCATAGGGCGCAACCCGGCTGATGAAGGCCGAGAACATCAGGTCGTCACGCTTGGCAACCTCGGCACTGCCATATTTTTCCTTACCGCTGCCGTCCCAATCCCAACCGGAAAAGTAGATGGCAATTTCGTTGTATTCTTCCCAGGTGGCCGGGACCCGCAGATCTTTACCGGTGTCCTTCTTATACCGCTGCTGCATTTTCGGGTTATCGAAAATATCGCTGCGATATTTCAAATAGTGGCGGTCACCGTCCACCGGAAACTGGATCATCTTGTCGCCCCAGGTGGCGACGCCCTTGTAGTTGACCGTAACGTCCTGCATGCTTTTGGTGTTGCGGTATTTATCAGGGACAGGTGCAAGATAATTGTTGAAATCACCAATCCACAACGATCCGTAAAACAGCACGTCGTAAGCGTCCTGCTTGGTCTGAAAAGGTATCATGATCCGCTGAAACAAATCTCCGAAGGGTACATGCACCACGTTGACCTTGGCACCGGTCAGCTCTTCAAACTGTTTGGCATGCAGCGCCGTCGGCTCCCCCATAACCGGGACGGCATGGGTAATGATGTTGAGGGTGCGTCCGGAGTAATCCTTGGCGTCGATGGCTTCAAAGGAACATGCCCCCGGTACATCGGCCTCGATACCATACTTGGTGTAGTCGGCCGCCTGGACCCCGAAACTGCTCGCAATCAAAAAAATGATCACAATTGAAGAAATTAGATACCGCTTCATGGTCTCCTCCTATCTTTTTAAAAGTTACTGTTTAAGGAATTAAGACCGACCGGCCGAAATTCCTGCCTTCTTTAAGGTCCCATAGGGCCTTGTTCGCTTCGTTCAAGGAATATTCCCGGGTGGTCAATGACACCAAACCGCGATCGACCATCGTGATCAATTCCCGCAACTCCGGCAGAGACCCGCCCAAAATGCCCACAATGGTCTTCTGGGACCGAACCATCTCCAGGGTGGATATCGACAGCTTACCCCCGTAACCCACCAGATAGTAATAACCGCCGCGTCGGGTGATCGAAAATCCACGCTCTACCGTACTGTTTTGGCCTACGAAATCGATCACCACGTCAACCCCCCGCCCGCCGGTTAACGCCATTATTTTAGCAGGATATTGCTCGTCGGCGATAAAAGTGTAATGCGCCCCGACCTTGCGGGCCAGATCAAGGGCCGCCTCCGACTTGTCCACCACAATGATCTCGGTTGCGCTGAAGGCCCGCAGTACCTGGATCCCCACATGCCCGAGCCCCCCGGCACCCAGCACTAGGCTGTAATGACCGGGTGCCAGGTGTTCGGCAGCTTTGCGAACCGCACTATAGGCGGTCAGTCCAGCATCCGCCATCGGTGCGATGTCCATGGGTGAAAGATGAGACGGCAGCCTTAACAGCATTCGCTCTTCGGTCAACATGTATTCTGCGAATCCGCCATGGCGATTGAACCCGGGATAAAGAGCCCGCTCATACACGCGCCGGCCGGATCCTGAGCCAGTGCCTGCCAGGTCCTCTCCTCCCATCGGATGAACGATAACCGGATCGCCCACTTTTACAGATTCGACTGCCGAACCGATCTCTTCCACCCATCCGGCATTTTCATGCCCCAGAATCATTGGCAGTTCAATGCGCAAGTGGTCGCGCCAGATGCCTTTGATCAGATCCAGATCCGTGCCGCATACGCCTGCTCCCCCTATCCGGACGATGACATCGGTAGGCTTTTCGATGACCGGTTCACTAACATCCTCGTATACTAACCATTCCGAACCGTTCAGCAATTCGTCGAACTGGTATAACTGTGCCGCCTTCATACTTACTCTTTCCAAAAACGTGGTGCGTTTAGAAATAACTGCTCCATTGTTTCCGATTTCAGTTCACCGCACCGCAGTCGATCGGAAACTAAAGCAATATTTCCCACAAATGAGCAATTTTTATACCAGAACTTGGCGATATAACACTGATCCCCGGGAAGTCCTGTGAATACTGGAAGCAGCCGGATGGATATGGCACGATGTGCCACCTGGAGTGTTGAAAATATGAACACTCTACCGGGGTAATCGTTAAAAAAATGAACAGTTTTTAATGACGCGCAGCAGGGCGATTTTTAATTAACTTGACATTCTTCATAGTAAATTTTAGGTATCGTGACAAACACTTTTTTAAGATCTGAATGCTCGATTCACCCGCCGTGGACACCAACGCTTGCAAAAATAAAGGGTTGTCGTTATCTGGAGAAATGACTGATGAGGGAAAACGCGCGCACCTTGTTGACCCGTGAGGGAATCGTCCCAGCTAAATTTTCCAACCCTGAAATCCGAGCATCCTGGCAGCGTTGTTTCGACACCGGCCTCGATCCGTTCGGTTATCCCGATCAGAATCAAATCAGTGATAGCGCTTTGAACAAACGCCGGGAGGACAACGGTCTGGTGCGTCGCCTGGCCAAACTAGAAATGGAAAATCTGCACCGTCAGATTGCCGGGTCGAAATTTATCATCATATTTGCCGATAACGACGGCGTTATTCTTGATCGCATCGTCGATGGATCCATCAATGCCAATAACTCCGGCTGGACGCTTCCTGGCTTCATCTGGCAGGAAGAAATCAATGGCACCAACGCCCTTGGTCTGGTTGCCGCAACTCAGAGACCTGCCATCGTGCACGGTGAAGAACATTATTTCAAGTCCTATGCGGACCTGACTTGCGCCGCCGCACCGATATTTGGGCACAACGGCAAATTAATGGGCATTATAGACGCGACCTCCGACAGCCGCTCACGCCAACGCCACACACTGGCACTGGTCAGGATGTCTTGTGTCACCATCGAAAACAGCTTGTTCAGAGAGCGCCACAAGGGCAACCTCATTTTTGAACTCCACAGCCGTCGTGAGTTTCTCGGTACCCTGCAATCCGGCATGCTTGCTTTTAATGAAGACGGTTTTCTGGCAGAAACCAATCGACAGGCCCGATTTTTCCTGCCGGACCTACCTCCCGGCACCAGAGTCCATTTCGACCAAATTTTCCGTACGCCGCTCAGACACTTTCTTGGCCGGTTGTATAGTACCCGATCGACCGATCTCACCGACATGGAGGGCAGTTCCTTTGCCGTCAGAGCTTTCAACTACCCCGCCCGTAAACTGACCGTAACCCCGACGTCCGTCCAAATTTTTTCCAAAGCCCCGCGGGAAATACCCATGGTCAGCGACGACCCAGCTGTGAAGTCCGCCATGCACTTAGTGAGAAGGGGCGTTGAATTGAATGTGCCGATTCTTATCCGGGGTGAAACCGGAACGGGCAAAGAACTGATGGCCCGTTATGCCCACGCTATCAGCAACCGCAAAGGAGATTTTGTAGCCGTTAACTGCGCAGCACTGCCGGAAACGTTAATCGAATCCGAACTTTTCGGCCATATGCAGGGGGCGTTCACCGGGGCTAGCCGAGGCGGCTCAAAAGGGTTTGTGCGGCAGGCTAATCAGGGGACACTTTTCCTGGATGAAATCGGGACCATGCCGGCTCAGGTTCAGATTAAGCTGCTGCGTTTTCTGGACCGGATGGAAATTCGTCCGGTTGGCAACACCAAGGAAATTCAACTGGACATCCAGCTGATTTCCGCCACCAACGCTGTCTTGAAATGCAAGGAACAGACGGGTGAATTCCGTCGAGACCTGCTGTACCGTATCAACACCATGGAGGTTTGCCTGCCGGCCTTGCAGGATCGGCAGGATCTTCGCAAGATCATAGACGCCATCATCGAAACATTCAAACAGCCACTCAATCTGGAACCGATGGCTCTACACCAGTTGGAAGCTTACAACTGGCCGGGAAATATCAGAGAATTAAAAGGCCTGCTGACCCGCCTGTTGATCTCCTGTGAAAGCGGAAGGGTGTGCGCCGAAGACATACAAAAAATTCTCCCTGTCCCCCCCGGCGGCACGGCAGCAGAACCGCAAGCGAAAAACCTGGCCGATCAGGAACTGCAGATCATTCGCGCTGCCTATGAAAGGAACAGCGGCAATATATCTGCGATAGCACGCGAACTTGGCATTTCTAGAAATACGGTTTACAAAAAATTAAAGGAGGCCCGCAAAGTTAGATTGGATGTTTAATCTCTGATATGTATTTTGCATTCGGATTTAAGAATCATACCTGCTCATTTGCACGAATCGACTGAATTCAAAAACAAAACGAAAATCAAGGCGGCGCTTAACTAATTTGATAAATTCAGAATTTTACGGTATAGTTACATTCATAGAATACTTCTGAATCGGATGGGTTGAAATCTATGAATGGCTGCACAAAGTTCGACTATTATCGCTTCATATTGGTTCTGTCTTTATTTAGCATTTTATTTTCCCATCTACCATCCATATCAACAGCCGCCACTAGAACAGATCTCCAAAAATTTCAGCGCTCCATTATAGATTACCGCTGGCAACTGAACCCTGAATTCCAAAAGGTAAAACGGGCGAAAACGAGCTACATTATTGTTCATACCTCGGAACTCGGCCTCAATATGACCCTTAAAGTCATATCCAAAGGAAAAAGGCTGTCCGCTGGTCGAAGAACCCATGGCGGGCATACCCATTACGTGATCGCCCGGGATGGTCGCACCTACCGTATGCTGGAACATACAATTGAAGCCGATCACGCCGGGCGCAGCATGTGGAACGGGGAAACTGATATCAGCAAAATTTCCATCGGCATTGAATTGGTGGGATATCACTATTCGCCCATCACGTTGCATCAATATCGATCCATCGGCGCTTTGATTGACATCCTACAGGGTGCGTATGGCTTAGGCGATCGCGCAGTTCTCACCCACAGCCAGGTGGCTTACGGATTTCCAAATCGCTGGTTTAAAAAAAACCACCGCGGCCGCAAGCGCTGTGCAAAAAATTTCATCCGAGCCAAAGCCGGTATGGGGCCGACCTGGGCTTATGATCCTGATGTGCATGCACGACGCCTTACCGCAGATCCACAGCTTGCCGAAGTCTTTTACGGTCGCCGAAAGCCTCTGGCCAAGGCCGGTGAAGCCAACATTATATCCAATAGCAACACAGCCTGGTCGATCGCCGGAGAAGACTATGACAGGCGTATGACAGTTTACAAATTACCGAACGGTCGCATTTATACGGGTGACCAAATCTCAGATAAAATTGGCTGGAATAGAATACCTCCGAAAACGATAGTGCTGCTCAATCAAGATACCGGCATTGAATTGACTAAAGATGTAGGACTTATTAAAACCATACCTGTCGGCCGCACAGCATGGTCACTGGTCGGCAAAGCGTATAACCGCAAAACAACTATTTATTTTCTGCCTTCCGGAAGGATTAAATATGGTACAATGATATCCAATTGGGACGATCTACCGGTTAAAACCAAAATTATTATTGGCTACCGTGGACCCTTCAAGATCAATAAAGACCGAACTGCCTATCGAATAGCCGGCGTGAAGTACAGAGACAGAAAAACGATCTACTATCTGCCGACCCAAAAATTGCTAGCCGGCAATAATATAAAGAATTTTAACAGACTACCAAGCGGCACCCTGGTATTTCTTCCTATATCTTAGTTCGACCCTCTCATATTTATCTTTGCTTCAGCCCCTTGTTGTTTCTGACCGATACAACGGAACAAACGAATGCCTAAAATGAGCTAAATTGCCTAAAATTAAGGAAACGCTTCGCTCTATCTCTTTTTTAAAATTGACAGAATACCACAATTTTAGCTCATTTTAGTTCATTTCAAATTTTAGCTCATTTTTTTATTTATCTGATTTTTCCTGGTTACATGACTTACATAAGAGTTGAAGGTTGTTTAAGGTATTATGTCCCCCTTCTAGTAAGGGTACAATATAATCATATTGAAGATCTTCTCGGCTGCTGCAGGCAGCGCACTGTCCTTTGTTTCTAATCCAAACTTTACGCCTTACCACCGGAGTTATAAACCCCGGATGTGACGGATCTTGATAATCAATTGGGTCTTGCTGAGATAGTTCAGCCTTGCCTAAAGCATTATCCGTTATTGCTTTCTCCAACTCTTGAACCCCAGCGGGCTCTTCATAATTTTCTTCGGGTTTTGCTATTATAGTTCTCCCCACTTCGGGTTCAGCTATTATAGTTCTTTTCACTTCGGGTTTAATTATTTTAGTTCTTCCCACTTGTGGTTTGGCTTTTTTAGGTCCTTTTCCCGAATGCGCTTTCTCATTTAAACGTGTCCATACCCTATAAAAGAAGGCCAAAAAAATGACTGCTAGAAAAGGAAAACCAATTTTGATATATTTAAAATATTGATTTTCCGTCCTTAAATTATGGTCTTTGGAGGTCAGTTCTTTCTGCGGCGCAATTTCAATTTCTTTTGGCCGTTTTACTTCAGGTTCTTTTCCTGTCTCTAAATCTTTCTGCTGCTTTGTTGCCGGCAAAGTTGAGGTGACTCTCGGTTTCTCCTTGATTATTTGCGGCTTCTCCTCATCGTCTTGATTTTGCTTTCTAGCATGGATTACAATCAGCTTATAGGCCCCATCAAGCTGTGATTTCAGGTTCTCGTCAATCTTGCCTGTAACGGGCACTCCGGTATCCTGTTGGAATGCTCTGATGGCTTTGATTGTCTTGCTACCTAATATTCCATCTATCGGGCCGGGGTTGAACTTCAACAGTGTTAAAAGGATCTGAATCTGTTTGACATCCCTGGTTATATCGGGATTTGATGATGTGGGTTTCAGTTTGCTATTGTTAAGGGATACGGCCCCGTTCCCATTAACCTTATTGTTATTTTCAGCATAGGAGACCAGAAAAGGTATCAATATACAAGTGGCAATTATGCCAAGTTTTAGACCATTTTTTTTATGTAATGCTATTGGGGACAACTTGAGGTATCTCCTGAGGCGGTGAGAATATCTTCTCCAACAGAGTCTCACCCAAATAGAGATTAAATTGACGGAGCGAAGCCTCCGGCTCGTAGGGGTTGTAGAGCCTACGCCTCGGAGAGCGACATCCACAAATATTCAATTTTCAATCTTCAATTCCGGTCCGGCCGGGTTAGGGCGTAATTTCCGAAATAATCTCCTCAATGATTGTGTCCGGCCGAATGACATCCGGATTTGTGGCGTACCGCATAACATGATTTCTAAAAATTTCTAATCGGCTATTCAAACTTGATCGCAAACTTTCCTCTAATATCTGGTGCTGAAACAGGTTGTCCAACTGACGGTCAATGGCATCTTGCGAAAATTGTTGGCTTTCTCGAATATTTGCAAGGTACGATTGGATCAGATAATCAATCGCCGCATCACTGTGTTCTATCTGTTCCTTTAACCCGGTTATATTCTTGTTTAATGATTCTATTTCCGACTCCGGCAGGGGTTCAGCTTTCATCTTCTTGAGCATTTCCAGCTCACGTTCTATCTGGTGACGCTGCACGGTATACTTGTGCAAAGATTCAACAGAGAAGAGCGCTTTCCAGATGAGAGCTTCAAGTGAAAGCGTTTGCCGACCGTTAAACATCGCGGTAAGTGTTTTGATATAGTCGGCTTCTGATAAAAGCGCTTCTTTTTCCACATCACTCACTGCAGCAGCCGCCCGGCGTTCAATCTCAGCAATCAGGATTTTACCGCGAACTTCATCAATAGGGGACTTTGCCGTCCCGGAACCAAGTTTTGACAACCGGTTACGTTCAGAAATCTTCGTCCATTGCTGTCTGAGCGCCTGACTCCGGTTCTGGGGTGTGACAATTCCCGACAGTACGACCCGCAAGCCCAGATCGTTGCTTCGAAATGTACTGTCTTCAAGGAAAAAAGGCATCTCTTCACGTCGTCCCGGCATTATCTCTGCCCTGCTTTTGCTGTAGCTTCCGCCTTTAATAACAAATCCGCCGGTAGCTCCGTGCAGCCGTGAGCCCTTGAAGTATTGAAAAGGATCCAACATTATCTCAGCCGCATTTCCGGCGGTATCAAAAAGCTCCAGGGGGTTGGGGCACTTAGTACCAATCCAGGACAGCTTTTCCGGCGGTTTTGCAGCCCCCGCCCGGGTATATACGGCAAAATCAGAAAAATGATGATTATCTAGAGGGAAAAATTCCTCCCGATTCATTTCAGAGGCCGGTATCATATGTCCCCCCCGCGCCGCGTATTCCCATTCCGCTTCCATCGGCAGACGAATGAAAGCATGCCGGCCGGCCGGAAAAGAAGGCAGTGTATCCCGTCTGTTTTTCAACAACCATTCCGTATATCGTCTAGCAAACTCCAGCGCCTCAAACCATGAAATATTCGTCTTCGGCCGCGGATCTTCAGTGGTAAAAGCCTTGTCCCAGCCCGGACAATCGTCAGCCATGACGGTTTGCCACTGCCAATTTGAAATCTCATATTTCCCGATAAAGTAATATAGGGCCTTTGATTTTTTGTCATCTGGAGAAGGGCATAAGCCATCTCCCCTGCGCCCAAGTTCAATCAGTTTGGCACGCCAGGATTCAGGCAATTCTTCCAGGGTGAATGCGCCGGCTATCGCCGCTGTGCGCTTGGCCTCCATAAAGCCCTCATCCTTGCGCCGGCACTCCTCACAACCCATATTGAACTGAAAATCATCTAAAAAAGACCTCGCCGGAACGCAGACATGGCGTAAAAATAATTTGCCGCCGCACGGCATGGGCAGCTCAAAATCTTCCTCGGAAGGATGGGGGTTCACCATATCCTTCACAATGGGGGTCTGGGAAGAACGCTTGTATTTTTGAGAAGGACAATCCTGGGCCGGTGCAGCCCCGCCTGCAAGGATCAGAACCATTCCAATTACCGCCATCACTGGATAGGATAGGAGATGCTTGAATGAAAAAGGCATAGTCATGGTCGCTTTGCACTCCGCTTAAGGCATCATACTTAACGGCACGCGATATATCATGTCTCCGGGATCGGTGGCTCCGAAACTGATCCAGTTGTCTACATCATCGTGATACTGCCGATAGCGCTTTATTCTTGACTTCAGGCTATCCACCAGCGCCTGTTGCTGCCCGACGCTCATTCTGTACCAGTCTTCTTCCGTCAATCTCATGATGTTGCTGCGATAGGGCAAATCATCTAGAAATTCACCCAGCAGTCCCAATTGGCCGAGATTCTGTTGCGGGCTTTTACTGAATTGGGTGGGGTCCCGCGATATTTGGGCAGCAGCCGACAAAATACCCTGGAAAAAGTCTCTGGCCCCCGTCCGTTTGGTTCTCTGGGCTTGGTTCAGGATAATTTTCAGACGCTGGTACAAATCGCTGAGTTGATTTTTTGTCAATAAAACGGTCACCGTAAAGGAAGGTATATCCGGCTGCGCGAGGTCCATATCAGAAACCCAGGAGGTAACCAATTGAGGCGCCTGTACTTTTCCCCGGCGGCCTAAATACTCAAGCTGCATTGAATATCCCAAAATAGCTGCTTTGCGCTTTGCTTCTGTCACAACGTCACTGGATCCGGAAAGTGACTGGCTTGGCAGCTGCAGTCGCTGACCGGCGCTGGTCGCCCGGACAAGTTCCACCATTTGTACGGCAACACCTTCCACCAGCTGCCCGAAGGTCCGCACACCTTCAGCTGTCTTGGTCGCATCTACCGGCACGTATAGATCACCGATCGAGGGGTCGGACTGCCCTGTCAGGGCCTTGTACTGGGCTTCGGCATAGGGATGATTATTGACTCTTTTTCCTAGGGGTGTCTTTACGTGCAGCACGAAAATTTTAATGCCTTTGGCTGCAGCTATGTCGGCTATCTCGGGCTCGTTCATGCCGGTGGTCGAATAGGGATCGTCATTACGAATCGCACCGGCGTCGCTAATAAGAAAAATGAGCCGCGACTGGTATGGTTTCCAGTTCAACTCCTCCACAGCTGTTTTGAGACCGGCCAGCGCATCCTCGTTAAAGGAATGGGTCGACACCTCAGCTTCCCGGGTATCGGCCAGAGCTGCTTCGAAGGCCATCCGTTGTCGTCCATCTTTGAGGTCGGAGACAACTTTGCTCACATATTCGAGCCCCGGCGTTTTTTCAATGCTGCTGCGGAAAGCGACCAAACCAAACGCGACCTTGTCCGATAGACCGGAGGTCTCAATGGCATCATAAATTCTGCGAACGGCTTCACGGGTGCGTTGAATGTATGGTTTCATGGAAATCGTCGTATCGATGACAAAAACGACGCCGGTTCGCAATTCCGAATTCCCCGTCAGCTCCCAGGATCCCGGATCGATGGAGGCCACTTCAAGAAACTTTACACCCTCAAAAAGTTCCACGGTTTGAAATATCGGCATGAGGTAAAACCGCTGCCTCGAAACAGCCTCTTGGCCAGGCTCCATTGCCATAATCGAAAAGTCCCCGGAGTCGGCCATGTTGTCCGAAGTCATTTTGGTAAATCGGGAGGCCAAATTGGCCGCCTCATCCGCCGGAGATTGGGAACCGGCGACTTTTTCGAGAGAGTCGAGATCCTTAAAAAATAACACCGGCTTGCGGCCAACCCGTTCGGTGAATACCAGGGATAAGGATTGCCGCCACTCGGATACAAGGCTTCCTTCCACCCAACCGCTCATTTCGCAGCTGGCGGACGGCCCCACTTTCAGCCACTCGGCACCTGCTACTTGGCGACGTTCATAAACGTAAAAAATTGTAAAGGGTTTCACGCTGGCCTGCACTATAGGTGACTTCTGGCTGGCGGAAACATATACATTGGCGCCGGGATTGCTGATCACCCGTTGGAACAACGTCTTCTTTCCGGTGAGCAGAAGCGGTTTACAATTTTGTGCTGCCGCGGTATCGATCCAGATAATAGCCAGGTATGCCAGCGATATAATTGTTATAAAAATGGTTTTTCTTCGATTGATAAGTCGAATCATTACGGGTTATCCTCATTGAATCCAATCGGTAAAATTAATTTTTTTAAGCATAACATACTATAAGGTATAGGAAAAGTTTAGATTTAAATAAATCGCTAAATTCCCCGCCACCAAGTACACCAAACAAGGGTTCAGATAGTCTGCCTATTTTTCGCAATCAACTGATTTTCATTTTTATGCTTTTCAGATCGGAAACTTGCTTATTTTCTTCATCAGTTCAAGCTCTCTTCGAATTTATGTAGCTTTTCTTCCAAGGCGGTAAGTGCCCGGTGCGCCTCATTCAGAGAAACAGCATTAAATCGCACGTCATCTCCCGGTTTAATTTGGCCCAAAAGCGGAAGATCGGCCGAAATTACGGTGGCGATTTTACGGTAGCCGCCAGTCACGGTTTCTCCTAAGATAATAATAGGTTTCCCATCACCCGGAATCTGGACAGAACCAGAAACCACACCTTCGGATATGATGGACGCTTGTATATTCGGCTTTTGTCGTATGACCGCTCCCTCTAAACGGATACCTGTGCGGTCGGAATCGGACGACATTTTATAAGTAGCATTCAAAAAAGAATCCCGGCTTTCATCCGGGAAATGGTCATCTTGTGGACCCCAGACAACACGCAGCGTCCAGTTGTTCGGATAGACCGGAATCCAGGCGGAATCGAAGGTGCGAGTACCCGTTTTCAGATGTTGAGAATGGTTTTCGGAATTCAGGATATCGTTTTTTTCAAGTGCACGACCTTGAAGCCCCCCGAAGCCGGAGGGAAGATTTGTCGATCTGCTGCCCATAATAGGGACCACGCTGATACCGCCTCCCACAGCTACATATGCTCGGAACCCGCTCAATGACGAGCCAAAAGATAAAATGTCATCTTTCTTTAAAGTATGCGACTGCCACATCACGATGGGCTGTTTATTTCGCCGGGGCTGAAGGTTGCCTCCGGTAACGGCAACAACAATATCTTCCAAAGCTTTGATAGCCGGACCCAACAACATGGTTTCCAGACCAGCCTGATCAGGACGGTTTCCTACCAAAAGGTTTGCAATGCGCAGTGAGAAGGAATCCAGGGCCCCGCTGGGTGCGACGCCGTAACGGCCGTAGCCGTATCTGCCGAGATCCTGGACGGAAGTTAGAATGCCCGGAGAAAGAACTTCTAAAATCCCTACATCTGCCATTGGGCTGCCTCCTGTGCGGTGATGGCATAAAATTGAACCCGATCTCCCATAACCAAATGGCTCGGCGGTTGTCCATCAGGATCGAAGAGCTTTACGGGAGTCCAGCCGATAATCTGCCATCCGCCGGGGCTGTCAGCGGGATAAATACCGGTTTGTTTTTGGGCAATTCCCACCGATCCTTTGGAAACAAGGGTTCGCGGTGTTTCACGGCGTGGAGTGGCAATGGCATCCAAGACCTCGCCAAGATAGGGGTAGCCCGGTGTAAACCCGATCATGTACACACGATAGACCGGCCTGGTATGAAAGCCGATGACCTCCTGGGCGGTGAGGTTGTGATATTGGGCCACCAGTGGCAAATCGGGACCGTGTTCACCGCCATACACCACCGGAATATTTACGGTTTGCGGCTGCGGTAGCCGGGACTGATCCGGATTCTTCCAAATGTCTTCAATCCCGCCTTTGATTTCATCGAAAGAAATGCGCAGCGGATCATAAATAACCATCAAGGATCGATAGCTCGGGACTAAATCAAGGATCCCTTTGGGCTGATGCAGATCCATGCCCGTAAACAGTTCCTGCACCCTCTGGTTGACGGCAGGACTGATTTCGTCGCCCAATTCAACGAGAAACGACCGGTCCCCCATTATTCGAAAGATTGGATAATCGTAAAGTGCCACTTTTCTATAGAGGTTATAAAAACGTTTCCGGTGGTGCGATTTCAACCCCCGATGCCTGCAATGCTTCTCTGATCTTCCTGACTAAAGACAGGGCGGATGGATTGTCGCCGTGCACACATATCGTATCCGCGGTCAATTCGATTTCAGAGCCGTCTTTGCATACCACCCTGCCCTCTTGGACCATTTTCAGAACTTTCTCAGCCACCATATCACCGTCGTGAATCACCGAGCCGGGTTCCTTGCGTGAAACCAGTGAGCCGTCGGAATTATAGGCACGGTCGCCGAAAAATTCATAGGCAATACGAATGCCGTGTCCGGCACCGACAGCTTCCAGGTTTTGGCGGTCCGTTCCGGCTAACACAAATAAGATCAGACGGCTATCCACGGCAGCGATGGCTTCGGCAACAGCCTGCCAGATGGCTGCGTTCTTTACGGCCATAGTATAGAGCGCGCCGTGGGGCTTGACATGCTGCAGTTTCACTCCCTGGGCGGCGGCAAATGCTTGAAGGGCACCTATCTGGTAAGTCACAAAGTCCTTGATTTCTTCCAGAGAAGCATCCAGGTTGCGCCGGCCAAAACCGACCAGATCCGGAAATCCCGGATGTGCGCCGATGGCGACTCCGTTTTCTTTTGCAATGGTAATGGTGTGTCGCATCACCGCCGGGTCCCCGGCGTGAAAGCCACAGGCAATGTTGGCTGAGCTTATCAGCGGGATGACGTCTTCGTCCAGTCCGAGTTTATAGTTTCCAAAACTTTCCCCCACATCGGAATTTAGATCGATTTTATTCACCGGCATGTTTTACCTCCGGAATAAGCCAGTCTTTGGTAGGTTGATCGAATATTGACTATTTAACGTCCGCCGCCGGCGGATTAATTATAAAAAAGCCACTCATAAAAATGGCAGAGCGAAGCGACATCCACAAATATTCAATCTTCAATTTTCAATAGTCAATTCTCCGGCGGATCCAGGTTAGGGTATGCCACATTTCGACGCTCAATACAAAATAAAAAAGGAAACAGACGGCAGCCTGTTCCCTTAGTGTCATGCAAAAAAAGCGACGACTTATCGTTTCGAAAACTGAAACCGTGCTCGAGCACCTTTTTGACCGTATTTTTTTCTTTCTTTAACCCTGGGATCACGCTTGATAAACCCGGCTCTTTTCAGTGTCAGTCTGAAATCTGGATTAACAATAACAAGTGCCCGCGTAATACCGTGCCGAACGGCATCGGCCTGGCCGGCGATACCACCGCCGACGACCGTTGCTCTAACATCGTAGGAACCGAAGGTGTTGGTTAGTTTAAAGGGCTGAATCATGTCCGTCCGAATGGTTTCAATTGGAAAATATTCTTCCATCGGACGATTGTTGATGACTATTTCACCACTGCCTGGTTTAATCCACGTTCTGGCAATTGCAGTTTTGCGTCTGCCGGTCGCGTAATACGTGTTTTCTTGCTCCATTTGATTCCTCTAAATTTCAATAATTACTGTTTTAGTTCGATAACCTCGGGATTTTGAGCCGCATGGGGATGCTGGTCGCCCGCGTAAACTTTCAATTTATTAAACAGTTTTCTACCCAGCTTGTTTTTCGGCAGCATGCCCTTTACGGCAAAACGGATGAGATCTTCCGGACGCTTTTCTTTGAGATCTTTAGCCGTCGTCTCTGAAAGACCACCGATGTATCCACTGTGACGGTAGTAACGCTTTTGATCTAATTTTTTCCCGGTCAACTGAATCTTATCAGCATTTATTACGACGATCCAGTCACCGGTGTCGACATGCGGGGTGTACATAGGGTTATGTTTGCCTTGGAGGCGGGAGGCAACAATGGTGGCCACACGGCCGAGAATGGCTCCGTTGGCATCGATCAGACCCCACTTGCCTTCGTTATCCGAATTTTTGGCACTGTACGTATATTTTTTCACGTTTTTCGTACTCCTAAATTTAATGAATCCGGCATATTTAAACAATTCTTCAGAGCCTGTCAAGAGAAAAAATGGAATAACGCAACAGGGGAGAAAACAAGCGGCTCTTTACACCAAATAGTTATCAACCTGATAAAATAAGCAGGATCTCATAGGTATCAAGAGGAATAATATGAATCAATAGAGGAATCACTGTAAAAGTTTCACCACAAAATCCTGATTGAGCAATAATGCCCCGGTTTGCGTAAATACATAAACTGAGGCAGTTTGAAACTTATCAGGCGAATACGGCTTACTCGCGCTAAAATTCATAATCTTATAATTGCTGATGCCGAATGCATAGCCTTTCTGATGGCCGGTTGGTTTTCCTTCAACCAAAGAGATCCTGGGTAAAGACACCCATTGATCCTGCTGAATCTCTTCTCCTTTTAAAACCACAATCACATGCCCGGAAACATGTTGGGAATACGGGCTAGTATTTTTAAGCTTGAACTGGACCTTTAAGGAATTACTGCCAGACTTGACGGATATTTTAAAATTGTCAATAGCGACACTCAACGCCGAACCGGATGGATCATTTTCCGGTTGGGTTGGATTTTGGTTTTGGACCTCGGTTTTCGTGGTTATCATGGCAAGCGGTGCGGATTGCTCGGCATAGCTTGTATCCTGATCTGACTGAGGTGGAGATACTTCGCCGGTTTGATTTTCCAGTGCGCTGCCCTGTTTTTCAAGTGACCGGGACTCAGCTACCACCAGCCGGGTTAAGAGAATGTCTCTTTCATGGCGCAATTCCTGGTTTTGCTCCTCTGTTTTTTTTAACTTCGATTCTAGTAGATTTTTTTCTTGCAGGATGTTGCGGTTCCACCAAAACAGACCGGCGGCAAGGACGATGACAACACTTACTAGAATAAGGGTGAATAGGACCATCCCCTTAAAACGCTTAAGTGTTATAGGTTTACCACGATTCCCAATGAACAAAAGGGTCCAGCGTGTTCCCGGGTTGAACCATCTGGCTGTTATCGAAGAACGCTCCGCTTCATTTGAGTTTTTATTTAAGTTTACCATAATAATTTGGAATTTCTAACATGATCAGACATGGGAAATATAACATTATACCTGATGAAACACATTGAATTTATTTGTATCCGAGGCCCTTAAACCATCACCCTCACTTTATCTCCTTTTTCGACATTTAAGACTTGAGCGGCATTGCCGTTGTTTACAGCGATCTCCAGATACCCGCGACTTCCGATAAGAGCCAATGGGGTTTTTGACTGAACGCTGTCATAAATCTCGGATAAACCGATGATGACAGTGGATCCGATTTTAATCTGAATTCTTTTTTCTTGGCCGTTTGGATATACTTCGCTCAGTTTTCTAAAATTAATATTGGATATCAGATTCCCGAAATTATCAATGACAACAATTTTTCCGACAAGCTCGCCGTTCTCTGACATGCAGGGATGTAGATGATCCAGCTGAACCGCATCCCGCAAGTCTATATCAACGCCCAGCGTTCTTATATCGATGCCGACGGATAAATGGGCACCCACCGGGGCAATAATATCCCTGCCGTGAAACGTTCGACTGACGGAAGCTAAAAAATATTTGGAATTCGTGATGCGAACAAGTGACTTGATTTCTCCTTCGTTGAATAAAAGAGTGAGCACCCCGTTATCAGGGGCTATGAAAATCTGCTTCTTTATTTCAAGGGCCAGCAAAGACCGTTCGCTGCCGACGCCGGGGTCCACCACAACCAGATGCACGGTTCCATCCGGAAAATATTCATACGATGCACAAATGGTAAACGCGGCCTGAACGATGTCCTGGCTGTCGATCTGGTGGGTAATATCGACGATGGCGGCAGAAGGGTTGATGGATAAAATTACTCCTTTCATCAACCCCGCATACTCAGCGCCGGTGCCGAAATCCGTCAGCAGCGTGATAATAGACATGATCTTAGGTAACCGTTCTGAGGTTTCGGGTTCAGCGTTCAGGGTTCGCCGGTCTGCAAAGTCGCAAGCAGCTCAATTCTGAAACTCTATTCGCTTTTCTATAAATTCCGCAAGGCCGATGCCTCTCTTTCGATCAAACTAGCCGCTTTTCAGGCCAGCTGCGGCATTGCACCCTCAACCTTTGAAGCCTGAACCATAACCCTCCCAACCCGTGTTCACGAAAACATCTTCGTCTGAACCTTAAAACCCAGGTGTCTGAAAGACGCCTCGGATGCCTTCCGACCGGATGATGTTCTCGTAATGAAACCGAGTTTCAGAAGGTATGGCTCGACAATATCCACCAGCGTGTCGGATTCTTCCTGAAGCGTTGCCGCGATGGCTTCGATCCCCACAGGACCACCATGATAAAACTTAATAATCGTATTCAGGTAATGCCGGTCCAGATCAGTCAGCCCTTTTTGATCAACACCTTCGAGCTTCAGAGCAGCGGAAACCGTACCCGTCGTGATAATGCCGTCTGCTCTTACCTGGGTGTAGTCTCGGACACGTTTAAGAAGCCGGTTGACAATTCTGGGAGTTCCCCGGGACCGCTGGGCAAGCGTTATGGCTCCTTCCTCATCAATTGCAACCCCAAGCAGCGCCGCCGAACGTCTCGTGATTTTTACCAGATCGGACTCGGCGTAAAAATCCAGATTTCTAAAAATGCCGAAGCGGTCCCGCAAAGGAGCGGACAGCAAACCAACCCGCGTAGTGGCTCCTACCAGCGCAAACCGCTTCAATTGAAAGCGATGGCTTCGAGCATGCACACCCTTATCGAAGACGAAATCAATGGCGAAATCCTCCATGGCCGGATAGAGAAATTCCTCAACGGATTTGGGCATTCGGTGAATTTCATCGATAAACAAGATATCGTTGCTCTCAAGATGGGTGAGCAGCCCTATCAAATCGCCCCCTTTCTCAAGAGCAGGACCGGACGTAATGGTAAGGTTTCCGCCCATCTCATTGGCAATGATGTGGGCCAGGGTCGTTTTCCCAAGACCCGGTGGACCGTGTAAAAGTACGTGATCGATGGGTTCGTTTCGCTGCATGGCTGCTTCGATGGCAATCTTAAGCGTTTCCACCACTTCGGTCTGCCCCACATAATCAGTCAGTCTTTCCGGACGCAGAGATAATATTTCGGTTTCCTGATCTTCCGGTAAAGGGACTGCGGTTACCAGACTCTGATCGTCGGAAGAATATGAGATAATGTCATCGGACATGGTCTATGATTCACTTATGGTTAAAGGGTGACATTGGCATGGTTACCAACTCAACGCTCAGGGGAAGGTGATCAATGATTGAATATTTTAGATTGAATATTCAATAATCAAGGTATGCTATCGATTTAATTTTTAAATCGACAGAGCGCAGCGACTTCCATAAATATTCAATCTTCAATCTTCATTATTCAATCTCCTTCCATCCTCTCGCCCCGGTACACTTCATCAAAAAGCTCTTCGGCATTCGCTATGGATCGGTTGCGTTTTAAGGCTTGGTCAATCATCCGTCTGGCATCCGCAGTCTTATGCCCAAGCTGTTTAATCATAACATCCAGCACCTGTTTTGAAAAGTCCTCGTCAAGCGGCGTTGCCTCGTAATCATTCGAGCGGATCAAGGCGAATTTTCCCATCTTACCTTCCAGGGTGGCGATGATCTTTTGCGCGGTTCTGCGGCCGATTCCTTTTAGTTCGGTTAGTTTGCTGATTTCCCCGGACTCGATGGCGCTGGCGATCTCCCGCACTGGAAGGTTTAATGCTCTTACGGCTTTTAGCGGACCGATAGCCTCCACTGAAATAAAATATTGGAAAAACTCTTTTTCAACTTCAAGATTGAAACCGATCAAAACAGGTTTGGGCTGACGTTCGGTTTGCTGGAAAAAAATATAGAGCGCAATTTCCTCGCCAATATTTTTATTTTGCAAAGACTTCATTACAATGGCAGGGAGCAACACCTCGTATCCAATCTGGTTGGCAAGAATCAGTACCCGGTCCTCTTCCTTTTTAAGGATTTTACCTTCTAGATAACCAATCATATGGAAGCAATACGTTCATGGTAACGGTAAAAGCCGATCAGGGCCAATCCAACTGCATCGGATGCGTGATAGGGTCTTATGGGCTTTCTATGGTTTAATCGATTGCGAACGGCTTCTTCCAGTTGCATTTTACTGGCATTCCCGTTGCCGGTTAAAACCTGTTTTGCTTCACGCACGGGGATTTCTATCGATGACACACCTGCGCGACATCCGGCAAGCATCACGACACCTGCCACCTGCCCCAGGGTTATCCCGGACTTCGGATATTTATTCAGTGAAAATACATCCTCCACTACCATTAAGTCGGGATTCTCATTTTCTAAGACTTGAAGAAGTTTTGAAAAGATATGATCGAGGCGATTTGGCAAGGAATTGTTTTTTGAGGTGCTGATACTGCCAAAGGAGTAGCCTTCGATCTTTGCGCCGTTTCCTCGAACGATTCCGACACCGGTTGCTGCCAGGCCGGGATCTATACCGATGATTGTTATCATCCCGTGTTCAAATCACGCTCAATTGCTACTTTTATCTTAGGTCCTTAACTTTATCTTGGGCGATCTTTGCTTCGTTGGATTTGGGATACTTTTTGATTAGCTCTTCTAAAATCAAACGGGAATTGGATTTATCGCCTAAGTTAAAAAATGCAAACCCCTGTTTCAGAAGAGATGCCGGCACCTTATTGCCCTTGGGATATTTTTCGATCACTTTCTGATATTCGAGAATGGCTTTTTCATACCATTTCTCGCGATAATATATTTCACCTATCCAGAACTGGGCATTATCGGCGCGTTCTGATTCTGGAAACCGCTGAATAAGTTCTTGAAATTTCTTTCTGGCGGCATCGGAATCCCCCTGATCGAAAGCCTGTTTTGCCATCCGGTAAATATTATTTTCCGGAAGTTCCTGTTTAATCTGGCCGGCTGGTACAGGCGTTATTTTTGCGGTGGATTTTTCAGCAGGCTTCTCAGAGGGCGTGAGTTGCTTGGATGGTTCGAAGTTCAAATACTGCTCAATTCGATAAATACGATCATCATTGGATTTGGCGGCATTTGCCATTCTGTCGATCTTGTCCTCTTTGGCTTTCACCGATTCCGCATCCAATTGCGTTTGTCGATTTAGACGGTATTCGATTGCTTCGATTCTACCGTTCAATGTTCGTATTTCCTCATTAAGTGCATCCATTTTCGCTCTCAATGAAGCCGCTTGATGCCGTAATGCCTGCTCCTCATCCTCGCGGTTTTCCAAACCGGATTTTAGCACTTGGCTGTTTTTTTTAGCCTCTGCGTTGCGAATTTCGAGCACATTGAGACGTGTGTCGAGGGAAGTCAGCTCGTTTTGGGACACACAAGCGGATAAAAGCAAAAAACACACCAGATTGGATACTATGATTGATTTCATGGCAGTCATTGCTTAGCCTTGCAATTAATTAAAAAAATATCGAAAGTGAAATCCTGAACAATGGGTTTCTTCACCGAAATCCGGCCTGTCAATCATGCCGAACATTTTTCGAAAAGGCAGCAAGTGCCGGATTGGCCGGCCCCTGCCGCCTTTTCAAATAACTTAATGCTTCGATTCGTAATTACAGTGACAAATAATTAATTCACTATAAAGTGATCTCGTCTGTTTTTGGCCCATGCTTCTTCATTGTTTCTGGGGTCAACTGGTCGCTCTTCGCCATAGCTGATAGAAGCTAACCGGGATGCATCAATCCCTAAATCGACCAGAAATGCTTTGGCACTCTCTGCACGCCGATCACCTAATGCAAGGTTGTATTCATTGGTACCGCGATTGTCACAATGACCTTCTATCGTCACTGTTGCATCGGGATTCTCACGCAGCCATTCGGCCTTTCGCAACAGGTCATCCTGCGCAGCGGGCGTCAGGGTCGATTTATCAAACTCAAAATAAATATCTTCCTGCATAACCACATCCGGCGTCATGGGAGCCGGTGCAACCGCGACTTCCTCTTTCTCAACGACTTCTTCTTTCACCTCTTCCTGTACGACGGGTTCCGGTGTTGCATCGACCAACTTCTTTTGGCACGAAACGGTAAACATCAATCCAGGAATTACAAACAACATCGCCAAATAAATCCATTTCTTCTTTTGCATTTTTTTCCTCCTTTCACATTCGGAAACACTTCAGTTGTTGAAATCGTTCATAGACCATTTTGGGTTTGTCTGCTCACCGTTCAGCACGAGCAAACGACGCTGATCGGTTCCAGATGCAGTCATAACATATATTCGAGAAGGTCCCTCACGGGTTGAACTGAATACAATAAGACTCCCGTCGGGCGACCATGATGGTGCTTCATTATCTCCTGCGTCGTAGGTTAATTGGAGCGGTTGCCGACCTTCGATATCAATCACAGCAATATTATGATGGTTGTTTTCAAACGATGCATATGCTATTTTATCACCTTGAGGTGACCAACTTGGCTGAGTATTGTAGTTGCCCTCGTAGGTTAATCGTTTTACCTTGCCGGAGACTATATCCTGTATGTAAACTTGTGGGCTTCCCGATCGATTGGAAACAAAGGCTAATTTTTTGCCGTCCGGCGACCAGGAAGGAGATATGTCGCTTCCCTGCATTTTTGTTAATCTTTTAATAATTTTACCCGAACCAGTCAACAGATAAATTTCCTGATCACCTGAAAAAGAAAGCGTTGCCGCCAGCTCAAATCTTCCCGGGACCCACGCCGGCGTTATATTGAGGCCTTTTTGGGTAATGGCTATCTCCTGCATTTCAGCCAAGTTTTTAATAAATAGATCAGGTTTACCCTGTTTATACGATGTATATGCCAGATATCGGCCATCGGAAGACCAGGCCGGAAATAAGGTAATTGAATGATTGCGAGTCAATTGTTGTGGATTATAACCATCAAATTCGCTGCTGTAAATCTCTTTATTGCCGGAACCGGTGGAAACGAATGCAATTTTGCTGGTGAACACGCCTTTGGCACCGGTTAGATACTGAATTACTTCACTGCAAAATCGATGAATCATCCTGCGTTTATCGGCCGTCTTGCCGGAATATTTTTTGCCCAGTATCCGCCGCCCTTTGAACGTGTCAAAAAGGCGAAGTTCCATCGCTATTTTTCCGTTGTTTTCTTCGTAAAGACCTGTAATCAGCAATTCTGCCCCAATGACAGTCCAATTTGCAAAATTGATCTGGGGAGTCAGAATTCCGTCGGATTGCGGATCGAAAAGAAATGCCTGGCGATCAAGTATTTTAAAATATCCGGTAAATTCAAGGCTGGCAGAAAGCAAATCGGCTGATGATTTTGACAAGCGGGTTTCTTCCGCTGTCCCGGTTTCATTTTTAAACAACGGAATCGCCAGCGGAATTTTTCTTAGAAAAGGGTTGCTGATGTCTATATAATCATACGGGTCGCTGCCGCTTTGGGCAAAACTCGATCCGGATGCAATCAGTACACAACCAATGGTAATAAACACAACGCTTTTCAAACAACGAAAGATCATTCCAATATCCCTGCTGTATAGGTATAGGTTAAGCGGTTCAACGTTCACGGTTCCCGGTTAAAATGCCCTGGCTACCCTTCAGAGCCACTTTTTCCAAGCGCAGTCTCGCAAAAAAGCTTAGTTCCTACTTTAATAAAATCAAATCATGTTTGCGCAAGATTTGTGTAGCTATAATCTGATTCTTGCTTTTTGGATAATGGAGGCAAAATAAAATAGATAGAATACCACAAATCTTCAATTTTCAATCTTCGATCTTCAATTCCAGCTTGTCCGGGTCAGGTTATAGCATTTATATAAATATCCACCCACCTGTCTGTTTTTTATGCCCCGCTTAACATGCTGTCGTCAAGAAAATTAGATTAAAACTTAACCCCATATGAGTCTATTTGAGAGCAACTTTTCACCACCACAGGAAGCAACTACCTGATGCCTTGCGGCGTAAACCTGAGCGCCACCGTCACATACAATGCCCGAACCCCTTCGGGATGCGGCGAGACCGGACTGGCTTTAATGATAGCCTTGTAGGCCGATTCGTCCAGATATGAATTACCGGATCGCTCCGTAAACCTGATATCGCTGACTTTGCCGCTGGGTAGAACTCTGAACACCAAGCTGGCCTGCAGCGCACTGCTGTTTCCGGCGAGTTGCTCGGAAAACGCCCAGTGTCTTTCCACTTGAAAGGCGACTTCAATTTTATAAATATCTATCAGGTCCAGAGCTCGCTTACCGCCGGATCCGGTTGTTCCGGGTGCCCCCGTACCTGTCGCTGCTCTGGCGGTCTTGCCTGTCTGTACGGCATTTGTTTGGGTTTGAGCAACCTTCTTTTTTAAAGCTTCGATGGCCTGATTGACGGAGTCGGATTTAGACTTCTCAACTTTTTCTTGAACCCCGGACACTGCCTGGTCAATCATTTTTCGGCGATTAATGGTTTTTTTCTTAAGGGATTTCTTAACCTTCCATTTTTTTTTATCAGAAGCAAGTGAAACCGTTTTTTGAGGCTTGGGTGTTGCCGGAGGCGGCTCCTCAATCACCGGCGCTTTGGCTGTCTTTTTGGCCTCGGGTTTTGGTATGACGACGGTCTTTGATGCCGGCGCCGGAGCAGATGCCGGGGGGCCGGGTAACGACACTAAACTAACGTTAATCGATCCGGGTGAAAATCTCCGCCGGGGGGTCGGTTCAGGTAAAAATACCATGTATCCGATTAAACTTAAATGAATGAAAAGCGAAATTCCAAAATAAAACAGCATCATGCGGGAATCAATTCCCATCCCTAACGGATACGCATGAGAATGTACGTTTTTTTTCATCACTTTTCTGTTTTTTGTGCGTCGCTTATCTTTTTTAAAACCGCCGGTTCGGTAATCATGCCTAGCTGTTCGATGCCGGCTTTTTTAATTTCCGCCATCACCTGAACAACGATTCCATAGGGAATATTCTTATCGGCTTTAAGATATACTTCCCGATCACTGCGGCCTTGAAGCATTTTATTCAGTTTTTCGCCCAAAAAATCGACGGAAACCTTAAAATCATTGATATACACCAGATGATTTTGGTCGATCGTAATGACAAGATGTTCCTTTTCGGAATCAAGCGGTTTGGCCGTTGCCTCAGGCAAATCGACGTTTAGCCCCTCTACCATCATGGGTGCGGTGACCATAAAAATAATTAAGAGAACAAGCATGACATCCACAAATGGGGTGACGTTAATGTCAGACATGAGTTCACTATGGTTTCCAGCGTGGGGCATTCCTATCTCCTCTCGACCCGTAAAATGTCGCGTTCAATGATGTTAAGAAAATCAGCTGAAAAGCTCTGCATCTCAGTTTCGACAATTCGGATTTTATTCATAAAAAAATTGAACGCGATGACGGCCGGTATGGCGGCTGCTAGTCCCGCCGCAGTCGCCACGAGCGCCTCGGATATACCGGGAGCGACCACCGCCAGGCTGGCGGAGCCTCTCTGGCCGATTCCACTGAAAGAGTTCATGATGCCCCACACCGTTCCAAACAAACCGATGAACGGCGTGGTGTTTCCGGTGGTTGCCAGAAAAGGAACCATCTGCGTCAGTCGGGTCATTTCTGTGTTCATCGCCCGGCGTAATGCCCGGTTAACATTGCCCATTCCGCTGAATTTTGTACCAAAGGAAGAATTCTCTCCATATTTCTCGGATGATTGCGGCGGGGATGTGTCTCCGGACTGACTCGTCTTTTTTAATTCCACGTAGCCGATACGAAAAATTCTGGCTACCGGACTTCCATGAAGCTGCTTAGCTTTCGAAAAAGCGTTTGACAGATCGCGGCTTTTCCAAAAAAATTCAGTAAATTCGGCAGACTGTTCGAACGCCTTTTTGATATATCGATATTTAATTAATATGATTGCCCATGAGGTAACGGAAAAAAACAGCAGCAGAAGCAGAACGAGTTGAACGATAAGGCTGGCATTGCCAATCATGTGAATCAAATCAATTTGGGCAACCGGCATATAACACTCCGTTTTTTTAATTAATGAAATATCCTATTTTTTTGTAATATTGGAATATAAGAACAGATTTACAGTAAACAAGTGTAATAACTTTCTGTTTTCATTATTTTTAGTTATATCAGAAATGAAGAGAGTGTCAACATATTTGAAATCTGACGTCTCCATCGTTATTGTAACCTAAGTTGAGCGATTTATTGCGAAGAGATGTGCCGAAATCTTGATGCAGTCCGCCAAGGCGGACAAAAAACACAGGCATACCCATGAATATGTCGAGGATTTTTGCAAGCCCTGCTGCGCAAGAGAGTCGGTGCAGATCGAGTAAAAAATCGCTCAATTTAGGTTTTAGCTTGCCTTCCTTGGCGGCGGCAATTATGAGTACGGTTTGGATGGTTGCTATCTGCCGTCAGGAAATTATGAATACCGCGTTGGTCTGGGTAAAAGATACATGCCGAGAAGGCATTCTGCAAATTGCAGCGTTCAGCAATCGGCAATAATCCAAACGACCGAAACGATCCTAACCCACCAGGTAACAAAGGACTGACATGAAAAACATCGCCAATTTACTGTTTGAGGCTAGATTGCTAAAGAAGATTCCCCGGTCAGGATATCACTTCCTGGGCGTCGGCAAAGAATCGGTTGCTGAACATTGTTTCAGCACAACCTTTATCGCTTATGTAATGTCCCGCATCGAACCGGAGATCGACGCATTGAGATTAATCAGCATGTGTCTGATCCACGATCTGCCGGAAGCTAGGATCGGGGATCTGAACACCGTGCATAAAAAATACGTCACGGCCAACGAAACCAAAGCGCTAGAGGACACAATAAATGGGCTTGCTTTCGGACAAAATCTGACCGATTTATTCGATGAATTTAAAGACGGCCGTTCTATAGAGGCCAAACTCGCCCATGATGCCGACCAGCTGGCGCTTATTGTCGAGTTAAAAGACCTCATAGACATCGGCTATGAACCGCCTAGAACCTGGATTCAAAATGTGATAAGCCGGCTTAAAACTAAAACCGGCAAGAAAATTGCCGGTGCCGTCATGGAAACCAACCGGGATGAATGGTGGATCGATGAATAAAAATCCGGGTCCAAAGGGTCCGGTTTTTTAGAGCCCCTGAAAGAGAGCCAAGCATCGAGTATTTTTGAGACAGGTTAGCCCGTTGAGCCGGTTTGGCCGGTTATTGGAGGACATAATAGGCGAATTCGCCTAAATTAAGCTTAATAATTATTTTATGCATGGTTTTCCGATTGCCTGGGGATGACAGTTTTGCGCTTCAGTGAGGCCGACGGAAACAAACAACCGGGCAAAACCGGCCAACCGGCTCAACCTCTTTCGATGAATCTACTATGGCATAGCCAACTGCCTCTGACCTGGCCCAGAGGACCAGGTTTTCAATTTTAGAATAAATATTCAATTTTCAATTCCGGGCCTCCGACGGAAACGGATCAGGTCGATCTGGATCTGCAGACCGAGTGGACCATCATCCGGCAGGCGCAAGAATTCTGTTGACAGGCAAAATGAAAATAATTAAAGATTAGAATTTTTAAATGACCTCATGGGTTTTCCAAGGAAAACAGGGAGAAAAAAATGAACTGGATAAAGCAAACCCTCTGGTCTTCCATCGGGAAAAAGTTGATGATGGCAGTGACCGGCCTGGCATTCATAGGTTTTCTGATGACTCATCTGGCCGGAAACCTTACCATCTATGGTGGCGGAGCAGCATTTAACGCTTATGCCGAAAAACTGCATTCCCTGGGGCCGCTGCTCACTGTTTTTGAATTGGGGCTGCTGTTATTTGCCGGAGTTCATATCATTACCGGAATTGTTTTATTTCTTCAAAACTGGCAGGCACGGCCGACCGGTTACTCGCGCTATGAATCGTCAGGGGGGCGTACCCTGAGCTCGAGAACCATGCCGTATACCGGTCTGATCATTTTGGGATTTGTCATCTTCCACTTGATAAATTTTAGCTTTGTCGACAAAACCGAACGAACCATTTTCCAAATTGTCTCTTCAGCGTTTGCAAACCCGCTATACGTTATCATCTACATAACGGTAATGATTATTGTGGGGTTTCATGTCCGACACGGGTTGTGGAGCGCATTTCAGACACTGGGAGGCAACCACCCAAAATACATGCCGGCGATCATGATGCTCAGTGTCGTTATCGGAGTCATTGTCGCAGTAGGATTTGGCTTTCTTCCGATATATTTAGCCCTAGGTGTTTAGAGAGGATAAACTATGCAATTTGACGCCAAAATACCCGGCGGCCCCCTCGAAGGAAAATGGGATCGTCACCGTTTCGATCTTAAGCTGGTCAACCCGGCCAACAAACGGAAATTCGAGATCATCGTTATTGGCACCGGCCTGGCGGGCAGTTCGGCATCTGCTAGCCTTGCTGAGCTCGGATATCATGTAAAGACGTTCTGCATTCAAGATTCCCCGCGGCGCGCACATAGCATCGCCGCTCAGGGGGGAATCAACGCTGCCAAAAATTATCAGAATGATGGCGACAGCATTTGGCGGCTTTTTTATGACACGATAAAAGGGGGAGATTTTCGATCCAGAGAAGCCAATGTTTACCGCCTGGCCCAGCTTAGCAATAATATCATAGACCATTGCGTCGCCCAGGGTATACCCTTTGCGAGAGGTTACGGAGGATTGCTGGACAACCGTTCGTTTGGTGGTGCTCAGGTGTCCCGGACATTCTATGCCAGGGGACAGACGGGGCAACAGCTATTGCTCGGCGCATACGGCGCTTTGATGCGTCAGGTGGCGGCAGAAAACGTGGAGATGTTCCCGCGCCGCGAAATGCTTGATCTCGTTATCGTAAACGATCAAGCGCGCGGAATTGTGGCCCGCAATCTAATCACCGGTGAATTTGAATCTTACGCTGCCGATGCCGTACTTTTAACCTCAGGCGGTTATGGAAACATATTTTACCTTTCCACCAACGCCGAATCTTCAAATGTGGGGGCCTGTTTTCGCGCCTACAAAAGAGGAGCCGTATTCGCCAACCCGTGCTTTACACAAATCCATCCGACCTGTATCCCTCACACCGGAGACCACCAGTCCAAACTAACCCTGATGAGTGAGAGTCTGAGGAATGACGGTCGTGTGTGGGTGCCTCGCCATAGCGGTGACATCCGCGAGCCTCAGGATATTCCTGAATCGGATCGTTTCTACTTTTTGGAAGAAAAATATCCCAGTTTCGGCAATCTGGTTCCCCGCGATGTGGCTTCTCGAAACGCCAAGGAACAATGCGATGCGGGGCGCGGCGTCGGCCTGACAAGATGTGCTGTGTACCTTGACTTTTCAGATGCCACCCAACGAGACGGCAAAGATGTGATCGCCAAAAAATATGGCAACCTCTTTGAAATGTATGAACGAATTACCGATGAAACCCCCTATAAAACACCGATGATGATCTTTCCTGCTTCGCACTATACGATGGGAGGCTTATGGGTGGATTACAATTTGATGAGCAACATTCCGGGACTGTTTGTTCTGGGAGAGGCCAATTTTTCAGATCATGGCGCCAATAGGCTGGGTGCCAGCGCATTGATGCAGGGCCTTGCCGACGGTTACTTCATTATTCCCTACACCATTGGCGGATATTTTGCCGGAACAACTCAAGAGCCGGTTACCACAAGCCATGCCGCGTTCAAAGAGGCTGTTCAAGAAGGTCAGGCGAAACTTCATAAGTTGATGTCGATTCAGGGCAAGCGGACGGTGGATAATATCTTCAGAGAACTAGGTAAAATTATGTGGGAATATTGCGGTATGTCCAGACATGCAGAAGGACTCGAGAAGGCCTTGCAATTGATACAGAGCTTACGGGCCGAGTTCTGGGAAAACGTATTGGTACCCGGAACCGACAAAGATTTCAACAAGAGTCTTGAGAAAGCCGGACGTCTTGCCGATAGTCTGGAATTTGCAGAAACAATGGTCTTTGACGCACTGACACGCGAAGAGTCCTGCGGCAGCCATTTCCGAAATGAGTTTCAAACCGAAGATGGTGAAGCCAAACGCGATGATGAGAACTTCTGTCATGTATCCATATGGCAATATCAAGGCCAAGATGAGAGACCGGCCTTTCACAAGGAGCCCTTGGTTTTCGAAAACGTCGAATTGTCACAGAGGAGCTACAAGTGAAAAAATTACCCAAAACAATAAATATAACGCTCAAGATTTGGCGCCAGCAGGGATCCAAAATTAAGGGACATTTTGAAATGATACCGCTCAAAAACGTGTCGGTGCATATGTCTTTCATAGAACTATTGGATACCGTCAACGAGCAGCTTACCCTCGAAAGCCAGGACCCGATCGCCTTTGACAATGACTGCCGGGAGGGCATCTGTGGTGCCTGTGGTATGGTGGTAGACGGCCGAGCGCACGGTCCGGAAAAGGCCACGACGCTGTGCCAACTGCACATGAGAAAATTTTCCGATGGTGATACGATTGTCGTTGAGCCGTTTCGAGCCAGAGCATTTAAGGTGGTTAAGGACTTAGTGGTCGACCGCAGTCCACTGGATAAAATCATCCAGGCTGGAGGATATATATCCGTTAATACCGGCGGCTCGCCGGACGGCAACGCCCTGCCTATAGCCCAGGAAATGGCTGATAAAGCAATGGATGCCGCTGCATGTATCGGTTGTGGGGCATGTGTCGCAGCCTGTCCCAGCGCGTCTGCAATGTTATTTGTCAGTGCGAAGGTTTCTCAATTGGTGTTGTTACCCCAAGGTAAACCCGAGGCAGCAAAGCGTGCCTTTGGCATGGTCAGAGCGATGGATGGTTGCGGATTCGGCAATTGTTCCAATCACCGCGAGTGTGAAAATACCTGTCCCAAAGAAATTTCCATAGTCAACATTGCACGCCTGAATCGGGAATTTTATAAGGCCAGTTTTGCTTCCGAGCAATAGTGAACGTTTACCGGTTTCCTTCTTTTTTCGTAACAATTCAGTCACTAGCACACAAAGTCACAAAGAAAAGATACTAAGCTTTTTCTGATACTGCACTCGGAAAAAGTGGCCCCTTAAAGGCATCAAGCACTCTGACTATTATATAGGTGTCAGCCAACCGCTGGCTCCCGGAGCGGCCAGTCAATTCGAAAATGAAACTTTGATCTGATGAAGTTTCATACGAGAATTTGACACCTTTGGAGCCTGACACCTGACACCTGAAACCTTCATTTTCTGACAACATGTTGTTAGATAAAGGGTCCTTGGGGCCTAAATCCGAAATTCCCATTCCCAAATCATACGACTCAATGAACCGATTATCTGCCTTTATTGTCGAACTCCAAGCACGATTCCCCGACGATCAGCCCTATTTGAACATAGCTTACCAAATAATCCTGGTTGTAGCCGGATTTTTCATTGCTTGGGTTATTTTAAGGTGGCTGCTTCATTTCGTGGAGAAAAGAATAAGCAAGTATGAATTTATTCAAATAAATGCCCAGATTTTTAAACTCATTCGCAGGGCCATGTTCTTAGCCCTGGTGATGGTTGCCGGCACATATCTTGTTCGGATGACCCATGTTCCAATCATGGAAAAGATCTTTCATGCCTTGCTCATTATTTTTCTGGCAATACCGGCCAAAGATTTCCTTGTTATCGCTATAGGTTATCTTCAAAATACCATTGGCCATCGAACCGAAAGTAAAGTTGATGATATCATCTTTGAACTTCTAACCAGATTTTCCGGTTTCATCATACTGGCCATGGCCATTATCATCGCCCTGGACCTATTGGGCGTTAATGTTATGCCGTTTATCGCCGGTGCCGGTGTGGCGGGTGTGGCTATCGGTTTTGCAGCCAAGGACACCTTGTCCAATCTAATCGCCGGAATATTGCTCATCATTGATCGGCCCTTTGAAGTCGGAGATCGCATCGAAGTCTGGAGCGCACCTGTGGGCACCGCGACCTGGGGAGACGTGATCGATATCGGATTGCGTGCCACCAAAATCAAAACCACCGACAATATCGTTATCATTATTCCCAACAATGAAATCATGTTGCGCGATATTATCAATTACACCACCATTACGGAAAAAATCCGGGTGCGCATCAATATCGGGATCGCCTATGATGCCGATATGCAAATGGCCAAAGATATCATCCTCAAAGTGGCAGATTCGGCCGCATGGGTGGCAAAACACCCGCCAGCAGCAGTGGTGGTCAAAAATTTTGGGGATTCCTCAGTCGATCTTCAACTGAGGGTATGGATCGATGACGCCCGCAAGCGCATGCACACGATTTCATATATCACCGACCGGGTCAAAACAGCGTTTGATGAGCAGGGAGTTGAGATTCCGTATCCGAAACGGGATATTTACATTAAGGGGAAGATTTGAAAATTGAATATTGAAGAATGAATATTGAAAATTTAAGGATTACCACCGTTATTTTTGACAAAAGTTTAAACTCCATATTCCTTTTTTTTGATTTCGTATCTTAGTGGCTGAACTTTTACCAACCTCAAACTAAAATGACAGGATTCCACAAATATTCAATATTCAGTATTCGATCTTCAATGTTCTTCAACTCCGGTCCAGGATCATTTCAATATCCTTAACAAAATTAATCAGATCAAAGGGCTTCGACAAGATATTGGTAAAACCCAGTTTAACGACTTCATCAAGTTTAGGATGATCCGGATGTCCAGTAGTGATGATAACCTTTAAATCCGACAACTCGGGTTCACTGCGAATATTGCGGCACACCTCCAGTCCATCCATTTCCGGCATGAATATGTCAAGGATAAGAAGATCCGGACGATAAGTACCCAGCTTTATCGACGCTTCAATACCGTTTGACGCCTCCTCCACCAGATATTGTCGATCCATGGTAATAGCCTCGATGAGAATCTGACGAATGGCATCGTCATCATCTACTACCAGAATTTTAGCGGCCTGGTGTTTTAAAAGAGTCGGCAAATATACGTGAAATGAAGTCCCCCGGTCGCGGCCGGTTTCAAATTCAATTTCACCATCATGGGCCTTGACCAGAGAATAGGTAACGGAAAGCCCAAGACCGGTGCCGCCGTCGGATTGTTTGTCCGTTACAAACGGCAAAAAAATTTTATCCGCGATCATTGGAGAAATGCCCCGGCCGTTGTCGGTGATGCGGATATAGACCATTCCGTCTTTGATTCTCAACCCCGTTGCAATTTCGATCTCTCCCCGGGTGTGATGAACAGCATGAATGGCGTTGATGGTGATATTTAGGATGACCTGTTCAATGCCCTGAAGATTACCTTCAATGTCGGGAAGATCATCCGCTAGATTGAGCTTAATGTTCACGTCTGATTTGCGTAGGGTGGATTGGGCCAGCCGCAGGGCGTTTTTCACTGCGCTGTTGACTTGCAGCGGGACCTTTTCGGCAACATTGGACTGGCGCGAATAATTTTTAAGATCGGAGACTGTTTTGGCAATGCGATGGGCGGCCATTTCTATATCGGCGACGAGTTGATCCAGATTATCTTCTAAGAAATCATAGGCAAAGCCGCCGAATTTTCGTTCCGGCTCCCTTTGATTTCTTTCCATCAATATCGGCAGAAAATCCACCCATATTTTCTTCAGAAGAGGGATGTTGTACATAATCAAGTTAATCGGATTATTGATTTCATGGGCCACCCCTGCCACCAGTGTTCCCAGCGTTTCCATCTTTTGAGCCTGCTGAAGCTGCGGCTGGATTTCACGCAGAGCCTTTTCAGCATGTCGTTGCCGGGCCTCCGTCTTTTCTATCAGCAGTCTCATTTCGGCCAATTGACCGATTAGTTCCTCTTTGGTTTTCTTGTTATCGTTCACTTATCTTCTGCCAATTTCTTTTTCACATATTTTTGAACCGTGTCGGCCGGGATGTCGGGGTGAATACCGGGGCAGGAATCGGCCATGATCAGCCAGTTTTTAGTATCTACCAGAATGCTCTCAATGAAAGGCCATTTCTGGCACATGCGTGGCTTGACCGGATGAATCGTGCATATTTTATCCCAGAATATGCAATAGCCATCTGATCTTTGAGCCAACACCGGATTTGTACCGGAAAGGCTGCAATATCGAGCAATAAATTTTTCGGGATTAGAGCCGATATAACGGGAGATGGCTTCAATATCTTCCCCGGTTAGGTAGGTGCCG
>CALZJV010000001.1:42378-49482 GCA_945787595.1 uncultured Desulfobacterales bacterium | reverse complement strand
CGGCATCCAGGACTATGATCAATTCGATTCTTTGGGGCTGGCTGAGCTCGTCCGTCAGGGACAGGTGACTGCCTTGGAATTGTGTGAAGAGTCAATCGCCAGAATTAACCGCCACAACCCCCTGCTCAACGCCGTCATTCGGCCAATGTTTGAAGAGGGGCGAAAAGCAGCATCCACCCCGCAACCGGATACTCCCTTTGCCGGTGTACCATTTCTCTTAAAAGACCTCGGTTATGCCTATGCCGGCGTGCCCACCTCCGATGGTTGCCGGGCCCTTGCCGGGCGCGTCCCCGAAAAGGACAGCGAAATGGTCGTCCGCTTCAACAAAGCCGGCCTGGTAATCTTAGGCAAGACTAGCACGCCCGAATTCGGGCTGTTGGGTGTCACCGAACCCGAGCTTTTTGGCCCCTGCCGCAACCCCTGGAACACCGACCACACACCCGGCGGATCGAGCGGTGGTTCTGCATCCGCAGTGGCGGCCGGCATGACCCCCGCGGCGGCCGGCGGCGACGGCGGCGGTTCGATTCGCATTCCCGCCTCCTGCTGCGGTCTATTCGGACTGAAGCCGACAAGAGGCCGGAACCCGAGCGGACCGGACAGTGGTCCGACCTGGCGCGGAGCGGTGCAAAACCATGTTATCACCCGGTCGGTGCGGGACAGTGCCGCCATGCTGGATGCCACCGAAGGAGAAGACACCGGCGCACCCTATCGAATTCCCCCACCGCAAAGACCTTACCTGGAAGAATTAAGCCGGTCGCCGGGCAAGTTAAAAATCGCTTTCAGCACCAGCTCGCCCATTCATACCCGGGTACATCCGGAATGCGTCCGGGCCGTTGAAAAAACCGCCAGGTTACTGGAAGATCTCGGACACCATATAGAGGAGATGCAACCGGATTTAGACGGTCGTGCCGTGAGCGCAAGCTATATGGCCATGTATTTTGGAGAAGTGGCAGCCGATATCGATGAACTTGAGTCGGTTTTGGGGCGGCAGGCCAGGCAAGGAGACGTAGAAGCCATAACCTGGACCTTGAGCCTGCTTGGACGCAGTTTTTCATCCGGATACCTGAGCTCGGCCTTGCGCGTGTGGGACCGTTCCGCACGAAAAATGGGGCGTTTCTTTAATGCCTACCATCTTTATATGACACCTACAACCGCTTATCCTCCGGCAAAAATTGGAGAGCTGAAACCCAAAGCCGCTGAAGTGATGTTGATGAACCTCGTCAATACCTTGCGTGCGGGTTGGCTGCTTAGAGCATCCGGCATCGTGGATAAAATGGCGGAACGCAGCCTTGCCAGAACACCTTTCACCCAAATGGCCAACCTATGCGGATTACCGGCCATGTCCGTACCGTTGCATTGGACTCCCGACGGGCTGCCTTGCGGAACGCATTTTACCGCACCGTTTGGTGACGAAGCCACCCTTTTCAGATTGGCCTCTCAACTGGAAGAGGCCTGTCCCTGGTTTGACCGCCGGCCTCAGATGCCCCGGGAAGCTTAGTCCGGATTTTCCACGATTAATACTGGCGGGATGGAAATCATGCAGTTCGAGAAAAGTACTGGAATCGATCGGCACTTTAGCCGGCGAAATTGCGCATCATTGAAAAGAAGCTTGGGTCGGAGAAAAGATATATGAAAAAATACAGAATCGCCATTGTGGGTTTAGGTGCGACCGGTACTGTGTTGGCCGCCGCTCTGCTTCGCATAGATCCGGATACGATACTTGTCGGCAGGCCAAACGGTATGGGAGAAACCCTTGTAAAACACGGAATCAGGGTGACAGGTGAGATATCATATTTCGAGCCGGTAAAAAATTTTTGTGGCCGTATTCAGGACCTTCGACAACACAGCCCCAATCTTATCTTTATTTGTACAAAAACTTGTCATCTTGCGCAAGTGCTGTATGAATTGGCAACGGTCTTTAAACCCGGCACGAAGATTGTCAGCACGCACAATGGACTGGGAATCGAAGATTTGATCGCCGATCGGTTTGGTGACGATTCTGCATTTCGCATGAGTCTGAACTTTGGAGTCTCACTAAAAGGACCTGGAGAGGTCAAAGCGGCTTTTTTCAATCCGCCGAATCATCTGGGCGCCGTCATTCCTGAAAATCATAAGATCGGGAGAAATATCGCCGGCCTGTTTACGGATGTAGGTCTGGGCACGGTGTATGTCGATGATATCAAATTGCATGTCTGGAAGAAGATGGTCATGAAATGCACCATGGCCTCGATCTGTGCCGTTACCGATAAAACCATGAAGGAAGCCCTTCATTTCCCACCAACCAGAGAGATCGCCGATGCATGCTTCAAGGAAATTGTGGCGGTCGCCGCCGCAAAAGGATACGATCTCGGCAAAAACGACATCAAGCAAGCAGTGGCATATCTGGAAGAAGCGGGTGTTCATAAAGATTCTATGTGCACCGACATTGAAAACCATAAACCGACGGAAATCGACTTTTTAGGTGGCAAGGTCGTGGCCTATGCACGCGAGGCAGGCATTTCCGTACCCTTTTATACAACCATGACAAATCTCGTTAAAGCGCTGGAGAGTAATTATTTGGATAAATAGATGTTGCTGAGTATTAGGTTGAGCGGTTCATGGTTCAACGTTCCGGGTTGCCCCCCAAGCAGCTAATTTCAAGGGGATTCTGTCTTCATCGTGTTTATCGTTTCACCCAATGGGATAGGTCGGGTATTCCGGATCTTGATCAATATTGTGAGCAGTATCCATTGATTGCAACCTTTGAGCCATGAACCCAGAACCTGGAACCGATCAGTTTAGGTGAAAGCCATTTCAAACCTGTGTATACATCCCAGATATTAACAATAACAAGACTAACCAAATACCAGCAACTACCCTGAGAATTGAGAAGCTGCTTTTTTTAATACCGTCTTCAGGAGCAATTTGATTGCGAGCAAAATCATCTTGCTCAAGCACCTGAAGAAGATGTTGGGCGGAATGGTGCTCTTCAAGGTGAAAGTAAACCAAGGCTTTAAGATGATCCTCGAAGGTCATCTGAAGAGGCCGGTTGCCTTGAGATTCGAGCTTAGGCATGTCGGTCATTGCGCCCTGGACGGGTTTAAAAAATTGGTGAAATTCGACTGCTTGACTGTTTTTTTGAGGCTTGAACGTTAGCGGCATTTGTAATCTCCTGTAATAATTGTTAATATTACAGGTCGCGCCTCATATAGCATCTTAATTGTCAAGCAACAAATGAACTTAACGTCATGATATTACAACTTTTTTATCCAATTTCCTATCCGGAAATTGCTGGCTAACAGTAGGCTTTTTTATTGCGTGCCAATTCCATTGGAAATGAACGCAAAGCTGTCTTCAAAAGCAATCGTGACCGGGAGTGGAATTGGTTTTTACCCAGGATAAAGTTTTGGCAAGGAATGCAAAAATGTATCTTTGCAGACAATCTGTTCCGCGGGCGCCAGGTTGGCAACCCTTTTTTCAGCTATGCTCGGCTTTTAAGTTTGCGGCGATGGGTTGAAAATCATAGGATGGGTAAACTTCATAGCGGAAAGCGCCCCAAGCCTTCCCTTCCATGAATCGGTTCAGGCTGCGCAGCCCATCCGCTTCCAGCCGCAAGTTAATGATAAAGCCGTAGGACATGGCAACCACCCAGGAAACCAGTTCCGACCCTTCGGGAGGGAAATCCCGGTAAAAACCCGTCTCGCGCAGGTGGGCCATGATCTGCTCCAGGGTTTTGGACTGATCGTGATGCAAAATGACTGTCACCAGGAATTTCTGATCGTTTGTCATGGAAATGTCCTCCTTATGGCTGAAAGATATCCTCGAGTTGAAAGGCGCAAACGGTGACATTCGGCAGATCGACAAGATCACTGATCCATAGGTCCACCGCCACGCTTCTTATTTTTCTGCCTTCCGATGCACCCGGTTAACTTTGGTATCACCTTGGGCGGCAACCAAAGGCTTCATGCACCGCCTGTTAATGAAACACAAAGGGATGCTGTGGTCAAGTAAAAAAGGATACTTTACTGATCCAGTCGCTTTCGGTAATCATGGCCATGCATACTGACTTCCCCTGCCTGTCGGTTTCCGGATTAGACTGATTTATGGCTTGACTTCCAAATGGGGGGCGGGGTAAAAGAAACATACAAAAAGCGTGCCTCCCCGTCTTAAATGGCGGGGTATTTTGCGCGGGTTTCATAAATAGGCGATAGTCTTTACGGACAGCTGCAAAACCCATAACGTTTTTTGGAGGTAATCGAACCAGTTTTCTTTACTTACTAATCTTAAATGGAGGAGGGACGAGATTATGAAGACTAGAACATTAACCAGTATGATTTTTATTACTGCTATCATTATGACAGTTTCGCTCTGGGGGACGGAAAAAACCCAGGCGGCATCTCTTACAAAAATCACGGTTGCGGTCCCCCACCCTTCAGCTATCATTTGGATTCCGCTGCACGTCGCCATCGGTGAAGGCTATTTCAAAGACGAAGGCCTGGATGTCAACGTAGAGGCCGTGGACGGCTCGTCCCAGGTGCTCCAAGTCATGTCAGCCGGCAAAGCCCAATTCGGCATTCCCGGCCCCGGCCCCGTTTTGGCCGCGCGCGCGCGCGGCGTGGATGCCGTTTTTATCTACAATCTGTTTCCGAAGGCCTTGTTCGGTCTCGTGGTGAAAAAAGATTCATCCTACACCCAGGCCAGTCAGCTGAAAGGGCAAGTGATCGGTGTCGGTACCGCGGACGGCAGCGAGGTGACCTTCGTCCGCCCCATACTGAACGAAGCGGGTTTGACCGAAGGCAAGGACTACACATTTCTGCCCGTGGGCGACGGCGGGTTGGCGGCGGCGGCCTTTTTACGCAACGATATCGAGGCATACGCTTCGTCGGTGGTTGACTCCGCGATCATGACGTCCAAGGGACTGGCGCTGCGCGAGATCACGCCTGAAAAGAACCTCGCCTATTTTGGCAACGGCTTCGCCACGTTGGCCCCATACCTGAAAGCAAACCCGAAGATCGTTGAGGGGTTCGGCCGAGCCCTGGTCCGCGCGGCCAAGTTTTGCGCAGATCCGGCTAACCAGGCAAAGGTGCTCAAGGATGCCGCGAAGGGAAATCCGCAGGAGGCCGAGGACACCGTCATGGCCAAAGCCCTGTTAGTCAAGGTCGTCGAGCGCCAAACACCGCTGGATCTGTCGCCTGGATGGGGCTACCAGCCGGCCCAAGGCTGGAAGCTCTGGCACGAGGGTCAAGTTGAATCGGGCGCTCTGAAGGCTCCTCTCCCGGACCTGCAAGCTGCCTACACCAATGAATTCATCAAAAAATGGAACGGCAAATAATGACAGCTATTGAAGCGGCTTCTTCTCCGGCCGGCCTTTCAGGTCGGCCGGTTTACGAATTGATTGGGGTAAGCAAAACTTACGGCAAGCGCGAAGTACATGCGCTCGAAAATATTAACCTGAGCTTGACCGAGGGAAGCTTTTCGGCCATCATCGGCCCGAGCGGTTGCGGAAAATCGACTCTGCTCAAGATCATGACCGGGCTGTTGTCGCCATCGGAAGGCAGTGTGGTGCTCTCCGGCGAACCGGTGACCGGGCCGCGGCGGGATATCGGTATGATGTTTCAGGAGGCAACCCTTTTCCCCTGGCGCACCACGATCGAAAATGTAGTCCTTCCTATCGAGATACGCGAAGGAAAACGCGCGGCCTTGGCCAAGTACGACACCGCCAAGACCCTGCTCGAACTGGTCGGCCTGCAGGATTTCCAACAGGTTTTCCCCAGCGAACTGTCGGGAGGGATGGCCCAGCGCACGGCGATCTGCCGGATGTTGATCACCGAGCCAACCGTACTGGTCTTGGATGAACCGTTCAGCGCGCTCGATGAGTTGACCCGGGATTTCATGAACATGGAGCTACAGCGGATCTGCCTCAAGCGCAATGCCACGACTTTCCTCGTCACCCACTCGATCCCCGAGGCCGTCATCCTTTCCGAGACAGTCTACGTCATGTCACCGAGGCCCGGGCGCATCACCGAAGCAATCCCCATTGATTTGCCCCGGCCCCGGACTTTGGAAACCATGACCGAACCGCGTTTCGGCGAAACCGTCAAACGGATACGCGAGTTACTCGACAAGGGGGCATTCCTATGATCGATCCGAAGGAAACCGTTGGAAAGACGGTTGTACAACAAACATTCGTGATCCAGCGCGAGGCTTGGATCGAGCGGACGCCCCGCTCTGTGGCTATGGCGATGCTGATGGTGGTTTTCCTCCTCTTGTGGCAGCTCATCTATAAATTGGGGATCATCTCGCCCATTATCCTTTCCGCGCCGCTCGAGACGATTTATGACCTCTTCTACGTCGGAAAAAACGTTCTTACCGGGGGGTATATGCTGACCGCACTGTGGATAACCACCCAGGAGGTGCTGGTCGGTTTTGGGATCGCGATAGCCCTCGGTTTTTTACTGGGGCTGCTTGTCGGCGAGACGGCGTTCGGCGAACGGGCGGTGATGCCCTACCTGGTTGCGATCAACGCCATGCCCAAGGTGGCATTTGCGCCCTTGTTCGTATCCTGGCTCGGGTTTGGAATCGCCTCGAAGGTGGCGCTATCAGCCTTCATTGCTATCTTCCCGGTCATTGTGGGCACGGCGGCTGGGCTGCATGCCACAAGCGAGAGTGAACGCATGCTTTTCCGCATCATGGGCGCCACCCGCTGGCAGACCCTTGTCAAGCTAAAGCTGCCCGTCGGCATGCCACATTTCTTTACCGGCTTGAAGAATGCGGCGGTGCTCGTGGTGGTGGGCGCGGTGGTGGGAGAGTTCCTGGGCGGCGGCAAGGGGTTTGGGGAACTGATCCGGGTGGCCGCGTCTCAGCTCAACACACCGCGGGTCTTCTCACTGATCATCTACCTGAGCTTACTGGGATTGGCCACCTTTTGGTTTGTAATCTGGGCGCAAAAGAAGCTGGTCTTCTGGCACAAGGAAACCGTGACCAAAGAGACCTTCGAGTAGCTGCGTGAAAAAAAGAACGGGGTATTATTTATTACCCCAATTGAGCCAAGCTCAATTGGGGAGGTATTCAATATTTGGTATTGGGCATTGGTTTAACGGAAATACTATTCAATTTTATATTGTC
>CALZJV010000001.1:0-42367 GCA_945787595.1 uncultured Desulfobacterales bacterium | reverse complement strand
TTCACACGGAAACAACCGGATTGCTGAGCGTCTGCATACCTTCGATTGCGACCTCAATAATATCCCCGGATTTGAGAAATACGGGTGGCGTGCGGGCGAAACCGACCCCGCCGGGAGTGCCGGACAGAATCACGGATCCCGGTAACAGAGTCGTGTCCATGGAGAGATATGCAATAATTTCCGCTACGCTAAAAATCATTTGTGAAGTGTTGGAATCTTGCATGATTTCTCCATTGAGACGACACTGTAATTTGAGTGATTGCGGGTCGGGAATTTCGTCGGCGGTGATCAGTTCAGGCCCCAAGGGACAGAACGTATCGAAGCTCTTGCCCCGGGCAACCTGACCGGCCCCGGCATGTTTTTGCCAATGCCTTGCAGAGATATCATTGGTTGGCGCATATCCCTTTACATATTGGAGTGCCTCGGAGACTGGCACATTCTTGGCCGCCCGGCCGATTACCACGGCCAGTTCGGCCTCCCAGTCAACTTGGGGAATGTCTTCACAGCATTCCGGGATGACGATGGCATCTCCGGGATGGTTCACAGATGCAGGATTTTTAAAAAAAAGGACCGGATATTTCGGTTTTTCGAAACCGGCTTCCTCGGCATGTTGCCTGTAATTAAGGGCGATGCCGAAGATGGCGGCCGGTTCCAGCGGTGCCAGGATTTTTTTTACACTGACCCGGCGTTCGGTGTCCGTGAACTCTCCCAATAATTCGCCTTCCAAAAGAATGGCGTGGCCGTCGCTATAGTCGTGACCGTAGCATTGGCGATCATGTTCATCTAAAAAGCGTATGATTTTCATCAGATAACCCCTCCATTTATCAGTCCTGCCTAAAGGTAGTAAACTACAGAATCCACACCCATTGGGTATCTTGTTAAAACTTGAAACCCTCGCCGGAGGTGAAGTCCGATTTATTTTTGTCCGGTCATTAAACTGCTAAATCCGCGTAAAATAGTAAATTGTTGGCGTGTTGTCAAGTATCGCGAATGGTTTACGGCTCTCCGCAGTGAATCAAAACAGGGCAATACAAACAGCGGTAGAAACGGTATCCCAGCCCATTGACTACTTCGCGGATAGACAGCCGAGCTTCAGTCAAGACTAAAAGCTTTCCCGGGATTTAAAATATTATTGGGATCCAGGGCGCGTTTAATCTTCCGCATCATATCAAGTTGCGCTTCACTCATGACGAGACTCATAAAATCTTTTCGTTTGTGGCCGATACCATGTTCGCCGCTGATGGTTCCTCCCAACTTGGCGGTCATGGAATAAATGTCCTTTAACAGCGCCGGCAGGATTTCTTCCCAATGTTCTACTGAACTGGCGGGATTTTTAAGTGGTATCGCATGCAAATTACCATCGCCGGCATGTCCGATCACCGGAATGGCAACATCGTATTTTTCACCAATTTTGTTAAGTTCGGACAGCGCCCGGGGAATGTTGGCAACCGGGACCACAATATCTTCAATGGACTGATGGGATGTGTATTGGATGATATCCCAAGCTATTCGCTTACGAATTCGCCAGAAACGCTCGATCTCATCATCCGTTGTAGCCAGATATGCTTCGATTGCCCCACGTTCGCGGCATATCCTGCGAATAGTTGCAGCATTTTCGGCAACAGCAGGCAAATGGGTGCCATCAACCTCAAAGAGCAAGGCTGCCCCGATTCTCTCATAGGGAAAAGACTCCTTTAATGCCCTGGCCGTCATGTTAAACGTGAAACCATCCATAAATTCAATCGACGTCGGCACCAATTGGCCGGAGGTCATAACTTCAGGTGCGACTGCAATGGCTGTTTCCGGATCCTCGAACAGCACCAGGATGGCTTGTCGAACCGTGGGACGTGGCAAAAGCTTGATGATAATCCTGGTAAATATACCGAGGGTTCCCTCTGAACCGACCATCAATTGAACCATGTTATACCCGGTGACATCCTTGATTCGTTTACCACCCAGCTGAACTATTTCCCCGTCTGGGGTAACTACCTCCAACCCCAGGATATATTGCCCGGTCACGCCGTATTTAACGGCCCTGCCGCCACCCGCGTTCTCTGCTACGTTGCCGCCAATGAAACAAACTTCCTCGCTCATCGGATACCCGGCAAAAAACAATCCAAATTTCCGTAGCACCTGATCCAGTTTATTGGTTGCCACCCCCGGCTCCACCACTGCCATCAGGTTCTTATCATCAATTTCGATAATATCGTTCATTCGTTCAACCGACAGTAGGATACCGCCGTAAATAGGAACCGCGCCGCCGGATAGACCGCTGCCGGCCGCCCGGGGCGTAATGGGAATTATTTCGCGATTGGCCAGTTTTACTACCTGCGCAATTTCCAGGGCTGTCCTGGGCACCACAACGACTTCAGGCATGTGGCCATGCTGTCCGGGAACCTTATCGCGTGAATACTTCTCAAGTTTTTTTTGATCATTAAAATATACAAAGGTTTCGCCACAAATTCTCTTCAATTCTTCTACAAATCCGGGGGTCACCGGGCAGTAATCCGATGCGTTCATTACGTCGTCTCCTGCATAGATAGTGTTATGTTTTAGAACCAAACTTAAATATCAAGATAGGCTCACTTGCAGGCGATGTCAATTTGATGAATCATTTCCAGTCGGAGCGTTTGCGTTTACTTTGGATCGGCAAGGGTAAGCTGTGACTTCAGCACCCAATTTCAATTTTTTTTGCTTGACAAGGTTCGGTTCCTGGCTTATTAAACCATACAAAAGAGCAAGGAATGCTCAAATGAGTGTTTTTTGAATGAAACGTTATGGACCCAATTTATCTGTGAAATACTTCAAAAAGGAGATAGGAAAAATGGCTGAAAAATTTTGGACCTATGCAATGGAAGAGATGTCGTACCCGGATGTAAAGGAAATTTTAAAAACCACGGACATTGTTCTGATTCCCATCGGGAGTCAGGAAAAGCACGGGCCGCATATCCCGCTGGCCTGTGATTCGATCGCATCGATTGAAACAACCAGAAGGGCTGCCTACAAAGCGGAAGTGCCCTACACACCGTTGATTCCGGTCGGCTATTCCCCGCACCATATGGGTGAAATCAATCAAGGCGTGGGATCGCTGACCTTCACCGGTGAGACCCTCAGGCGTATCGTATACGAGATCGGCAAGAGCCTCGTTTTTCACGGATTCAACAAGTTAATCTTTATCAGCCAGCACGCTTCCAACACCAAAGTGGTTGATGAAGCGCTCCGCCGACTGCGTTACGAATCCGGCGCATTCGTGGCCTGGTACATGACCCCGACTGAACGCAGAACCCAGGTCATTGCCCACTTGCTGGAAGAAAAGGTCGGCTGGCATTCCGGAGAAATGGAAACTTCCCAGTGCCTGGCATACAACGAGAAGGCATGCCACATGGACCGCGCCAAAAATCACAAAGCGCATGCACCCGCATGGCTGGGGCCGGAATTTGCAAAAAAAGATGGCGTTCCCACGGTTGTCTTTCAGGGTACCGAAAATATTTTTATCCCCATGGAACATCATGAATATGGTGACGAGGCCACCATTGGCAACCCGCTTCTGGCCAGTGTTGAAAAGGGTGAAAAGATTTTCGAAGCAGCCTCGGACAACCTCCGTGATTTCATCGCTGAGGTCAGAAAATTTCCGGTTGATATCAAGACGCGGGAATATGATTTCCGGGCCTATTAAGCCTATTGTGTCAGGGGATATATGGAACCTCGTTTATCTCCTGACACATCAGACTATTTGAATCAAATAGGAAAGAGGAAAATCAATGCGCAGGATTGGCAGGCGGGAAATTGTTGAGATAAGCTGCCTATATTATAACGAAAATAAGACTCAAGAGGAGATTGCCGCTCTCCTGGAGATCAGCCGGTTCAAGGTAAGCCGTATTCTGAAAAGAGCGGTTGAAATGGGGATTGTTTCCATCACGGTTAATGACCCCATGAGCGATCTCATTGAAATGGAGATGGAACTGGCTAAAAAATACAATCTCAAAAAATCGATTGTGGTCAGGACCGTTGCATATAATGGGGAGACGCCCTTTGATCAAATCGGAAAGGCGGGCGCCCGGTATTTGAATAGGATTGTCGCCGGACACAAGATACTGGGCGTCACTTGGGGCAGAACCCTCCGGCACATGATTAGCAATCTCGAGGAAATGAAAGCCGGCGACCTGACCATTATTCAGCTCAGCGGCGGTATGGGAACCATTGAAGGGACCGATACCAATGTGCTTACCATGATGCTGGGGCAAAAGCTTGGTGCCAGACCCCTCTTGCTGCAGTCCCCGGTGGTCGTTAAGGATAAACACACCCAAAAAGCCCTCTTGCAGGAGAAGAGCGTCGCTGAAATCCTACGCATCGCCCGCACAACCGATCTGTCGCTGGTGGGTATCGGTCTTCTGGACCGGCAGGGATTGCTCTGGCAGTCCGGTATGATGGAGGAGCGGGATTATACGGTGTTGAAAAATGCCGGGGCCGTTGGAGCCATATGCGGGCGCTGTTACGATATCAAGGGCAATCCTTGTGTTTCAGACTGGGATGACCGTGTCATCGGGTTGACCCTCAACGAGTTAAAACGCATCAAACACAAGGTGGGTATCGCTTTTGGCATGGAAAAGCTGGATGGCATTATCGGTGCCCTGAGTGGGCAGTATCTGGATGTGTTGATAACCGATGAGGATGTTGCCGGCCGTCTGTTGTCTGGCTCGTGACGTTGGAATTTGCAAATGGCATACATCGTAGCATTGGATTCAATTGCCTGCATTGGTTGTGTCGCTTGTACGAGTTGCGAATATTTTGAAATGCGCCTGGACATGAAAGCCCATGCGGTTCAAGACATTGTCTTTGAGCTTGGCTGCATTCCGGATGTGGCCGAGAATTGTCCTGTGGGCGCAATTACCTATAGCCGGAACATTTCAGGAAACGTGACGTATACGGGTTCGTGATATCTGATCCCAAGACCCAAACAGACGGAGCAGAGAATGACTTCAAAAATCCATCCCATACGTATTCCTTTTCAACTGCCGGTCAATGAAAAAAAGAAAGTCGACCGGATTGTCTATAGTTATATCGTCACCGGAAAAGAGTTGTGTCTGATTGATACAGGAACGGTTGGCGGTGAGCATTACATTGTCGCGGCATTGTCCGAGATGGGCTTTTCGGAAAAGGATGTAAACCGTGTTATCAACACCCATGAACATCCGGATCACGTGGGTGGAAATACGTTTTTCAAAGAAACAGCCCGGCCAAGGTTTGCCTGTCACGCCAAGGCGGTTCGCTGGATTGAGTCACTGGAAAATCAATTTAAAGAACGGCCGGTCTACGGATTTTATTCTCTGGCCGGTCAGTCCACCCAGGTTCACAACAAATTACAGGATGGAGACGAAATCGATCTCGGAGGCGGGACAACATTAGCGGTTATTTTTACACCCGGGCATTCGCCCGGATCCATCTCCCTGTTTTGTCCCCAGGACGGGTCCCTGATCGTGGGAGATGCCATTCAGCCGGTTGACGGCCTTCCACTTTACAACGATTTGGCTCTGACGCGTGATTCCTTGAAACGATTGATGAATCTTTCCGGCGTGAAAAGAATGTACCTGGCCTGGGTGGAAAAACCATACACGGGAAAGGACATCAAAGGGGCGTTTATGACCAGCCTGGATTATCTCGATCGGATTGACACTACGGTGAAACGGGTGGTTCGTGAACTGCCGCATGACTCAAGGCCTGAAAACATCACCCACGAGGTTTTAATCCGCATGGGTCTGGAGCCACCGCCTGTCATGCCCATGACCGTTGAAAGCATCATGACCCACCTGCGGTAGCTCTTGCAGCCAAAAGAGCTTTTAGGTCCTCTTCACGTTTGCCATTTCTTCGAGCACCGCGCAAACCGATGCGGTGTCTTGCTGTGACCGGCCGCCGGCCAGGGCTTGGGTATAAATCTGGCAGGATGTGGAAAGCAAGGGAGTGGGGCACTGCAGGCTTTTGGCAAAGGCAGTGATAATATCCAGATCTTTTTGAAAAACACCCACCTTCATGGTGGCCTTGTCGTATTCTCCGGCCGTCATCATCGGGCCCCTGACTTCGAACATGCGTGAGGTGCCGGCCCCGTCGCTGATGACCCTATAGATTAGTTCCGGGTCCAAACCGGCCTTCATTCCCAGTACAAAGGCTTCGGCTGAAGCAACGTTGTGGATGGCCACCAGCAGATTGGCGACGAATTTCATCCTGGAACCCGCACCGAACTCGCCGATATAATAGTTGGCCCGTGCAAAACCGTCAAATACAGGCCTGCAGCTTTCGCACAGCTGTCGATCCCCGGAAGCATACACTGCCAGGTCCTTGTTGACCGCCTGGGCACCGGTGCCGCTCAAAGGGCAGTCGAGCATAACCGTCTCGGCTTTTTTCAGCAAGTCGAAAGCTTCCTGTTTGGCTTCGATGGGAAATGTGGAGACTTCAACAACGATCAAGCCTGTTTTGGCGGCTGTCAGAAGACCATTCGGGCCGCTGACTACTTCCTGCAGGGCGGCCACGCTGGGCAGCGAGGTGATGACAACATCGGCAGCCTCGGCTACCTCCCGAACGCAGGCCGCTGCCCTGCCGCCATGGCCTATAAGTGTTTCGATACACTCGGGCCGGATATCATATCCGGTTACCGTAAAACCGGCCTTGACCAGGTTGGCCGAAATAGCGGATCCCATAATGCCAAGACCGATGACGCCTATTTTCTGATTCATTATTTCAGACCTTATCGTTTCAAGAGTTTACTGCCGTAAAGACCGGTCGGCTTTATCAACAGGATGAGCAGCATAATGGCAAAGGGCGCCATTTGAGCCAGGGGGGCGTAAAAAATAGACCCTAAAGAAATGACCTGACCGACGATGAAAGCCGATACCAGCGTGCCTTTGATACTGCCCAAGGCGCCGATGGCGTAGTAAAAAAGTTGATCCAGACTGATAATGCGCATAAGCCCGAAACACAGGGAAAGACCAATGGCCAGCAGAAAAAAAATGCTTCCGATGCTCAACCCGAAAATGAAGCCGGATATTAATAGTTGTGTATCCATAATGCCTGCTGCTTTCCAAATTTTAAGTGATGGGGTTGTCCTTTCTGAAAATTACCTTTTTAAGAATAGGTTCCAGGGTCCCCCATATTCCTTTTTCGCCTGCCAGCATGATAAAGACCAGAAGCAGACCGATAAACAGTTCCCAGTTGGCGATATAGCCACTGATGAGGTCTTTCATGCCTGTATAGGCAAAGGAACCGACGATTGGGCCGTACAGCGTGCCGACACCACCCAGCAGGGTGACGATGACCGGATCGGCCGCCCGGGACGGGGCCGTAATTTCCGGGCTTACAAAGCCGAGATAAACGGCGTACAGTGATCCGGCCATGGCGGTGGTTGAGTTGGCGATAATAAAAGCAAGCCAGCGGATTTTGAAGTTGCTGTAGCCCAGGAATTTCAGCTTGTCTTCGTTGGCTTTTGTCGCCAGACAGCAGGCGCCGAATATCGAATCGTCCAGATATTTGTACAAGACCCATACCGCAAAGGCCACCAGGAAGACAAAAATGAAGAAGTCACTCGGGTTGCCGAGATCCAATATGGGCGTGGAGGTCATCTTTGTTAAAAACCACAGGCCGTTGTCGCCATGGGTGATTGGCGCCATAACTTTCTCAAACAGAAAGAACATGATGACGGCCAACGCCAGGTTAACCAGGGCAAAATAATCACTGCGCAGGCGAACGAAGAATGGTCCTACAATCAGGGTAACCACCACCCCTCCAACAATTCCTAACAGTATACCGACATACGGATTTGAACCGAAATAATACAGGTAGAATGCGGTTGCATAGGCACCGACTGACAGATAGGCCGGCTGTCCAAAGGAAATGAAACCGACACGCCCCAGAAGGAAATTACATCCCATCGTATAGATGGCGAAAATAATAATTTCGTTGGTAAAAGGGAGAGGTAAGAACACCCGAACCAGCATTAAAAAGAAAAAAGCCAGTAGAAGTCCCCATGACCATCTGAATAATTTAACCATTGAAGCTTCCTTTTTCCCCGATTGACACAGAGCGGCCCGAAATGTCCGGGCTAAAGATATTGTTCACAAACATTGCTCTTGATTTCCCCTTCGTCTGAAATTTCGCGTACGACTCTGCCTTCCTTTATCGCATACACCCTTTCGGAAATGGCACTGACAAGGGACAGGTTTTGCTCGACAATTACAAGCGCCGTTTTTTTGCTCAATTCCAGAAAAACATTCTGGAGCTGCGCCACAATCCTCGGCGCAAGTCCTTCCGTGGGTTCATCGACCAGCAGCACCTGGGGATCCCCGAGGATTGCCCTGCCGATCATCAACATTTGGCGTTCACCACCGCTCAGATAGCCGGCTTTGCGTTCCAGCAGCAGTTTCAGATTGGGAAAATATTCGATGACCTTGTCCCAGTTGTAGTCCTGGGTGGCATAGCTGCCTAGTTCCAGGTTTTCTCTGACAGTTAAATCCGAGAACACTTTTTTGTCCTGGGGAATATACTTTAAGCCCATCTGGGCGATATTGTAAGACTTGAGACCGATCAATTTGGTATTTGCGAACATAATCGATCCGGTGGACGGTTTTAAAAATCCGCCGATGGTCTTCATTAAAGTGGTTTTCCCGGCACCGTTGGAGCCGATGATACCGGCGAGTTCATTTTCATTCAGTGAATAATTGACATGATCAACTGCCACCGTTTCGCCGAATTTCTTGGTTACATTTTCAGTTCGAATGATTTCCTGACTTGCATGTGTATTCACATCAAACCTCTTCTGGGAAGGAAGGACCGTCCCGGCGTCGGGGAAAATACCACCGGGATGGTCATATCTTTAGTACCCTAAAGATTGAAGGGTGGGCATAACGGAATCGCCGCCCTGATAACCTTCCACGGAAAAGAGATCCCATTCGTGTTTTTGTTCCTGGGGACCCTTGCCTCGGACGAGAAAGGCCGCATACTTGTAAACTGCTGCGTGGTCCTCTTTCCGCCACTGGGCGGGGCCTTTAACGGACTCAAATTTTCCCCCGCTGGCCAACAGGGCCTTCGACACCTTATTGGGATCGAAGTCACCGGCGGCTTCAAACCCGCGGAACATTTCCATATAAGCCACATAGGCGATAGTGGCATATGCGTCCGGGGGTTTGTTCCATTTGGACTTGTACAATTCTGTAAATGTATCGGCACTCTTGGCCAACGCCGGATCGCCGAGGCTGCTCAAATCATAATAAAAATAGTGCATGGAATAGACGCCCTCCAGGGCCTTGGGCGGAATCCCTTTGGCAACTACATTGGTGATGAACGCGTTGAAAATGGTCATGTCTTTGTTCAGGCCCATCTGAGAGCACTGTTTGAGCAAAGCGACGGCATCACCGGCAAACTGAGCGGAAATAAAGACGTCGGGCTTGGCGGCTTTGACCTTTTGCAAGGTTGTCGTATAATCACTGGTTCCCTTGGATAACTCGTCATAGCCGACGATTTCAGTGCCGTATTCTTTGGCTGCGGTATAAATGCCGTCACGGATATCCCATCCCCAGCTGTCGGCCCGGGCCAGGACAAAAATCCGTTTTTTACCCAGGACCTTAATTGCGGCGGAGCCGTCCATGTACCCAACGGTCCAGGGACTGAAGGCAGCAGCGAAGGTGGTGTCGGACAGTTTCCCCTTTTCGAAACCTTCCTTGGCCATGACGCAAACCGGAAAATACGGCAGGGGGTCTTTTTTGACAACAGCATTGATGGCAAATGAAAGCGGTGCCCAGGTCTGCCCGCCGACAGCCTTTACGCCTTCGGATCGCATGTACCGGAAGCGCCTGACGCCGACATCCAGTTTCGCCTCATCATCAGCAACCACACCTTCGACCTGCACCTTGCCCCAGGGCATGTCCAGTCCGCCTCTTTTGTTGATGACGTCCACCGCCAGAAGGGCGCCTTCCTTCTGGGTCTCGGCAACGGCTGCAAACACACCGGTCAGCGGAAGTAATATGCCGACCTTAATTTTACTCGGATTGGCGGCCATCGTGTTGTTCAAGGCAAAAGCAAATACCAACAGAAAGAGAGTAAAGCCAGGAAATTTTTCATTTGTTCCTCCTTGGTAAAATGGTGGGTGTATTGGATCTTTCTAAGACGAAGTAACCTGGGAAAACAACGGGCATCACATCCTAGTGGTAAGTAAGGTTAAAGAAAGTTTAACCGGTACCTGGTTCTAAATTTCTGGTCGAATGACCCGCAAACAGAAACAGGTTTTCTTTACCCCCATTGTCAGACAAACATACTAATTACTTATGGCTTGACTTAACAGTGAGAAAGTGCGATGTCAAGAAAAAGGTTCACTCTGAACATAATTGAAAACGCTTTCTTTGGAATAATTACTGCGGTAATCCAGGCGTGAACGAGGCGTATCCATTGTGCTTAAATGACAACAATCTTCGATCAACACACTAGTTGATCCAATTCATGACAGCCGATTCCGGCTGGGATACCTGTTTGTTTATAGAACCCCCACAAATATTTGTTAACCTCGAACAAAATTCACTGTAAGGAAAAGTAGTTTTTTGTCGATAAAAATTTGAACCGGCGGCGGACTATTTGTAAATCAAAAGGATTTCTTTATTAATCATGTCGCACATGCTTGTCATCTTTCTGGCCGGGTTCTTAGCCAGTCTTTTCGGAACCTTGATAGGTGGCAGCAGTCTGGTGACCATACCGACCTTACTTTTGTTGGGATTGCCGCCCCATACCGCCATCGGTACGGATCGTTTTGGCATCATGGGCGTCTGTTCGGCCGGCTGGTATCAATTTCACCGCAAAAAATTGATCGATTATAGAATCGGTCTAACGATGGCCATTCCCGTAATCGTTGGTTCATTTCTGGGCGCCCGCCTCTGTCAGGAAATCAGTGCAGGGGTCCTGAAGTTGATTATTATCAGCGTATCCCTACTTTGCATGGCGTTTCTTATATGGAACCCTCAGCTGGGTATAGAACCGGGTCGGCGGTCAGCCGGAAAAAACAAATATATCGTTGGTATTCTCATGACCTTCGGGGTGGGGGTGTACGTGGGTATTTACGGGGCCATGGGAGGAACGCTGTTGATGTATATTCTGATCCTGTGGTTTGGCCAGACTTTTTTGGAAAGCGCCGGTACCATAAAAATTGCCGCTTTCTCCATGAATGCAATTGCTGCCATTGTTTTTGGCTATAATGGCGCCATCGCGTATCATTTGGCCTTGCCCATGTTTTGCGGTTGTTTTATTGGTTCTTCCATCGGCGCCTACTATTCTGATAGAATCGGAAATGTCTGGATAAAACGGGTTTTTCTGGGTTTGTTATCCATCTTGATCATCAAACTGATTCTTTAGTTCAGCAAAAATCCTACGTTCTTTGGACCAGGACGCTCCACTACAGCCAAAGAGCCCCCTTTTCTGCGCCGGATACCATTTTACGATAAGCGGTGAGCATTCCAGGTGCCGGATGGCCGCCATGAGAATGCCTGGAATGATCTTGTCGCATGAGCCCAGCATGACAAGGCCATCGAAGCCATGTGCTTTGACCATGGCCTCGATGGAAGCCGCAATAAGGTCTCGTTGCGGTAAAATGTAGTGCTGTCCGGGACCTTGAGCCATCCCAGCGCAAGGTGCCGGCACATTAAACTCACCCGGTGCCCCGCCGGCTGCCCAGATGCCTTCTTTGACCCTTTGGGCAAGATCTTTCAAGGGCAGATGACCGGGATTGACATCGGTCCAGGAATTAACCACTGCAATTTGAGGCTTGTCCAGGTCTGTTTGCCGGAAACCAACGGCATGCATGAGACCCCGGTAATAGGCCTCGGTAATGTCTTCGGGTCGGCCACGATGAGATGTCATTCTTGGACTTCCTTCTTGCGGAATTCAACATCTAAAATTTTTTCAAATACTTTGATCAATGCCCCCTTGCTTTCGGTCCCCAGACCCTGGGCCAAGGCCATCTGAAAAATATTCGTGGTGGCCTGGGTCAAGGGCAGGGGAATTTTATGTCGTGAACTGATTTCAGCAGCACTGGTCAGATCCTTATAGGCGCTTTTCAGGGGATAGCCTTCATCGAATCTGTTTTTCAGGGTCAAGGGCGTGAAAAACTCTGCGGCAAAGCTGCGCCCGGTGCCTGTGATTATTACCTGACAGACCTTGTCCGGATCCAGACCCAGTTTGGCAGCCATGGGAAGCACTTCGGCCAAACCGGCTGCATTGATGTCAAATAAAAGCTGATTGACGAGCTTGGTCAGTTGACCGGATCCCACCGGACCCATGTGGATAACGGTATTGCCGATAATTTCCAACAGGGGGCAGATGCGGTCAAATATCTTTTTGGGACCACCCACCATGATGGTGAGAGAGGCTTCTTTGGCTCGTGATTCCATCCCGGACACGGGCGCGTCGCAAAAAAAGATATTCATAGGACTCAATTTGGCTGCCATATCAACACTGCGCAAATAGCTGATGGTGCTTAAATCAACGATGAGCATATCTTTTGGCGCCGCATGAACAAGACCTGTTTCACCAAAAATGGTTTGGTCGACAATATCGGTATTGGGCAGACTTAGAAACACTGTCTGGCATTGCTTGGCCATATGGGCTGGTGTCTGGCTAGCATTGGCGCCGTTATCCACTAGAAAATCCATTGCCTGGGGATTAATATCATATACGCTTATCTGGTAGTCGGCCCTGAGAAAATTCAAAGCCATCCACTTGCCCATTTGACCCAGACCGATAAAACCGATTCGACGTATCATGTTATTCATTCTCCATTAAAATACTTTTTTTCTGCGCCATTGTTTGGGGCGGTCACTGGGAAAATTGAGACCACTGGCATCCACACCTAGGTCAACAAATAGTTTGGCCAGGGTGATGGCAGAGCTATACCCTTCCAGAACAGGGATTTCCCAGCCGATCTCAGTTAAACGTTTTTGCAGAAATGATTGCAACCAGAAAACATCGGAGCATCCAAAGGTAATGACCTCTGCTCCGTCTTCTTCTATGGCCGCAATGGCCTCTTTGACGGCACGCTCCACGGCTTCAGAGGGTTCGCCCCTCAGGGCTTTGTCACGCTCCTCATCGATGGTGCTTTCATCTGTATGGCCGGGTCTGCCGTGATAAAAGTTGATATTCCGGATGGATGCGCACCGATCGGTGAAACGATGACTCACCACAAGATCGTAATAGAACATGTTGTGCGTTTCGGTGAAGTCAATGATGCTGAACTTATTTCCCAGCATGGAGGCAATGTGCATCTGGGAAAATGCGCAGGAGGTGATGGGGATGCCATATTGTCGAGCGATTTCCCTTGACTCTTTAAATCCTGGTTCACCGCCACCCAATAGAATGATAGCATTGTACTTGCCGCTCTCACATGCTTCGCGGACAATGGGTAAACGGGCGGCTGCCACATGGGCAAACTCCTCGCGGGTTTCAACGGCCCAATTTCCATAGGGTGGAATGGGCCCGCCGTGAAAATCCCATTCAACATCTTCCAACAGATGTCGAATGTTTAGATATTCCATCCTGAGTCTTTTTTCTTTGGTAAGTTCATCCGAATGATACCGGTCAACATATTTCCCACCGGTGGACAATTGAAACGGCTGAATGAAAAGAAACCGGTATTTGCTTTTTTCTACGGTCACGGGGTAACTCCTTTCTTTTTTTGATAGGTCAAGAGGTCTTCTCTACTCTGAATGGCCGTCTCAACTTCCTGCAAAATTTTTCCAAAACCTGATTGACGAAGATAGTCACCGTCACGAATTTCTATGTGCAGGAACCCGTTTCGAATAAAATCGCCGATGAGTTTTTCGAAAGAGTCCTTGTTGGCCATACGCTTGGTCAAGCAGTTGGTTACGATGCCCAGTTTGTCAAACATGGATGACTCCTGCAGTGTTCAAAACCTAAGGTGCATCATCAAGGCGGTCGGGCAATCCCAGTTTATGGGCAATTTCACGCAACTGCAATAATACAGGGCCGGCCACCGGTACACCTCTGGAACGCATGTTTTTTTCGTGCTTAAGGGCCATTTCCCCGGGCAGCCGGATGGGATCTGCACCTTCCATGGGGGTGGAGTTGCGGATTTCCTGAATACGCATATCCATTTCGGTTTTAAAATCAGTCATATCCCTGAAGAGATCCGGGCGCATGGTGAAAATTAACTGACCCGAGTTGGTTGGGGTGCTAAAATCCTTGTTGAAATCGATTACGGCACTTCCAAAGGCCGCGGTGTTCAGCACCCCCGCCAAGGCCCCGATTACGAAATTGAGACCATAGCCTTTATGCTCTCCGATCGGCAATAAAAATCCCTCCTTAATCCGCCGGGGGTCCGTCAGGGATTGCCCCTTTTGATCGACCATCCAGCCGACGGGAAGCTCCTCGCCTTTTTGAGCGGCCACTTTGACTTTCCCGTAAGAGGCGGTTGTGGTGGCCATATCGAGCACAATCGGCGGCTCTTCGCCGGTAGGAATGGCAAAGGCAATGGGGTTGGTACTTAGAAGCAGATCTATCCCACCCCACGGGGGCATGTGATTGGCGTTACCGATGGCCATGTAAATAGCAATCAGGTCATGGGGCAGGGCCAACGCTGCGTAAACACCGCCGGCACCGGCGTGGTTACTGTTGCAAATACCCACCCAAGCCATCCCGCTTACTTTGGCCTTTTGAATGGCTAGATCCACGGCCTGGGTGACCACGACTTGTCCAAATCCATTGTCGCCATCCACGACGGCACTGACAGGGGTCTCCCGTTTTATCTTGATATCCGGGCGCAGGTTATAGCCCCCCGCCTCTATCCGTTGGCAGTAAGGGGGCAAGCGGAAGATTCCGTGGCCGTGCATGCCCCGCAAATCGGCCTCAATCATTCGCTGGGAACAGATGCGGGCATGGTCGGTGGTCACACCCAGTCCGGTCAGAACACTTTGTATGAAATTTTCAAGCCGGTCGACGGCAAATACGGTTGTACCCATGGTCTCTCCAATCGGCAAACGGCTAGGCTAGTAAATGTCAAGATTGCACAAGATCGTCGTAGAAGGACATTATAGCGGCATTGTCCCATTCCCCCCGACCTTTGGCAATCAGAGAGGTCAGGGCTTGGGCGTGCAGGCAACTAAGGGGCAACGGAAAATTCAAGCGGCGGCTTAAATCGAGCATCAGGCGAACATCTTTAAGGTGAAAGGCGAGTTTGCCCTCGGCCGGTAAAAAATCCGCGGTGGTCATCTTAAGACCTTTCATATCCACGGCCTTCGAGTATGCGGCTGAATATTTAAGTACGTTCAGCATTTGCTCGGAGTCCACGCCGGCCCTTCTCCCCAAAGAGAGGCCTTCGGCCAGAACCATGCGGTTCAGTCCCAAGACCAGATTGACAATCAACTTCATCAAGGCGCCGGATCCGTTTGGTCCCAGATAGAAGGTTTGTACTGCCAAGGCTGAAAAAATGTTTTCACATTCTTGAAAAATCCCTTTGTCACCTCCCACCATCAAGGTAATATTTTTTTCAGCACACATTTTGGATGTTCCGCTGATGGTGGCATCGAGCATGGTGATGCCTTTACTTTGTAGCTGTTCTGCCAGGGCCTTTGACATACCCGGATCTGCTGTGGTGGTATCGATCAGGATTAAATTTTCTCGTCTGGTTTCTTTGAGCTTTAGGGTTTTATGCACTACCTCGTTGACCACATCCGAATTGGGCAGGGAAAGAAGAATCACATCCACCTGCGCTGCCATGGTCTCTGGATTTTCTATTTTTTGGCCGCCGGATGCGGTGAAAGCGGCCACATTATCCGAATTCAGATCGTAGCCAATAACACGAAAGCCAGCTTTAACCAGGTTGCGGGCCATGCCGCTACCCATCAAACCCAAGCCTACAAAACCGATTGTTTTATTCATATGTTTTTCCAGATGATGATAGTTTATTACGGATCCGACTGAAAAAACTGACACCCTCTTTGGGTGAGGATGCCAGTTTTACTTTTGTGATAACTGTCTCTGCTTATTGACCCGAAATCTTTTTGACCAGAGCTCGGTACGCGTCCTTGTTCATGGGACGGCGTTTGTCGTAATCGGGCCCATCCATGTATTCCATATTCTCACCGATGCGCTGCATCAATTTTTTGTAGGTCTTGTCCCCGTTAAGCTTGGCGAACGCATCCCGTAAAATTTTCATGCGGTCTTCAGGCACCCCTTTGGGGGCCATAACGATGCGATCCATTGTCCCGGTCTCATACCCCAGCTCCTTGAGAGTGGGGACATCCGGGAAAACCCGTTTGTCACCGGCGCTTGCAAGGGCGCGGATTTTACCGGCTTCGACCAGGGGGCCGGCCTGAGAAGGAAAGGACATCATAAAATCACCATCGCCGGCAAGCAACGCCTGCATGGCCGGGCCACCCCCTTTGTAGGGAATATATGTGGCTTCGACACCGGCCTGCAACAGGACTCTGGCGCCCGGCGTCATGGTTGCCCCCCAGTTTCCGGAAGTGGTAAATACCAGCTTGCCGGGATTCTTTTTACCATAAGCGAGCATTTCTTCGAGGCTTTTCCAGGGCTTATCAGATCGCACAACGAGGCTGGAGGCACCATAATTGATCCGGCAAACAGATTTCAGGTCCTTGATCGTGTCGTAAGGGAGTTTTTCAAGCAGGGGTTGAAGCTGGTCGATATAGTTGTGGGTGAAGATCAAGGTATACCCATCCGGTTTGGCTTTAATTGCTGCCGCCGTGCCTGTTTGTCCGCCGGCACCCGGCATCAGTTTGACCACCACAGCCTGGCCCAGGTATGACGGGATGACACTGGTAAAAACACGGGCATTCAGATCATGAGAACCGCCGGCTCCTAGCGGGATGATGAGGGTAATCGGCTTGCTTGGATAATTATCGGCCAGGGCGGGCGACAGGCCGACAAACCCCAAAAGCAGCGCCACGAATATTAAACGGGATATTTTTCGAAAAGTCATGCTGTATCCTCCTTTGTATGGTTGACGTTGATGTGACATCATAGGATGATAATCTAATTTGGATAACCGGATATCACCTCCTTTCATCCTTCAGACGGCAGTTTTTTTACATGTTGGCGCCGCAGACGTACACCCCGCCACCACAGCCCGGCCGTTACAAAAGGGGTGATGGCCAGTATCGCTGCGGTGATCGGACGTGCAACGAAAATGTAATGCAGGGTATCGCCCCGTCCCAGGTTTATGGTTTGGCCAAAGGAATATTCAAGGACCGGTCCCAGGATGTAGCCCATCACCATGGGCGTGACGTCAAAATTTAATTTTTTGACGGTATAGCCGAAGATACCGAAAAATACCAGCACCAGCAGGTCAAAGGGATCGGAACGATATACATAGGAGCCGGCAAAAGCAAATACGGCTGTCAGCGGTAAAAGTGCTGATTTCCGGATAGTCACGACCTTGGCAAACAACGGGATGGTGAAATAACCGAGCACCACAAAAAGGATATTGGCTAAAATCATGGCCACCAGGAGGGCAAAGACCAGTGGCCCCTGTTCGGCGAAAAGCTGGGGTCCCGGGCGCAATCCCTGGGCGATAAACGCACCCAGCAGGATGGCCGTGACCTTGTCTCCGGGAATGCCCAGGGTCAGCAGCGGTACCAGAGTCGGACCGTTTACGGCATTGTTGGCTGCTTCAGCGGCTGCAATCCCCTCTAACTCGCCTTTGCCGAATGTTTCCGGATGCTTGGAGGCATTTTTTGCGGCCGCATAACCCACAAAGGCTGAGACGACCTGACCAACGCCGGGAATAATCCCCAGACTGGTTCCGATGGCAGTCGATCTGAGTATGGTCTTGATGCAGCGGCGAAATTCCTTAAAGGTTAATTTCCCGCCCCCCGCTTTGAGATTGAATTCCTCGGCAACGAAAGATGTTATTTTCTTTTCAACGGCCTGAAGAATTTCAGGAATGGCAAACAGGCCGATGAGCATCGGAAGCAGGGGAATACCTGATTTAATTGAAAAAAAACCGAAGGTGAAGCGGGACATGCCGCCCAGGGGATCCTGACCGATCATCGAAAAAAAGAGCCCGATGAAGCACATGACAAGTCCTTTGATAAACAGGCCCGAGGTGGTGGCGGAGATGATAATGAGGCTGAGCAGAATAATTGCCGCCAGTTCCGGTGGGCCGATTTTCATGGCCATAATCGCAATGGGACCGATAAATAAAAGGGTGAGGATATCGCTTGAAAGGTCCCCGCAGACCGAGGCGAAAAGCGCCATTTCCATAGCTTTACGCGATTTCCCCTTCTTGGTCAAAGCCGGGCCGTCAAAGGTCGTTGCCACAGAGGCGCCGGTGCCGGGCATGGATACCAGAATTGCCGGTATGCTGCCGCCGTATATGCCCCCTTTGTAGACACCTATCAGAAATGGAATCCCGACCATGGGATCCATAAAAAATGAAATTGGCAGCAAGACCGCCATGGCCATGATGGTTGTAAAACCGGGGAGCGCGCCAACGAACATTCCCAACATGAGACCCAAACCCATCATGCCGAATGTGTCCCATCGCAACGTAAGCAGTATCCCCTGTAGAAAATTATCCCACATCTGAATAGCCTTTCTGGAAAATATGCCGGATGTCAAACCATATAATTGTTTCTGCCTTAGAATACGTCGATCAAAAAAAAGGAAATTCCGGCAAGGAAACTTTCAACAGTCGTGTGAAGACGAAATAGATTCCTAGCGGGACACCGACGCTCACCAGAATTCCAACCAGAATGTTACGATTACCATAATAGGTGGACAGGGTGGCGGCCACCAGAACGCTGGAGAGGACAAACCCCAGACGCTCAAACAAAAGCGCATAGGCGCAAAAAATCACAAGGGAGGCGATCATACGAAAATAGCCATGGCGCGTGACTTCTGAAAAAAGACTTTTATCCTTAATCCGAAAACTGATCACTAGATACCAGATGCTCAAGCCGATAAGGGAAAGGATTGCCAGCCGGGGAAACAGGGTTGGTTTCAATCCCATTAAACTTCGGCCCATAAAAAGCATTGGCTTCTGGATTTGGTAGGGAACGGTGAAAAACATGATGGTCCATAAAATGAGAAAAAAAATGGCGGTCACGGTATTATAATTGATATGGCGGCACCATGAATTGCTGCAGTTGCTGCTTTCCCTGTTTTTTTTCATTTGACCAGACCTTGTTCAAAAGCAATCTAAAAAGGTACTTTGCCGGCACGATTATGCTTCCCTATCCCATCCCGGGGGCGGGTAGTCATTTTCGGAATCATCGATGAATACGATGTTGGCAGCTTCTTTTGATGGGACACCGCCATAGGCAAACACCAACTCTACCTCCTCTGTGCGGCTGGCATTGGCGACCCCGTGAATGATTCCTTCCGGCGCAAAAACAAATGTGCCGGGAGGGCATTTCGTTGGGGTGGCTTCCGGGCCCAGGAACAACGTCATTGTCCCTCTGATGATAAACATGGCAGCTTCGGCGCTCAAATGAACGTGCCGTTCGTTGGCCGTATGAGGCGGGATAATCGTGCGCCCCATGGAAATTCGCTTGGAACCGCATACGGTGTCGTTAATTCCAAATTTTATGGCCAGGCCTTTTTCATATTCGGTGTCGGTAAAAATATCTGAATGATGTCCTGTTTTCGGGGAGATGTTGATTAATTCGGGTAGATTTTCCAGTTTGACGTATTTTGCCATTTTTGCAGTCCTTTCAAAATGTTTTTGGTTGTGCAGACACCCTCTCCGCAGAAATGGGGAATATAGAATATGCGCAAAGCGAGTTGTGGCTGAAAAAACAAACCAATCGTTGTGACCACCCATAGATAACACCCTGTAAAGAGGCAATAGAGATGGAATTTATGGTGCCGTGTTAAATATCTGCATCAGTTTTAGTCAAGATGTTGTCCACAGTCAAGAGATCTGTTCACAATCGGAAGGCCTACAATCGACCCCCATTCAGTCCAGGACCCGTCATAGACTTTTACACGGGGGTAGCCGAGCAAAAACCGGGTGATAAACCAGGCCATGGTTCCACGGTGGCTCAGTCGGCAGTAAAATACAATGTCCTTATCAGGCGTTGCATCGATCCCGCTAAAGGCCTCTTGAAGATCGGTCGGCGATTTGAAGGTTTCATCCTCGTTTAGCAGGCCGGCATAGTAAAGATGCCGGGCACCTGGAATATGCCCTTTTCTGACTGCGCCGTGATCCACTGGAAACCAATTGGGCGACACCCGTTTTCCCATGTATTCATCCGGCGTGCGCATATCCACCAGGACCCGAGCGGACGTCTCCAGACCGGCCAGTACGCCCTGCCGACCTATCCGGCAACTCTCATCGATGTTGCCGATGGGATAGAGAGCAGGTGTGATGCGGGGTAGGTCCTGCGTCAGAGGGCGTCCCTCTTGAATCCACAAATCACGGTTGCCGTTCATGATTTTCAGGTTTTTATGCCCCCGCATGGTGCACACCCAGAAGGCATACGTGCTGAACTGAATCAGGTTGCTGTAAAAAATGACGGTGGTATCGTGGTGGACGCCGCTTTTTGACATCAGTTCGGCAAAATCGTGGGGTGTGACAAACTCCCGCATGGTGGGATGCCACAACGATTTCTGCCAGGGCCAGTGAACGGCCCCCGGAATATGACCGGAAGCATAGGCTTCCTGATCCTTTAAACTGCCGACTTCAATAATTCTGACATCTGGATCGTCAAGGTTTTCGGCGATCCAATTGGTACTCGCCAACCACTGGCTGTGTGCATCTTCGCTCAAAAAAATTGCTCCTTTAAAAGTTATACCGCTTCTCAAAAATAAGTTCCGAAATACGAAAGGATGGTATAAGTGGTTGTAGAAAAAAACGGTCGAATAACAGAACGTTTTTTTGACAACCGCTATATCAGGTTATTTTCTTTTTCCGTCGGTATACGATTTCATCGCCATGGACCAATAGCTTTTTAATAGGGTGCGGCGCGTGAACGGCCAGCCATCGCACCGAGTTGTGAAACCGATTCATGGGTTTGTTCCAGGGGCAGACCGCGATACATCGCCCGCCGCAGCTGGGCCACTTTCTTTTGTTCATGCCCCAGAAGATGATGCACTTTTCGGCGTTGATCCACCATTTGCGAAATCCCGGGTTGTTGTGGACGGGATTGGGAATTTCGACACTGGGCGCGCCTTTGGGTACTGCGCCCGACGGGCAGAACTTGGCACAGCTTTCACAGGCCATACAAAATTCATGGGTGCCGTCTTTGTTGAAGATTCTCCGTCAACCCTGGAAATTTGACGCGAATGATTTCCCGGATTCTCTGTCATGCAAAACCTCTAGCGGCTGAACACCATTTTAGCAAGGGCAGCGATGATAAAAACAATAAACATCCTTTTGACCCAGACATTTCCGATCCTGTCAGCATAATGTGCTCCCAGATAGGAGCCGACCAGACACCCCGTCAGCATAGCCAGGCCCAGGGAATAATCGACGGCATCATTCAGGGCAAAAACGGTTGCGGCCGTTACGGTCATGAAGATGGAGCCGATCTTTTGGCTGGCTGCACTTTGGATAAACGTTTGCCGGAACCAGGCAATCAGTATATAAATTGAAAAGGTACCGGCCATGGCACCGTAAAAGCCACCGTAAATGCCCACCAAAAAGCTCAAAGCGGCGCCAACGACGTATTCTTTGTGTTGAATCGCGGATTGTCTTTTTTCAACACCCAAACCGCGGTTAAGCAGAAGGAACGCCACCAGAACGATGTTGGTGGCCACGATGACATACTTTAGAACGTTCTCGCTGATCTGCAATACGAGATTGGCCCCCAGGGCCGAACCGAACAGCACCGGAATCGCGACAATCAAACCGACCCCGTAATTTATTAGTCCTTTTTTGTGAAATTTATACCACCCCGCCAAACCAACCCCGATGATTCCAAATCGATCGGTCCCGATGGCGGTGTGCGGCGGCAGGCCTAAAAGAATCAGGGTCGGAATGGTGACGATGCTGGACCCGCCGATCAGGGTGCCGAATCCAGAGGCCACAACTGCGACAAAGAATATGATAATCAGGTGGGAGAACTCCATTACCGGTAAAACTCATCGAGATCGACGGGTAATTTTATTCTCTCACTGCGTGCCGCGGACAGATCCATGGCCATTGTCAGAATAAGATTGCGATGTCCCTCGGCAGCGGTTGCATGGGGCGAGTCGAGCCCTGAGCAGACGCGGGCAAACCAGGTGTTGGTTTCTTCCCGCATGGGTCCCCAGATTTGTCCGATATGGGTATCTCCCGGGGGATAGCTGGTGAGGAAGTCCACATTTCGTTGAAACTCGGGTTCATAGCCTTCCGGTTTGTATCCGGCACCCTGGGGAATTTCGGAAGCCAGCACCAGGTCCCGGTGGGTGTCTTCTACATCGATCACGCCCTTGGTTCCGACAATGCCGATCTCCAGCCCATAGACGGCCCCGGGCCACACCACCGGCAAGGCCCAACTGATGTTCATGCTGAAAATGGTGCCATCCTCCATGGTAAAGATGCCAAAGGTCGAATCCTTGGTCCCGTATTCGGCCAGGGCTTTGTCTATCGATTGGGCATAAACCGAGACCGGATTTTTACCCTCCATAAGCCACATGCTCATATCGAGACTGTGAGTGCCTGATACCACCATGGGCGTCAGGTTCTGGCGTTGATCCGTGCGGCGGGTGGTGGCAATCGGAACCATGCGGTTCATGAAAGCCCGGGTGACAACCGAGGTCACCTCGCCGATTTGGCCGCTGATAAGCCGTTGCTTGATTGCCAGAAAACGCCGGCGGAAGCGGTTGGTATAGCCGATAACCGCGTCCACGCCGCTTTCCTCGATCGCCGTCAGTGTCTTCAGCGAGTCATTTGCATCGGTGGCCAGAGGTTTTTCGATAAACAAGTCGTGACCCTGCTCCACGGCGGCCAGGGTCGGATCGACATGAAAGTTTTCATCCGTGGCGATGATGACGGCATTAATTTCCGGCCGTTTGAGGAGTTCCCTGTAATCGGTGGTAAAGAAATCCGCCTGGGCATCTTTTTGCAGCTTGCGGCCCAGGTCCTCTTTGACGTCACACAGCCCGAGCCAGCCGATGGCCGGGTAGTCCTGTGCCAGCATGGCACGGATGCGCCCGATGGTGCCGCAGCCAACAATCGCCAAACCAATTTCTCTTTTTTTTCGAGTCATTTTTGAATTGTCTCCTCGGTGATGATGGTCTCATTCTACACATCTGAGCGTGTTATCAGAGACGCATGCAGGATTTTAATGGATATAATCTACGCCGTAAGTTTGTTTTTCCTTGGCCAAACACCATTGATAAATGTGATCAAGACGACCGCTATCAGAAAGGTTCCCAGCGGTCGATCGATGAGAATTTGCCACAGGCTTTTATCTTCAAATATATACATGGCCCTGCGAAAGTTTTGATCCAGCATGTTTCCGAGAATTACACCCAGTACCAGCGGGCCAATGGGTATATCGACCTTACGCATGCAAAGCCCCAGTACGCCGAAGCCGAACATTAAATAAATATCAAACATGGACATTTTCTGAGCGAAAGCTCCCAGAACGCAGAGTAGGGCGATAATCGGCAGCAGGATTTCCCGGGGCAGGGAAAACAGTTTGACACTCGGCTTGATCAGTGCAAAGGCGCACAGATACATACCGATATTGGCGACAATCAGCGTGCCGTACATAAAATACATGATACCGGGCTGTTCGAGTTCGATGGTCGGGCCGACGACGATGCCGTGCAGATTCAGGGCTGCCAGAAAAGCAGCCGTGGTTGCACTGCCGGGTATGCCCAGGACAAGCGACGGGAGCAGGGCACCGCCGATGTTGGCATTGTTGGCGACTTCCGAACAGATTACGCCTTCCATGTCTCCTTTGGAGAAACGTCTGCCGGAGAAACGTTCTCCGATGCCGTAGGATACAAACGTTGCCACGTTGGCACCGGCTCCGGGAATGATGCCGGTAAGAAGGCCCACAAGCGACGAGCGGGCGATACTTTTCCAGTATTTAAAAAATTCTTTTAGGGGAGGGAATATCCTGCCGATTTTTTGCGGAATTACATATGGATGGGGTTGGGATAAAACCATAAATATTTCCGTCATCCCGAAAAGTCCAATCAACACCGGTATATAGGGTATCCCCAGCAACAGTTCCGCGTTGCCGAAAGTAAAGCGCTCGACGCCGTGAATTTCTTCTCTTCCCACCATGGCCAGCAAAATTCCCAGCCAGCCGGAAATCCAACCTTTGACGGGCGCTTCGCCCGACGTGAGGGTTCCGCTGATCGCGACCCCCCACAGCGCCAACAAAGCGACCTCCCAGGAGGCAAATTGCAGGGCAATATCCAATACGTATCCCACACATGTTATGAGCAAAAGGATTCCGATCCAGTTGCCCACCATGGATGCGGTAATCGACATACCCAGTACCAGGCCCCCCTGTCCTTTTTGGGCGAGGGGAAATCCGGCCATCTGGGTGGGGACGGCATCCGGTGTGCCGGGAATGTTGATCAGTACGGCGGATATGGCCCCGCCAAAGACCGAGCCGGTAAACGTGCCGAGAATAAAAATAACGGCCATTTCGGTGGGCATGTTGTAGGTCAACCCGACCAAAAGGGCCATGGCCATGGTGGTAGAAAGGCCAGGCAGGGCGGCCCATACGATCCCAAGGGCCGCACCGCTGAAACAGAGCAACATCATAGATGGTTGAAAAGCAGTTAAAAAAGAATACATGCTACCTACCGGTAAAGAAGATAATCGAGAATCGAATCACCGGGGACAAGAATCGCAAACAGTAACCTGAACATCAGGCCGAAAGTTAGCGGGACGCATACGGATATGAGCAGGATCTTGAGCCAACCGCCCCTGCGCCAGAAAACCGTCAGCGTGCTCAGCAAGAAGAGCGTACCTGCAATTTCAAATGGCACTCGACCGCTCAAAACAAGGGTGTAGATTGCCGACAGGACGACGATCCATAGGGTGCGTTTTGTTTGGGTTTCCCGGAATAGGCCTACCGCCGAAAAATCCGGCCATGCTTGGCGAAGATAGGCAATACCATTTCTACGCAGGGCCGAAGTCAGCAGCCCCAAACCCATGAGGGTCATGCTACCGGCAAACAAAAGCGGTACCAGGCCGGGAGCGGAGGACCACCCCGACGGTCTGGGCATGAACAAGGCCCAGACCGACACGGCAATGCCAATCCCCATGACGAAGGCGGCACTGATAATATCTTTGCCGGCCAGTTGCCGCTGCTTGTTTAATGGCTTTTTATCGGTCGTATCCACTACGGCATATCCTCGGACATGATTAATAGGATAACATGGGGACATCCAGCGCAACCGGGAATTCAGCCCATCAATTATAGTCTAAACGAACGATGCCGGGCAGCGGAGAAGCAGCCCCCCGGGTTTCCCGGTCACTTTGGATCTTGATCAATCGCTTACTTTAAGCGAGGTTCATAGCCCTTGGGCGGCCACCAGTTGTCGAAATCTTCAGGTCTTGGAATACCCAAGTCCGCCGGATTGACTTTAGCCCCTTCTACTTTCATGTCCCAGAACAGCCAGCACGTCACAGCCTCCCGCAGAGATGACAGGCGATCGGCCTCTTCACCGGTTGTCACAGCTTTAAAGAAGAATTTCTTTTTCAGAAGCGCATTAAATTCAGGTGAATCAGATGCGGCAACGAAGGCTTCTTTTATCTTCTCAAGCACGTCAACCGGGGTATCTCTTTTAACGCCCAGCGTGTATTCAGAGCCGAACGGTGCGTAAGGAGCCAGCTTCGGGAGAAAATCCGTAATGGGTCTCAGGACCGTCCCGTCTTCAAGGGTGATGGGTTTCTTGGTAAAAATCGCCAGATTTCTCATTTTCCCCGTACGGATGTGACCGATGACTTCGTGCAGTCCGCTCCCGGCTACCTCAACTTCGCCCTGGAGGGTGGCCAATACCGCCGGCGCGCCACCTTTGTACGGGACCTGCTTGGTTACAATGCCGGCCGCTTTGGTCATAATTTCATTGCCTTCGTGCCAGATTCCGCCGATTCCGGAGTTCGACATGGTGATTTTACCCGGGTTTTTCTTGGCGGCCTTGATGAAATCCTCCATGGTCTTGTACGGAGAGTCAACCCTGACGGAGAAGGCCTGGATACCATTGGCCACTTTGAACCATTGCCAGTTTTCATAAGGCTTGTATTTGGACAATCCCATCACGCGTAACGATTTGGCAAATTGCGAGCCCCCCAGCCACCAGTAGCCGTCGGCCGGTTTTGAATAGATAAAATCCGCTGCCAACGATCCGATTGCACCGGGTCGGTTTACAGCGTTTACGGTGGTTCCGAGTGCTTTTTCCATGGCTTTGGTGTAGGCGCGGGTCAAGGTGTCTGTACCGCCGCCGGCTTTGTACATGATCACCGCCGTGATCGGCTTATTACTCGGCCAGGCCGCGTCGGCCTGGTTGGCTATTCCAGCAATAACGACACAACAGATGGTTAATAGGGATAAAATTTTGATTGTGTTTTTCATACAGCCTCCTTTCTTTGTTAAGATTAAAATAAATCGTGCCTGAACCCGGTAAAACACAATTCCCGATGCATTTTATCAGGTGTCATCAGCCCCCTCACGAACGCTACTAAATTGGGATTCGTTTGCGTGACGAATCCGACGACGGGATCGAACCCACCCATCTGCTAGGTAAAAGGTTTTGCTCCGATTGAATATCCACCGTCCACCATCAGGTGTTGGCCCGTGATGAACGAAGCCTCCGCGCTGGCCATAAAATATACAGCCGCCGCAATTTCTGCGGGTTCGGCTGCCCGACCCAGTAAGCCATAGTCTTCAAATTGAGCACGCAATTTACGGGGTGAAAGCCCTTGGGCTTTGGCCTTGTTAATATGAAATTCGGTAATCGTTTTGGAAGGACAGATGGTGTTGACGCGAATACCGAACTTGCCATAAGTTGCTGCCAGGCTTCGGTTTAAACTCAGAACCCCGAACTTGGTCACATCATAAATCGGCATGTTCGTCCGTCCGGTCATGGCCGTGGTTGAACCGATAAGAACAATAGCGCCGGATCTTTGTTCAATCATTTTCGGCAGTACCGCCTTGCAGGAGAAGTTTACACCCTTAAGGTTAACGGCCAGCATTCGGTCCCAGTCGTCCTCGGTGGTGTCCAAAATGGTCCCGAAGGCCCGGATACCGGCATTGGCCACCAGGACATCGATACGGCCAAACCGATCGATTGTCTGGCGGGCAAAATCGATGCAATTCTGTTGGCGGGACACGTCGGCATGACAGAAGACAGCTTCAGCCCCGATGTTTTTCAAGGCTTTTACGGTCTGTCGCCCGGCTTCATCATCGCAATCGACAACGACCACACCGGCCCCTGCGTCGGCGAATCTTAACGCGCACGCTTTTCCGATACCGGATCCTGCGCCGGTAATTACTGCTACTGGTGATCTTGATAACATTGATATTATTCTATAATAACAAAAAGTTATATGATATTTCAAATTGTCCGAAGTATAAAATCAATCGGCGCCGATTTGTCAATTTCCGAGCAGTTAGACAAGCATCAACCGGCCGCCGTTGACATCGATGGTTGCGCCGGTGATATAACGGCTTTCATCACTGGCCAGAAATGTGATCACGTCCGAAATTTCCTCGGGTTGAGCCAATCGGCCCAGGGGACAAGCGCCGGTAAACAGTTCTTCTTTTTCGGGCGTCAGCAGATTTTTCACCCGTTCGGTCAAGGTGGTACCCGGGGCAATCGTATTGGCAGTGATGCCGTGCGGGCCCATATCTTTAGCAATGTATTGGGTCAGCATCGATACCGCTGCTTTGGCCGCAGCATAGTGGGCGGGTGAGGTGCCGGCGCTGGTGCTGCGGCCGGCCAGAGAACCCAGGTTGATGATTCGCCCCCATCCCCTGGTCTTCATGTAAGGGAGCACGGACTTGCAGCACAGGTAGACACTTTTCAGATTGACATCGATGACCCGGTCCCAGTCTTCTTCACTGATTTCTTCAAACCCGGCATAGGCTTTGTAGCCGCCGGCACAGGTCACCAGGATATCAATGCCCCCCATGAAAGCCTCGGCACCGGACATCAGAGATGCCACTGCCTTCCGGGAGGTGACATCAATGACAAAGGCCTTGGCCTTTCCGCCTTGGGAGACAACTCTTGCCACGGCTTTTTCAACACCGGCCGGATGCAGATCGGCAAGGGAGACAGCGGCTCCTTCCGCTGTAAAAGCCAGGGCCGTAGCAACAGCAATTCCGCCGCCGGCACCGGTAATGACGGCACGTTTTCCTTCCAGACGTTTGGATCCCATATCCGATGGCCCGCTTTAACTCTTTATGAACTGTTTTTATGTTTTCTTAATTACTGACTTCCGGCAGCGACCCCGGCGGGTTGCGCTGAAAAGCTATTTTTTGTCAAAGGCGTGTTCGCCGTTGGCTTTTAGAAGCTTTTCAGGTCCCGGTGGTGCATAAATCAACACATAGGTAAGATCCTCATCCGGGGCCACATCAATCTTATGGAGGATGTTTGCCGGTGCGAACACAGCCATTTCCGGTCCGATTTCAAAAGATTCGTCTGCTATAAACATGGTTCCGTGACCGGACAGGATGTACCAGCAATGTTCGTTATCATCGTGTTTGTGCCAGCTGCCTTCGACACCGGCATTCATGGTATTTACCAGCAGTGAAAAATGTCGGGCTCCGCTGATTTCTTCATCGATAAGCACCCTGAAGGTACCGGCTTTGCCATGCAACACGCCTGTCACGGCGTCCTTGAGTGGTACGACATAGGTCTTTCCCATTGTTTTATCCCTTTGGCGTGAAACGTTTTTTTGTTAAGTGTCTGAAATTTAGGTCTCCGTCAATGAATGGTCCAGCCGCCGTCTACCATCAGGATATGACCGACGACCATCTCCGACAGGGAGCTGCATAAAAATAACGTGGCCCCGATGAGATCCTCAGGCTGGGCCCAGCGTCCGATGGGTAGTTGTTCAAGGGCCCAATCCTTATAACCGGGTTTTTCGAACAATTCGCGACGCGTCGGTGTTTCCGTAATACACGGGGCGACGGAATTGACATGGATACCTTTGGAGGCCCATTCATTGGCCAAGGCGCGGGTTAGATGATGCACACCGGCCTTGGCGGCCGAATAAACCGATCGCCCCCGGAAAGCAACTTCGGCCAGGTTGGATCCCAGGTTTACAATTTTACCATAGCCCTGATTTATCATGATCGGTGCAACCGCCTGAGCCAGAAAGAACTGGGCCTTTAGACTGGTGTCCAGGGTCCGGTCCCATTGCTCCTCGGTCACCTGCAAGGCTTCCACCGTGGCGGTCCAGGCAGCGTTGTTGATCAGGATATCGATTTTTCCGAATCTGGCATGGACCTTGGTGACCATGGCGCGAATCTGGCCCACGTCAGTGAGGTCGGTCGGAACAACCAGGGCCTGGCGGCCCAATGTTTCGATCTCGGACGCAACCTCGTCCAATGTGGTTTGATTGCGGCTGGCTAAAGCGACATGGGCACCCGCTTCACCCAGCGCGACAGCAAGGGTTCGACCGATTCCCGCTGACGCACCGGAGACGATGGCGACCTGATCTTCAAGACCAAAGCTTTTCCATTTGTTGTCCATTCGTTGTTCTCGCAAGTTATTCTATGGCTTCCTGCATATGTTCCATCAAGGTAAATACCACCGGCCCGTCGGCCGAGACCAGCACATTTTCCTCCAGCCGGCAGGTCTGGGGAAGTCCCGGATGACCGGCAAAGGTTTCGATGGCAAAGTACATGTTCTCCTTGATTTCGGCAGGGTAATCGAGGGAGTAGGCCCGCGAGATCCACATGCCCTCATACAGCGTGATGCCGATGCTGTGGGCAAACTGCTGCAGGGTCACGGTGCCGTACTTGTCGTCGTCGTATTTGGGAAAGCAGGCGGCCACATCGGCGGAGGTGTTGCCCGGGCGCAGCTTGTCCAGACCGGCGTACATGGAATCGTATACCTCGCGGTACAGGTCGATCTCCTGCTGGGTCATCTTGGACGCTACCTTAAAACAGCGCACAAAGTCGATAAAATAGCCCGATGGTCCCACCGCGTTGATGTCCACGATCACCAGATCCCCCTGGCGGATAATCTTGTCGGTGGCCCAGCGCCGGTAGGGGCTGGTGTTGCCACCCGAGGCCACAATGATGTCGTAGATGATCTCACAGCCGCTGGTAAGCATAAACTCGTGCACCTTGGCCTCGATGTAGCGCTCGGTCACCCCGGGCTTGAGCCATTCGTACTTGATCTTCCACATGGCTGCATCGCCGATGGACGATGCCTGCTTGAGCAGTTCGATTTCGTCGCTGGTCTTGACCACCCGGGCAGCCGACATGGCCGGCCAGCCATTGACCACGTCGATGCCGGCCGCTTTGAACGCCTGGAGCATGGGCATGTCCGTATTGTCGATGCCGATTTTCTCTTTTTCAACCCCGTTTTCCTTTAACACTTCCAGTACGCTTTCCACCATTTTGCCGGCCATGTGCGGCACGGCGCCTTCGGCCCACTGCCAGGTGATGGCCGGTCGCACACGATCTTCCATCCAGGGCAGATCGATGCGGGCACAGTGCATATCCGAACCGGCGGTCTCAAACAGCACCGGCTCACCGCCGCGGGGCAGAACCACGTAGCGGATGTTGATGTTGTACTTCCAGTTGCCCTGATAAGAGCCGGTGACATAGCGGATGTTGGCCCCGGCATACAGTACCAGCGCCCCCAGGTCAAAGGCTTCGATCTGGTCACGGGTTTTCTGCAGCCGCTCCTGGCGCAGACGTTCAAAATCGACCCGGTACTGCCAGTCAGCACCGGTCTGACTGTACAGACGTCTCGGGCTTGTTTTGTGGGCTTTCTCGATAAAATAGGTGTCTAATTCGTATCCCATGGATGGCCTCCTTATAGAAATTATTTTTAGATTGATCCAGCAACTGCAACAAGCTGGATTTGCTGGACGATAGGTTGAAAAGAAAAAGGTAACCGAAGACTGGGCTTAATTCCAGCCCAATAAGTATTCTTAACCGAACGGTCCGGCCCTGCAGACAATCGGGTGTTTACCGGATTCTATTAACAGCGGGGAAGTACGATGTCAAGAAAATAATTCACTATAGGAGTAATCCGTCGGAACACCTTGTCCGTGTTAGGGGGCCCTAAATCGATAGCCGCTCCTGATGAAAATGATTCATAGCCTGCAGGATAAATAATTTTATCTGGCAGTAATAATGGTATTTTAAAAAAAGTGGTCGGTTAAGAATTAACCGGTGTCGAATCAGGACGGGACCATGGACGGCTGATTTTCCTTGGACAGCGTTGACTTAAAAATATTTCCCCTGAGAAAAAAAGACTGCCCGTATTAAATTAATCTTGATTTAATTAGATCGATTTGACAAACTGAAAATCAAAATATACCTTATTCGTAATTTTCGGTATTGAGCGAGGAGATGGATGCATGCCTACGACTTTGATTGATTTGGGCAAAAGGATTCGCGCTGAAAGACAGAAGCGTCAGTTAACGCTTGAAAAATTCTCAGCAAAGACAGGACTTTCTAAAAGTTTTCTCAGCCAGATTGAGCGCGGCAACACCGAGCCTTCAATTACTTCCCTGAAAAAGATTGCGGCCGAGTTTGGCTACAGCGTTGTGAATCTTTTCCCCAACGGAAACGAAAATGAATCTAACTGGGGCTACCAAGACGGCATTACAAATCATCCTGTCGAAAAAACTATTTACAGAAATGAGGTCTCTGTTGTTCGTGCCGATAAGCGAAAGCGCTTGGCACTGCCCGGATCGAAGGTGGTCTATGATTTATTGACGCCGGATATGAAGCGCCAATTGGAAGTCATGTACATGCGAGTTAAAGCGGGAGAAAATTCCGGCAGCGAACCGATGCTTGATTCCCCCGGTGAAAAAATGTGCTTTGTGGTGAAAGGAAAGCTCGAACTATGTGTCGGTGAGGACGTTTATCGCCTGGCGGAAGGTGACACGATCTATTATCCGGCCCATGTGGCGCATTCCTGGCGTGCCTTAGAGGGTGACACGATTGAAGTTATCTGGATTCTGACGCCCCCCTCTTTTTAGGGTTATCCCCTGGTTTGTCGAGCCGCGGGGAATCTCAACTTCATGATTCTTACAAATGGTGAGGCATCGTACCCCTTTGGTGAACGGAAATAGTGAGCGCATTCCCCGTAACTTACTGCAGGGTGCGGTCCAATCCGCCGCTACCTCTTTCACCCGAACATTTCATAAAACTTAGCTCCCATGCAAATTCCGCTGTCAATAAAAAAAATCCATTTAAATAAAAAAATATTGACAGGGAAGAATAAATTCACATATAGAATTATACGGACCGACCGGTTAATTCCGGTTCAAATCGCCAAAATTGAGATTAGACCTCAGGCCGTCTCAGTTCTACTATAGTGGGATCACATCCTGTTTATAAAAACAAAACTGCAGCAAAACAGATCGGAGGACATACAAATGAAAACAAAAATTGATCCGGCACACCCTTGGAAAACAGATAACTGGTACGTCAGCCACTGGAACTACCTGGAAGAAGTCACCAAGGATTTTAACCTGCCGCCGCAGGTGAAAGTGCATGACATTACGCTGCGGGATGGAGAGCAGCAGGCCGGGGTGATATTTACCAAAGACGATAAAATACGAATCGCCGAAAAACTGGCCGAGGTCGGTATCCATCGGATTGAAGCTGGAATGCCGGCCGTATCCCCCAATGATGAAGCAGCACTCAGAGAGATTGTGAAACGGAATTTGAGTTCGGAAATTTTCTGTTTTTCACGCTGTATGGTGCCGGACGTCGAACTGGCCGCCGATTGCGGGGTAGACGGAATTGTCATCGAAATCCCATCAAGTAGGCACCTCATCGAGAAGGGGTATAAGTGGCCTTTGGAGAAAGCCATCGAACTTTCGATTACCGCCACCTCTGCTGCTAAAAGCGCAGGGCTTAAGACCGTTTTTTTCACAATTGATGCCACGCGGTCCGATATAGACTGGTTACTGGATCTGGTGGATCGTGTTGCGGTTGAAGGCCATATGGATGCTTTTACCCTGGTGGACACCTTCGGTGTACTTTCTCCCCAGGCAGCAACCTATTTTGCAAAAAAAGTAAAAGCACGCATATCCAAACCGATCGAAGTTCATTTCCATCCCGATTTTGGTATGGGAGTTGCCAATACTATCAACGCCGTTCTTGCCGGAGCGGAGGTCATTCACACCACGGTCCTTGGAATCGGGGAGCGGGCGGGCAACACGCCCATGGAAGAAACCGTCCTAGCGCTGCTGACGATGTACGGCATCGACGTAGGTATAGATTTCAGCAAGCTCAATGAACTGGCGGCGCTCGTCCAGGAGCTGTCAGGATTTGAAGTGCCCCCCAATCGACCCTTTATCGGCAAAAATTCGTATAACATTGAATCAGGGATCGTCACCGGCTGGTTTAAGAATGTTTTTGAATCCGACCCCACCATCGTATATCCGGTTCATCCTGATTTTGTGGGGCATGAGGCACCCAACATCTTGATGGGCAAAAAGAGCGGGCTTGATAATGTCGAGCTGTGGTCTAAAAAACTGGGTATCGATCTCGATCCGGGTTTGGCAATGCCCGTATTGCAGGCGGTGAAGCAAAAGTCGCACGATCTGAAACGCGTTCTCACCGAAGACGAATTCGCCGAAATTGTCCGGGAATTCAAAGCTTAATGGGCTGAATTCAGCCTGAGATGTTCAGGAAAAAGCAAATGGATACGAAAATTATAGGATCATTGGTCGCTATTGTTGGTGAAGATAACTTTACGGATGCCCTGATCGATCTGGTCAGTTTCAGCTATGATTCGTCGGGACTCAACCAGCGGCCGGAAGCAGCCGTCTGGGTTCAAACCACAGAGCAGGTTGCGGCTGTTCTGAAGCTGGCCAACACATATAAGATTCCGGTCACCCCGCGCGGGGCCGGCACCTCGCTGACCGGTTCGGCCGTTCCACGGCAGGGCGGTATCGTGCTCGATATGAGCCGCATGAACAAGATTCTGGCCATAAGCATCGAAGATCGGCAGGTGATGGTACAGCCCGGGGTGGTATTCGATGATTTGAATCACGAGTTGGCCGACACCGGATTTTTTTTCCCGCCCAATCCTGCCTCCGGCAAGGTGGCCACCATCGGCGGCAATGTCGCGACCAATGCCGGAGGGGTCAAAGGCGCCAAATATGGGACGACCCGGGATTATGTGCTGGATCTTGAGGTCGTGCTGCCGGATGGGTCAATTCTGCACACCGGGTCCAAGACCATGAAATGCGTTTCCGGATATGATTTAACCCGGCTTTTTGTCGGTTCGGAAGGTACGCTGGGAGTGGTGACTGAAATATCTCTGAAAATCAATCCCCTGCCCCAGGCCACAATGACGTGTACGGCAACATTCGAATCCCTGCCCCAGGCGGGCAAGGCTGTCGGTGCCATCATGCGCTGCGGGATTATTCCCAGCGTGCTTGAACTGATGGACAGCCCGAGTTTGCAGGCGGTTAACAAAGCAACAGATCTTGATTTACCGGAAGTGGCGGCTATGCTGCTGGTGGAAACCGACGGTTTCACCCAACATGAAGTGGATGGACAAATGGCGGTCATTATCGAGGCGCTGCAAAGCAATGGCGCCGGCAAGATTGCCAAGGCATCGACGGTCGAAGAGGCTGAAAAGCTGTGGGCTGCCCGTAAGGCGATTTACGGCGTACTGACCCGTTTAAACTACAATGTCCTGGCCGAAGATATCGTGGTGCCCATCAGCAAAGTGGCGGATATGCTGGAAACGGTGATGGCGATTAGTGAGCGCAGCGGAATCATGATTGCTACGGTCGCTCACGCCGGGGATGGAAACATTCACCCGGTGATCGTCTATGACGGAACCGACCCGGAGGAGGTCAAAAAGGTAAAACAGGTTGAGGCGGATTTATACAAACTGGCCATCGAGCTGGGGGGCACTTTGACAGGTGAGCATGGCGTGGGGATGTCCAAGGCCGCTTACATGGGCTTGGAGCATGATCCCGTTTTTATGAAGGTAATGAATGACCTGAAAGATCTTTTTGATCCGAATGCCATCCTAAATCCTGGAAAATTAGGGCTTAACGTGTAAATCGTCAATCATGGGACCTTAACGCGAGATTCAGCAGGAGGTGACCACATGGAGATCCAGGGATTCAATTTGCCGGACGATCTGTACTATGATGAACATCATTTCTGGATTCGTCCTGAGGGTGAGATCGTGGTGATGGGGATGGACCACTTTTCCCAGAAGCTGGCAGGCGAGATCGTCTATGTTCAGCTGCCTGACGACGGCAAGATCCTCAAGGCCGGCAAAAAGTTTGCGAAAGTTGAATCCGGCAAATGGCTGGGCAAGGTGTTCGCGCCTTTTGCAGGTGAAATCGAGTCGGTCAACGAAGACCTGGAAACAGACCCCGGTTTAATTAACGCGGATTGTTATGGCAGCGGCTGGATGTACAAACTGACGCCCAAGGGCACGCCGGAGCTCGATCATCTGATTCACGGTCCCGCGGCGGTGGATAAATGGATGCTGTCCGAATTAGAAAAGTACAAAGAAGAGTTGGCAAAATAGCTCTCTACAGCTTTATAGCATGCCTGTTTAGCCGGTGTGATTGCGGGGCAATCTGCTGCTGTAAAAAAGAATCCTAAGTGAGACTGAACGAAAAACCAATGCCCTGCTCATATATATGGATAAAACAGTGCAGAACGATCCTGTTTGCTGTGGTTTATCTGGCGTTTTCCGGGGCATTGGCCCAGGCAGGCTGGTGGGTTGATGCTGAAAAATTTCATGTTTCCGCACATGGTCAATTTTCCTGCCAGGATTGCCACGCCGGCATCACTGAGCAGCCCCGGCATCCAGATCCGTCCGATATCAGCAAACAGCTGACGGATTTTTTCGACCCCGAGCAATGCACGGACTGCCATGACAATGTGCCGGAGGAGTTAGCGCGTAACCGGCACGGTGCCCAAGAGATCAACCCTGCTGAATCCTACGAAAACTGTCTTGCATGTCACAACCCCCACCAGGCACTTTTGTCAGGTGATGGCACAGGCGGTTTTGACCCGCAAAAGCCGCTCTTTGAGCAGTGTGATGCCTGTCATGAACAACAGACAATAACTGCCGGCATTTGAAGCGGAAGATGAAACATGTATGACCTGTCACCGTTTCATCGGCACCCATGAGACGGCCGCGGCAGAAGAAATCGGCAATCGCTGCTTATACTGCCACGCAAATTCAGGCACCGATGTCCAAAAGAGAACAGCGCAATCGGTTGCCCTGATAGCGCTGGAAAATTACAGACAAACACCGCATTCAACCGTGGGCTGTACCGAATGTCATAAACAGGCTGCATCCTTTGCACATGGCGATCAACCGGCTGCAGATTGCCGACAGTCTTCTCATCTCCCAGGAGGAGAACCCGGAGGTTATGTATGGATGAGAAATATGAATTTAAAAAAAAGTATCGTGACCAGGTGTTGCGATGCTCATCGTGCGGGTTTTGCCGGTCGGTTTGCCCGGTATATGGGGCTACGTTGCGCCCGGCTTACAACGCCCGGGGTAAGATGCTTGTGTTAAAAGAGGTCATGGATAATAAAATTGATCTCAATGATGAGCTGATTGAAACTCTGTTTCAATGTACCACCTGTGCCAATTGTTCCACCAACTGCCCCTCCGGTGTGGAGGTGCCGGAGATTATCAAGCAGGTCAGAAAGGACATGGTCCATATTGGGTCCTGTCATCCTGCCTTTAAAGGCATGCATGAGGTGCTCCAGAAACATACCAATATCTATGCCGCAGATGAGCCGGAAGATTTTGAAAGAGAGCGCAATAAGCAGGCGGAGTATGTTTATTTTATCGGTTGCGTAGGTTCTTACCGGGAAGATGAAGCCACCCTGGCAACCCTCGATTTGCTGGATAAATTTGATGTCGATTACACCTTGATCGACGAGGTTTGCTGCAGCGGTGTGCTGGAAGATGTGGGTTATCAGATAAACGACGACCTGGCCCGATTAAATATAGAGCGCATCCTGAAAACCGGCGCCAAGACAATCATAACGGGCTGCCCGTATTGTTCCAGGACCTTCAACAACAAAACCCAATATGCCGAACTGAAAGAAAAGGGTGTCCAGGTTCTGCACATCAGCCAATTTTTGAAAGATGCTGACTTTGGTGTTCAAACCGACAAGCGGGTGACCTACCACGATCCCTGCGATCTGGGAAGACACTGCGGGATTTACGAAGAGCCCCGCCAAATCATCCGAAAAATCGCACCGAATTTTGTGGAGATGGACAGCCACCATGCCAATGCACTGTGTTGCGGCGCCGGTGGCGGTGTGCGGGGGGCATATGCCAAAAATTCCATATCCATGGCACGTCGGCGCCTTGAACAGGCGGAAGCAATCGGAGCCGAAGTGGTGCTGACCGAATGCAATTCCTGCATTCATAACCTGTCAAACGCCAAACTGCGAAAACAGAAATTTAAGATTTACAATATCAGCCAGTTTATCGGCGATCTGCTCGAAGACGCCTAAACTTTCTGCCGGCCGGTATAAAGGACCGAACCCTATGGCCAACAAGGATTACAGTTTCAGGCAAGTTCTGGAAATAGAAGCCTGTACAAACTGTCAGATATGCGCCAATGTCTGTCCGGCGGTCAACGCCGCCGCAGACGGAGAGCTGTCAGCGGAAATCGCAAAACGAAAAGTGGAGGAGGCACTATCCACCGGTGCCCGGGCCATTGTGACCTCCTGCCAGCAATGTGTCAGGACCATGCTCACCTATGTGAGAAGAAACAAAATATCCCTCGAGGTGATGGATATCGTACAGCTGGTTCGTAAGGCCCTGAAAGAGAATTAGCCGGACATTTTTGAGATAGGTTATCGTAACATGATTGAAACCACAAACCTGCCAGTGAATGTTCTTGGCAAGTTTTTTCTATGGGGGTAGCAAAATGAAACTGTACAATCTGGGGAAGGTTCCCTGGCTGGATTCACAGTTAATCTATCACGCCCTGGCCCACATGGGGCAGGAGGCGCTTTCACTGGTGTCCCCGGCCGAGCCCTATGTCTGTATCGGGTTCCATCAGGATGCCGAGCAGGAAGTGGACATGGAATTCTGCCGGCAGAATAACATTCCGGTATTCAGACGGGATCTGGGTGGCGGCGCGGTATATCTGGATGGGGGGCAACTCTTTTTCCACTTGATTCTACACCGGGACAATCCTAGTATTCCCAAAGGAAAGACGACGTTTTATAAAAAGTTTTTGCAGCCCATCATCAATGTGCACCAACGTATCGGCATACCGGTGAGATACAAACCGGTCAATGACCTGATCGCAGACAACTGCAAAATATCAGGAACAGGTGCTGCCGAGATCGGAGAGTGTATCGTTTTTGTGGGCAATTTAATTGTCGATTTCAATTATGAAATGATGAGCCGGGTGCTGAAAGTTCCGGATGAGAAATTTCGAGATAAGGTGCACCAGACACTCAAGGAAAATCTGACAACCATTCAACGGGAACTCGGAAAAGAAAAAGCCGGACAATGGGATGAAGCCCAACTGAACGAATTGATGGCCGAAGAGTTTCAGAATTTGCTGGGCCCCATGCAGCCCGCTGCAAAAGACGCAGCTCTGCAGTCGAAAATGGATGAATGCCAGGCAATGCTGTATAGCGATGACTGGCTTTATAAAAAAAGCAAGACCAGAGCATCCGGGCGCGATATTAAGATCCGTGCCGGTGTAGAGATGCTGCACAGGATGCACAAAGCGCCCGGTGGCCTCATTCGGGCCGAATATGCGGTGGTGGATGGATGTTTCGGAGATCTGCACTTTTCAGGTGACTTCTTTTGCTTTCCGAGCAATGCCGTCGAGGAACTTGAAAAAAGCCTGAGCGGACAGCCGGTGGCCGATGCCGGTAAATTGGTACAGGCATTTTATGCTCAGGAAACCCTCGAGACTCCGGGTGTAGAGATTCAGGACTGGCTCAAGGTCCTGGCAGTTAGATAGTGTATATCCACATAATATTATGAAAAATGAACCGATAATTACACTGGATGCCATTACCGTAAGGTTGCGGGATAAGGTATATCTGCGGAACACATCCTGGCAGATAAAAAGTGAAGAAAACTGGGCTGTGATAGGTCCTAACGGCGCCGGGAAAACAACGCTAGCTAAATCGTTATTTGGCAGCGTACCCGTGGTGGGAGGCAGAATTACACACCACTACGGCACAGAGGATTCCGAATCGGTATATCATTCCATCGGATATGTCTCGCCCGAGCAACAGCGGGGTATCATGGATAAGGAAAACCTGCAGCTCGACTCACGTGATTTCAGCGGAAACCTTGATGAGGTCACAACGGTGGAAGACATCATCCTGGACCGTGCATACCGTCAAGAGCCCGACACCGCTGATTACAGTCACCATCTGGACAACGTGGCGAGCAAATTGCGGATTGAATCTATTCTTGACCGGAATATCCTCTCAATTTCATCCGGGGAGATGGCGAAAACACTCATTGCCCGGGCCTTGTTAAAAAAACCACGTCTCCTGATAATGGATGAGCCCTATGACGGGTTAGACCATCGGTCCCGACAATCCTTGAAGAAAATGCTTGAGGGTTTAATTGAGGATCATATCCAGATGGTTTTGATTACCCACAGATTTGAAGAAATCATGTCAAATATTTCTCATGTGCTGCTCCTGAAAAACGGCAGTGTCTATGAACAGGGTAAACGGGATGACGTTTTAACCGAGGAGATGCTTCATGGCCTTTATCGGCAGAAAAACAGTTTGCCGGAAGAAGCGCATCATCTACCCGCTTTTTCCAGCACCCGGAAACAGATCGACACGGATCATTCTGCCAAGAATGAAAAGAAGACAGGAAACATTTTAATCAGTATGAAGGACACCACCGTCAGGTACCATGACGTGACAGTTCTTGACAAAGTGAATTGGACCGTAAGACAGGGAGACAACTGGATGATTCTGGGCCCGAACGGGGCTGGGAAAACGACTCTTCTGAAACTGGTTCTCGGTGAGAATCAGCAGGCATATGCCAATGAAATCTATCTTTTCGGCAAGAAAAAAGGATCCGGAGAGAGTGTCTGGGATATTAAAAAAAATATCGGATTTATTTCATCGGAGCTTCAGGTCCGTTATCCCAGACACCTGAGCGCCTTTGATGTTGTCTGCTCGGGATTTTTTGATTCGATCGGGCTTTATCGATTGTGCAGTGCTGAACAGAAAAAGATAGCCCGGGCATGGATAGACACCCTGGGTATTGATTCCCTGGCCGATCAAAACTTCGGACAGCTCTCGCATGGCCAGTGTCAACTGGTTTTGATTGCCCGCGCCATGGTAAAATCACCTGTGTTGCTGATGCTGGATGAGCCCTGTGACGGCCTTGACATTGCGAATCGGGACAGGTTACTGACCCTGCTCGGTTTTATCGGTGACCGTACAGATACCAACTTAATCTATGTAACGCATCATGAGGCAGAAATGATTGCCTGCATCACCCATGTGCTGTCTCTGGATCGTGGCAGCGTCGTTAATATATCAACGGGTCCCGGCAGTGGTGAACACCACGGTATGGATTGTTCTACAAACCGTATGCCAGGCACGCGGTTCTGAACCTAAACCTGCGAAGACATGTTTTTTGATTATTTTCCGCTTTGCGGAAGAATATAGCCACCCGTTTCACGGGTGGTGGCTTACGATTCCATAAAATTAACCTGCAGGAGATACAATGAAATACACGCAAGCCGGACTGGGACGCGTTTTTATCATGCGTCTGGAAGACGACGAAACAGTACACGAGGAGATCGAAAAATTTTCCCGGGAGCATTCTATCCGCGCGGCCTCGGTTATGATAGTCGGTGGTGCCGACAAAAACAGCCGGCTGATTACCGGTCCTGCCCGGGGAAGGGAATATCCCATCGTACCCATGGAGCATATTTTGAAAGATGTGCATGAGGCCGCTGGTGTCGGCACCCTTTTCCCTGACGAAAACGGTGAGCCGGTGCTGCATCTGCACATGGCCTGCGGTCGAGAATCAACGACGGTTACCGGTTGCATACGCTCGGGGGTCAAGGTGTGGCACATCATGGAAGTGATTCTGATTGAGCTGACCGATTGTTCACCCGTGCGTGCCCATGACTCGAAGACCGGATTTACGCTGCTTGACCCGGGCATTTCATGAAATATCCGGGTTAAAACGTTAACTGCTTGTAACCTTCAAACATATCATTTGACCCCTTCATTTGGATCAACTCTTTTGGAGATGATCCAAAATCAAGTGCACGTGTTTTTGGTGCAGTTCCGCCGCAATACATTTTTCCCGAAAAAATAAGCCATGGCAGCGGCAAGGGCCATAATCAGGAACCCGCCAAAAAACGTACCGGTAAAATCCTTGGCAAGACCAAAGACAAGCGTAAAAAGGACGGCCCCCAGATTGGCTAGAAAGTTTACGAAGCCAAACGTGGTTGCCAGGGAAGCCGAATTCACCGTGCGGGATACCAGCTCGAATACCGCACCGAAATTGAGGGATGCAAACCAGACGGCAGCCAGTACCAATGCCAGGGTGACCAGGGGAATTTGAATGGCATAAAGGCCCCAAAAGAGAATGGCTATCACCACAATGGATCCATTGACAATTCTCAGAGCAGGGACCTTTAAAATGAGAAAACCGCCTGCCAGGCGGCCCAGTCCACCGACCAGCATCGTGAGGGCACCGCCCCAGACAAGCTGGGTGGCCGTCGAATCGGCCCAAACCTCGGCTAATAAAGAAGGCACCCAGTTACCCAGTGTCATCATGGATCCATATGAAAGGGCATGGTAACATCCAAGAATCCAGCCGGCCTGTTTTCGAAGCACCCGCCCCAGGGGCAGGGGCGCAGCAGCGCTGCGCGGTTGTTCATCCAGATTTATAAACGACCAGAGGAGAATCAACAGCAGGCATCTATTATGGCAGGCCATGCAGTTTGTCAATACGGGATGCACTCAAATATAAAGTGTTCATTATAGCGTTTGTCAGAATAACGTTCCAAAACCGCTCCACAAATAACCTCAAACAGCCGCTCGAACTTGCGACTAAACGTTCGTAAGGAACGCCGGTTTCAGGTGTTTGTGATGTCAAAGCGACCCGTATCGCCGGACGTTTTGGTCGGTGTTTTTCACTTGACAAGAGGGTGGATTTCATTAAGTATGAGGCTGTCATATTGTCAGACAATCATATTGGAAAAGGCTGACAAACACAACGATGGAGGAAAAGA